>JAOAEA010000062.1 GCA_026417035.1 Burkholderiales bacterium
GGTGATCATCGCGCCGATCCTTCGCGCCACTTTGCGCCTTTGCGGTTTCGCCTTACACGAGCTCGATCGCCACCGCGGTCGCCTCGCCACCGCCGATACAGAGGCTCGCCACGCCGCGCCGCAGGCCGCGCTTCCTGAGCGCGCCGATCAGCGTGACGATGATGCGCGCCCCCGAGGCGCCGATCGGGTGCCCGAGCGCGCAGGCGCCGCCGTGGACGTTCACTTTCTCGTGCGCGAGGCCGTGCTCCTTCATCGCGGCCATCGTCACCACCGCGAACGCCTCGTTCACCTCGAAGAGATCCACCGTCTTCGTGCTCCAGCCGGTCTTCTCGTAGAGTTTGCGGATCGCGCCGACCGGGGCGGTGGTGAAGAGCGCCGGCTCCTGCGCGTGCGTCGCGTGGCCGACGATCACCGCGAGCGGCGCGAGCCCGAGCTTCTCGGCGGTGGACCGGCGCGCGAGCACCATGGCCGCCGCGCCGTCGGAGATCGACGACGAGTTGGCGGCGGTCACCGTGCCGTCCTTGCGGAAGGCGGGCTTGAGCGCCGGGATCTTCTCGAGGTTCGCCTTGAACGGCTGCTCGTCGTTCTCGATGAATTTCTCGTCCTTGCCCGCCTTGATGGCGAGCGGCGTCATCTCCCACGCGAACGAGCCGTCCCGGTTCGCCTGCATCGCACGCTCGAGCGACGCGATCGCGAAACGGTCCTGCTCCTCGCGGGTGAACCCGAAGCTCGCGGCGCAGTCCTCGGCGAACGTGCCCATCAGCCGGCCCTTGTCGTAGGCGTCCTCGAGCCCGTCGAAGAACATGTGGTCGAGCACCTGCTGGTGCCCCATGCGGTAGCCGGCGCGCGCCTTGGGCAGCAGGTAGGGCGCGTTCGACATCGACTCCATGCCGCCGGCGACCATGACGTCGTTGGTGCCGGCGGCGAGGAGGTCGTGCGCGAACATCGCGGCCTTCATCCCCGAGCCGCACATCTTGTTGACGGTAGTGCAGCCGGCTGCGAGCGGCAGCCCGGCCCCGAGGCTCGCCTGGCGCGCGGGCGCCTGCCCCTGGCCGGCGGGCAGGACGCACCCCATGATGACTTCCTCGACCTGCTCCGGCTTCACGCGCGCGCGCTCGACCGCCGCGCGGATCGCGGCGGCCCCGAGCTCGGGCGCGGAGAAGCCCTTCAGGTCGCCCTGGAAGCCGCCCATCGGGGTCCTGGCGGCGGAGAGGATGACAACCGGATCGTTCAGCATGGTTCGCCTCCTTGAAATGGGCCCGGGGGTCGCGCGGCGGCGCTTCACTCCGCGGCCGGGTAGTCGATGAGGAGCGCGCGCGCCGTCGCGGCGATCTCCTCGGGGAAGGGCCGTGCCCGGCGCGCCTCGGCGTCGAGGCACACGACCGTGAAGACGCTCGTGCCGCAGAGCTCGCCCGTCTCGCTGTTGCGCAGCTCGTGGACGAACCGCAGCACCTTGTCGCGGATCTCGATGACGCCCGAGCGCACCTCGACGACGTCGCCCGCGAGCAGCTCCTTCCGGTAGGTGATGTCCTGCTGCACGGCGGCCATGTGGATCCTGCCGCTGCGCAGGAGCGAGGGCGTGATGCCGACTCGGTTGTACACCTGCCAGCAGGCCTCCTCGAAGAACTCGCCGAAAGCGCGCACGTTGGCGTGGCCCATGTGGTCGCACTGCCAGGCGTGGACGGTGCCCCGCGCGGTCTCGAAGAGCGCCGCCACGGCGCGCCTCACGCGTCCCGGCGCGCGGCCGCGAGCCAGACGGCGAGCGCGCCGAAGACCGTGCCGAGCAACCAGCGCTGCATCGCCACCCACGCCGGCCGGCGCGCGATGCGCCGCGCCAGGGCGGCGGCGACGAGCACCAGGCCGACGTCCACTGCGGCGGTGACCGCGATCTGCACCACGCCGAGGACGAGGCCCTGCGCGAGCACCGGGGCCCGCGCCGGATCGATGAACTGGGGCAGCAGGGCGAGATAGAAGAGCGCCACCTTGGGGTTGAGGATGCTCGAGAGCACGCCCTGCCGGAACAGCACCCGGTCGGGCGCCGGCGGCAGCGGCACCGGCGCGAACGCGGCGCCGCGCGCCCCGCGCACCGTCGTCCACGCGAGCCAGAGCAGATACGCGGCGCCGGCGAGGCGGATCGCGTCGTACGCGTAGGGCACGGCGAGCAGCACCGCGGTGAGGCCGAGCGACGCGGCCACCATGTGGAACGCGAGGCCGCAGGTCGTCCCCGCCCACGACACGAGGCCGGCGCGGCGCCCTTGCGCGAGCGTGCGCGAGAGGAGGTAGAGCCAGTTCGGGCCCGGCGTCAGGGCGAGGACGAGCGACGCGGCGGCGAAGAGGGCGAGCGTGGTGGCGTCGAACATCGCTGTGCGCGCCGGGGGAGCCTAGCAAGTCGATCCCGAAGGGGCCACGCCCCCTTCGGGATCCCCGAAGCCCGCGGCGCGAAACCCGCGCTTCGCTCCCGGGAGGGGTCCCGGAAGGGCCCTCGTCGCGGTCATTGCGGTGTCTCGCATCACGCTGCTAGCGCGTCTCGGCGAAGAGCTCGCGGCCGATCAGCATCCGCCGGATCTCGCTCGTGCCGGCGCCGATCTCGTAGAGCTTCGCGTCGCGCCAGAGGCGCCCGGTCGGGTAGTCGTTGATGTAACCGTTGCCGCCGAGCGCCTGGATCGCCTCGCCGGCCATCCAGGTCGCCTTCTCGGCCGCGAACAGGATCGCGCCGGCCGCGTCCTTGCGCAGCGCGCGGACCGCGTCCGGGGTCTTCGCGCGGTCGCACGCCCTGCCGACCGCGTACACGTAGGCGCGGCACGCCATCATCGTCGAGTACATGTCGGCGAGCTTGCCCTGCATCAGCTGGAACTCGCCGATCGGCTGGCCGAACTGCTTGCGGTCGTGGACGTAGGGAACGACGACGTCCATGCACGCCGCCATGATCCCGAGCGGCCCGCCGGAGAGCACCGCGCGCTCGAAGTCGAGCCCGCTCATCAGCACGTTCACGCCGCGCCCGAAGCCGCCGAGGATGTTCTCCTCCGGCACCTCGCAGTCCTGGAACACGAGCTCGCAGGTGTTCGAGCCGCGCATCCCGAGCTTGTCGAGCTTCTGCGCGGTCGTGAAGCCGGGCATGCCCTTCTCGACGAGGAACGCGGTGATGCCGCGCGGGCCGGCCTCGAGGTCGGTTTTCGCGTACACGACCAGCGTGTCCGCGTCGGGCCCGTTGGTGATCCACATCTTGTTCCCGTTCAGGACGAACTTGCCGCCGCGGTGCTCGGCGCGCAGCCGCATCCCGACCACGTCGGAGCCCGCGCCCGGCTCGCTCATCGCGAGCGCGCCGACGTGCTCGCCGGAGACGAGCTTCGGCAGGTACTTGCGCTTCTGCGCCTCGCTGCCGTTGCGGCGGATCTGGTTCACGCAGAGGTTCGAGTGCGCGCCGTAGGACAGGCCCACCGCCGCGGAGGCGCGGCTCACCTCCTCCATGGCGACGATGTGGGCGAGGTAGCCCATCGCCGTGCCGCCGTACGCCTCCTCGACGGTGACGCCAAGGAGCCCCAACTCGCCCATCTTGCGCCAGAGGTCCATCGGGAACGTGTTCGAGCGGTCGATCTCGGCGGCGCGCGGGGCGATCTCGGCGGCGGCGAACTCGCGCACCGTCCGGCGCAGCATGTCGACCTCCTCGCCCAGCGCGAAGTCGAGCTGCGGGAAGTCGAGCATCGGGACGGCGGCGGCGGGCAGGGGCGTGTCGGGGCGGTCCATCGGGCGGATCCTCGCGGCGAGCGCACCCGGCGAGACGGCTGCACCGATTTGGCGCAGTGCACCGGATCTGCGAGAATCCGGGGCTCGCTGGGATCAGGCTGCCGATTCTAGGGAATATCCGAGGAAAGGGGAAAAACATCCCCGCGAGCCCCCGATGTCGGAGGCGGCTCGGACCCGGGTTGCGAACGGATCGGAGCCGCCCTGGCGGAAGCCCCCTTCCCGCCCCGCTGCGATGACACCCGAACAGGTCCTCGACTACCCCTTCCGCCACCCGCCCGAGCCGGGCACCGCCCTCGAGGTCGCGCCCGGCGTGTTCTGGCTGCGCATGCCGCTGCCGTTCGCGCTCGACCACATCAACCTGTGGCTCCTCGACGACGGCGAGGCCGTGGCGATCGTCGATTCGGGGATCGGCAACGACGCGACGCGCGCGCTGTGGGAACAGGTGTTCGCGGCGGAGCTCGGCGGGCGCCGGGTGACGCGCGTGTTCGCGACGCACTGCCACCCCGACCACGCCGGGCTCGCGGGCTGGCTCACGAGGAAATTCGACGCGCCGTTCCTGGTGTCGCAGGCCGACTACCTGACCGCCCACGTCTGGCACGATTCGGCCGCCGGCTTCACCAACGAGAACCTGATCGCGTTCCTCGCCGAGCATGGCCTCGACGAGGCCCGGCTCGCGGGCTTCCGCGCGCGCGGCAACCACTACCGGCGCAACGTCCAGGATCTGCCCACCCGCTACCGCCGGCTGATGGACGGCGACGCGATCGCGATCGGCGCCAACGTCTGGCGCGTGATCATGGGTTACGGCCACGCGCCCGAGCATGCCGCGCTCTACAGCGAGCGGCTCGGCGTGCTCATCTCGGGGGACATGATCCTGCCGAAGATCTCGACCAACGTCGCCGTGAGCTCCGTCGAGCCCGACGCGGACCCGCTGGGCCTCTTCCTCGCCTCGATCGCCAACTACGCGCGGCTGCCGGCCGACACGCTGGTGCTGCCCTCGCACGGGCTGCCCTTCCGCGGCCTGCGGGAGCGCGCCGAGCAACTCGTCGAGCATCACCGCCTGCGGCTCGCCGAGCTCGAGGAGGCCTGCGCGACCCCGAAGGCGGCGGCGGAGGTGATCGGCACGCTGTTCCGGCGCGAGCTCGACACCCACCAGACGTTCTTCGCGATGGGCGAGACGCTCGCGCATCTCAACTACCTGGTCCGCGCGGGCACGCTCGCGCGCGCCCGGGGCGCGGACGGCATCGTCCGCTACGGCCGGACCTGAGCCGAGGGAGGAGACCGATGTCGAAGGAAAAGGCACCGACCCCCGTTGCCGGCGCCGACCGCCCCGACCCGGCGGAGCTCGCGCGGGTGTTCGCCGAAGTGGCCGAGCGCGCGAGCAAGGTGTTCGGCGACTACCTGAAGCGACAGGCGGAGAGCCAGCGGTCGCTCGCCACCGACGAGTTCGGCATCGCCAAGGCGTTCATGGAGCTCTGGCAGCGGATGCTGGCGGACCCGGCGCGGCTCGCCGAGCTGCAGATCGCCATGATGCGCGACTACCTGACGCTCTGGCAGAACTCCTGGCTGCGGCTGCTGGGCCAGCCGGTCCAGCCGGTCGCCGCGCCGTCGCAGTCGGACAGCCGCTTCAAGGACGCGGAGTGGGAGAACAACTTCCTCTTCGACTACATCAAGCAGAGCTACCTGATCGCCGCGCGCCACATCCACGACACCGTATCCGGCGTCCAGGGCCTGCCCGAGGACACCCGCAAGAAGGTCAACTTCTTCACCCGCCAGTACGTGGACGCGCTCGCGCCGTCGAACTTCGCGCTCACCAACCCGCAGGTGCTGCGCGAGACGATGAAGACCGGCGGCGCCAACCTGGTGAAGGGCCTGAACAACCTCCTGAAGGACATCGAGGCGGGCGACGGCGAGCTGCGGGTGTCGATGACCAACTACGAGGCGTTCAAGGTCGGCGAGAACGTCGCCACCACGCCCGGCAAGGTCGTCTACCAGACCGACCTGATGCAGCTCATCCAGTACGCGCCGCTCACCGAGGCGCAATTCCGCCGGCCGCTCCTCATCGTCCCGCCCTGGATCAACAAGTACTACATCCTCGACCTCCGCCAGTCGAACTCCTTCATCCGTTACGCGACCGAGCAGGGCCACACGGTCTTCGTGATCTCCTGGGTGAACCCGGACGCGAAGCTCGCGCACAAGGACTTCGCCGACTACATGTACGAGGGCCCGCTCGCCGCGCTCGACGCGATCGAGCAGGCGACCGGCGAGCGCGACGTCAACGCGATCGGCTACTGCCTCGGCGGGACGCTGCTCGGCACGACGCTCGCCTACATGGCGGCGAAGGGCGACGCCCGCATCGCGAGCGCCACCTACTTCGTCGCGCTGCTCGACTTCTCCATCCCGGGCGAGCTCGGCGTATTCATCGACGAGCAGCAGGTCGCGAACCTCGAGAAGCGCATGAACGAGCGCGGCTACCTCGAGGGCTCGGAGATGGGCACGACCTTCAACATGCTGCGCTCGAACGACCTCATCTGGTCGTTCGTGGTGAACAACTACCTCATGGGCAAGGAGCCGTTCCCCTTCGATCTCCTCTACTGGAACTCGGACTCCACCCGCATGCCGGCGAAGATGCACAGCTTCTATCTTCGCAACATGTACATGAAGAACCTGCTGCGGGTGCCGGGCGGCATCGAGGTCGGCGGCGTGCCGATCGACCTCGCGAAGGTCACGGTCCCGTCCTACTTCATCTCGACCGTCGAGGACCACATCGCGCCCTGGAAGTCGGTCTATCTCGGCTCGCGCGCCCTCGGCGGGCCGGTGCGCTTCGTCCTCGGCGGCTCGGGCCACATCGCCGGGATCGTCAACCCGCCCTCGGCGAACAAGTACTGGTATTGGACCAACGAAGCGAACCCGCCCACGCCCGAGGAATGGCAGGCCGGGGCGACGCGCCACGAGGGCTCGTGGTGGCCCGACTGGACGCAGTGGATCGCCGCGCAGAACGGCGACGACCGCGTGCCGGCGCGCGTGCCGGGCGATGGCAAGTTGAAGCCGATCGAGGACGCGCCCGGCTCGTTCGTCGCGGTGCGCCTCGACGCGAAGAAGAAGGCGAAGCCCGCGCGCGCGCGCTGACGGCTGCCGCACCGGAACGCCCAGCGCGGGGGACGCCGAGAGCGCAGGGGGCCGCAGCGGAAGACCTTCGCGTGCCGAGGGCGGGCTGCCGTGCGAGCGGTGCACGCGAGCACGGCCGGTCGAAATCCGGCCCGCGTCGCCGCCCCGAACCAACCTCGCCGCGGCTCTCAGCGTCCTCTGCGTTGGCGTTTCATCGCCAACGCTGCCGCAGCGCCGTGAGGTAGCCAAGCCCCGCGATCGCCCGGCTCCCGTACCACGAGGTCATTTCGCCGTCGACGCGGGCCACGCGCTTCCCGGCGAACGCGGGCAGCGAGGCGAGCTCGGCGGCATGCTGCGCCGTGAACCGGTAGGGCTCGCTCGCGAGCAGCACCGCGTCCACCCGGGCGAGCGTCGCGGCCGAGAGCTCGACCGCCGGGTAGCGTGCCGCGGCGACCTCCGGGACGGTGAGCCAGTTGACGAGCGCCAGCGTGCGCGAGAGGTAGGTGTCGCGCGAGACCGTCATCCAGGGATCGCGCCAGATGAGGTAGAGGACGCGCTCGGGCGCGAACGCGACCGCGGCGCGCCGCGTCTCCTCGAGCGCCGCCGCGAAGCGCGCGGCGAGCGCCTCGGCCTGCGCCTCCCGCCCGAAGATGCCGCCGAGGAGGCGGTAGAGGGTGAGGTTGTCCTCGGGGTCAAGCGGGTGCGTCACCACGACGTGCGGCACGAAAGCCGCGAGCGCATCGACCGTTTCCTTGCGGTTCTCGTCCACGTTGGCGATGACGTGCGTCGGGGCGAGCGCGCGCACCCGGTCGAGCCTCACGTCCTTGGTGCCCCCCACCTTGGGGATGCGCCGCACCGTTTCGCGCGGATGGATGCAGAAGCCGGTACGGCCGACGACGTTCTCGCCGAGCCCGAGCGCGAAGAGGAGCTCGGTGATCGAGGGCACCAGCGAGACGATGCGCACCGGCGCCGAGGCGCGCTCGTGCACGGTGCCGGCGGCGTCGCAGAGCCCGTTCACGCTTTCAGCACGGAGGACGCAGAGCGCCGCGGAGCAGGGCTTCGCGTGGGCCGTCCGGCGAGGGCCCCATGCCGCGCGGGCGCGAGGCGCCGGCGCCCTGCGCCCTTGCGGGGTTCCCTCTGCGGCCCTCCGCGTCCTCTGCGCCCTCTGCGTTCAAGATCCAGCCTAGCAAGTTGATGCAAAAGGGGCCACAACCCCTTTGGGATCCCCAAAGCCAGTGACGCGAAACGCGCGCCTCGCTCGTGGAAGGCTTTCCCGAAGGGACCTCGTCGCTGCCACGCCTGCGTTTCGCATCACGCTGCTAGAGCGGCAGCCCGCGCGGCTTGCGTGGCGCGCGCGCGAAGAGCCGGTCGTAGAGCCGGTTCGGCAGCGCGCGCAGCGCCAGCGCCGCAACGCCCATCTGCCACGGGATCACCGTGTAGGACGTGCCGCGCTCGATCGCGGCGGCGGCCTTGGCCGCGAACTTCTCCGGCGCCATCAGGAACGGCATCGGGTAGGGGTTGCCCCTTGTCATCGGCGTGTCGATGTAGCCGGGCGAGAGGGTCACCACGCGCACGCCGGTGCCATGGCAGTCCAGGCGCAGGCTCTCGAGCAGCGTCATCGCCGCGGCTTTCGAGGCGCAATACGCGCCGGCACCGGGCAGGCCGCGCACGCCCGAGACGCTGCCGATGCCAACGAGACGCCCCGAGCCGCGCGCGCGCATCGGCGCGACGAAGGGCTGGAGCGTCGCGGCGAGCCCGACGACGTTCACACGCAGGATGCGCTCGAGCACGGCGACATCCTCGGGCGCGCCGCCCTCGGTGCCCACCGAGATGCCGGCGTTCGCGATGACGACGTCGGGCACGCCGTGCGCCGCCATGAACGCTTCGGCCGCGCTGCGTACCGCGTCGGTGTCCGCGACGTCGAGCGGGAACGTCGCGGCCGGCGTGCCGAGGCGCGCCGCGAGCGAGGCGAGGGCGTCGGCGCGCCGGGCGACGAGGCCGAGCGTCGCGCCGCGCCGCGCGTAGTGCTCGGCGAACGCCGTGCCGATGCCGCTCGACGCGCCGGTAATGAAGACGGTCTGGGGCATGGCGGGATCATAAGCAGGATTCGGAATTCAGGATTCGGGATTCGGTTTCAGGATCGAGGATTGAGCGTTGAGGATTGGGAGGGGGAGCCTCTCTCCCCCGCGCAGGGGACGGGCGGAAGATCGAGGCGAGGGAGGGGCTTGACGGCCCGCCTTCTGCACGCCCGCCGGGAATTCGCGGGGTCGGGGGTGAACGAACAGCGCTTCCCGAGTTATCGTCCGTCCGGCGTCCTGCGACCGCGCATTGCCGGGACCGGGACAAGAACGGGTGCACCGTGATCGCTCCTCTGTCTTCTGTCGTCTTTCGCCTGGCGCTGATCGCTGCGGGCGCGTTCGCGGTGGCCGCGCCGGCGCGCGGCGCCGAGACGTTCGCCGGGGAGGATCGCGACTTCCGCGTGCCGCCGCAGGCCGAGCTGAAGCAGCCGCCCTACCACGGGCCGACGCCGATGGAAGCTCCGGGTGCGAAGACCATCCTCACCGCCGACCTGAAACGGCTCGTCGAGGGCGGCGCGCGGCCGGTGCTCGTCGACGTCCTCGCCGGCGAGCATCCCCTCACCGTGCCGGGCGCCGTGTGGATGCCGGAGGCCGGCCACGGCACGGCCGTGGGCGATGCGATGCAGGCGCCCTTCGCGGCCCGGCTCGCCAAGCTGACCGCCGGCGATCCCGAGCGGCCGCTGGTGTTCTTCTGCCTGTCGGCGGAGTGCTGGCTCTCGTACAACGCGTCGCTGCGCGCGCTCGCCGCGGGCCACCGGCAGGTCTATTGGTATCGCGGCGGCATCGCCGCATGGCGGCAGGCGAAGCTCCCCCTAGCGCCTTTGCCGCCGGCGACGCGCTGACGCGCGTGCAGTGATGCGGAAGAAGTGCCGCTGCGCCCGCGGGGGCGAGGCGCGTCCCTCGCCCTCGGATTCACGGGCGGTGAATCGATCGCCCCGTGCGTCGCCCGCGCGGCGCTGCGCGCCGCCAGAGATCACTTCTTGCCCAGATCCTTCCGCGACTGGGCGACGAGCAGGTCGAGGATGTCGAACATGCGGTCGACGCCGCCCGCCTGCGAGGCGCTGACGACGTACTTGCCCTGCACCGCGACCGCCGGCACGCCGTCGAGCTTGTAGGCCTGCGTGAGCTGGCCGGCGCGGCGGACCTTGGCGTCCACGCCGAAGGACTTGAGCGCGGCGTTGTACTTCTGCATGTCCACGCCCTGTTTCGCGAGCCACTCGGCGATGGCTTTCTCGTCGCCGGAGCGCAGGCCCTCCCGGTGGATGGCGTCGAAGAGCGGCTTGAAGAGGCGGTCGAGGTCGCCGGTCGCCTCGAGGGCGTAATACACGCGCGCGCCCACCTCCCATTGCCGGTTGAAGTAGGCCGGCACGCGCTTGAACTCGACGTCCTTCGGCTGCTTCTTCACCCAGCGCTCGAGCGCGGGCTCGAGCGAGTAGCAGTGCGGGCAGCCGAACCAGAAGAACTCGGTGACCTCGACCTTGCCGGGCGAGTCGGTCGGCTGCGCTTCCTTGAGGACGGTGTAATCGATCCCCGCCTGCGGGGTCTGCGCGGCCGCGGGCGAGGCGAACGCCGCCACGGCGGCGAGAACGGCGACGAGGCGCTTCATCATCGGCACTTCCTCCGGCGTCAGTTGGCCTTCGTGTCCTTCAGCTTCACGAGCGTCGCGTCCACGCCGCCCTGCGCGAGCTGCTGGCGCACCCGGTTGATCTCGTCGAGCCGGCTGTAGGGCCCCAGGCGGACGCGGTACCAGGTGCCGCGGTCGGGCAGCGTGGCCGGCTCGATCGCGGCCTCCAGACCCATCAACGCGAGCTTTGCCTTCAGGTTGTCGGCATCGGCGGGATTCTGGAACGCGCCGGCCTGGATGACGTAGGTTTCCTTCGGCGCGCCTGGCTTGCCGGCCTCTTTCGCCGCATCGCGCACCTGTTTCTCCGTGACCGGCTCCTCCTGCCCCGGGAGGATCTTGTAGAAGTCGAACCGCGGCTTGTCCTTGTCCGCGACCACCGGCTTCTCCTCAGCCTTCGGCTTGGGGAGCTCCGCCCCGGAGGGCGGCGTGCCCGCGGGGCGCTCGACCGGCTTCTGCTTCTGCACGAACGGCACCGGCGCCCTGGTGATGTAGACCGCCACGGCGATGGCGATGCCCAGGCCGAGCAGCAGCCCGATGAAGATGCCGACGAGCGTGCTGCCGCCGCGCTTGGCTTTCGGCCGGGGCTTGAAGTCTTTCATCGCAGGGGGAGGGCTCGGGATTTGCCGGGACGCTTCACATCTTCTCGGGCGCGCTCACGCCGAGGAGCGCGAGCCCGTTCGCGAGCACCTGGCGCACCGCGGCGGCGAGCGCGAGGCGCGCGAGGCGAAGCGGAAGCTCGGGGACGAGGAAGCGCTCGGCATTATAGTAGCTGTGGAACTCGCCCGCGAGCTCGCGCAGGTAGAACGCGACGAGGTGCGGCGCGAGCTCCCGCGCGGCCTGGGCGACGAGGTCCGGATACTCGCCGAGGCGCGCCGTCAGAGCGAGCTCGCGCGCGCCGGTGAGCGGCGCGAGGTCCGCTTCCGCGAGCCGCGCCGCGTCGCCGCCGAGCTCCCCGGGGTGCGCGGCGCGCCACTGGTCGAGCACCGACGAGATGCGCGCGTGCGCGTACTGCACGTAGTAGACGGGGTTCTCCTCGGACTGCGAGCGCGCGAGGTCGATGTCGAACACGAACTCGGCCTCGGCCTTGCGCGAGACGAGGAAGAAGCGCACCGCGTCGCGGCCCACCTCGTCGATGAGGTCGCGGACGGTGACGTAGCTGCCGGCGCGCTTGGAGATCTTCATCTCGGCGCCGCCCTTCATCACCGTCACCATCTTGTGCAGCACGTAGTCGGGATAGCCCTCGGGGATGCCGATGCCGAGCGCCTGCAGCCCGGCGCGCACCCGCGCGACGGTGCCGTGGTGGTCCGAGCCCTGCACGTTGATCGCCTTGCCGAAGCCGCGTTCCCATTTCGTGACGTGGTAGGCGACGTCCGGCACGAAGTAGGTGTAGGTGCCATCGGACTTGCGCATCACCCGGTCCTTGTCGTCGCCGAAGTCGGTGGTGATGAGCCAGAGCGCGCCGTCCTTCTCGTAGGTCTTGCCGGCGGCGACGAGCGCCGCGACCACTTTCGCCACCCGGCCGTCCGCGTAGAGCGAGCTCTCGAGGTAATACTGGTCGAACGCGACGCCGAAGGCCTTGAGGTCGCGGTCCTGCTCGGCGCGCAACGCCGCGACGGCGAAGCGGCGCACGGCGTCGAGGTCGTCGAGCCGCGCCTTCGCCTTCTCGAGCGCGTGCGGGTCGTCGGCGGCGACGCCGTGTGCCGCGAGGTAGCCCTGCGCGATCTCGCGGATGTAGTCGCCGTGGTAACCGTCCTCGGGGAAGGGCACCGCCACGCCGAGGAGCTCGTAGGCGCGCGCCTGCACCGACTTCGCCAGGTTCTCGATCTGTGCGCCCGCGTCGTTGTAATAGAACTCGCGGTGCACGGTGTGCCCCTGCGCCTCGAGCAGCGCCGCGATCGCGTCGCCGAGCGCCGCCTGCCGGCCGTGCCCGACGTGCAGCGGCCCGGTGGGGTTCGCCGACACGAACTCGACGATCACGCGCTGGCGCGCCGGACGCGCGGCGCGGCCATACGTCCTTCCCGCCGCGAGGATCGCGCGCACCGTCGCCTGCTTCGCCGCCGGCTTCAGGCGCAGGTTGATGAAACCGGGGCCCGCGATCTCCGCGGCCTCGAGCCACGCCGACGGCGGCAGCGCGTCGACGAGGGACTGCGCGATCGCGCGCGGCGGCTTGGCGAGCGGCTTCGCGAGCTGCAGCGCGACGCTGGTGGAGTAATCGCCGTGGGCGGCCTGCTTGGGTCGCTCGAATTCGACGACCGCCGCGCTCTGCTGCGGCGCGACGCGGGCGAGCGCGGTGGTGAAGAGCTCGGCGAGGTGGGCGCGGATCTCCGCCGACATGGATGCAGGTGCTTGAAAAGTTTTGGATTATAGCCGAAGGGGCAGGCGCGCCCGCCGCGCGTGGGCGATAATCGCGGCGAGCGCCATGCACGACACCGGCATCGACAACCTCATCGCGTCCGCGCGGGCGATCCTCGCGAGCCGTCGGCGCCCCGGGCTGCACTACGTCGGCGCGGCGGTGCGCACGCGCTCGGGCCGCGTGTTCAGCGCGGTGAACCTCGGCGCGACGGTCGGGCGCGCTTCGGTGTGCGCCGAGGCCATCGCGCTCGGCATGGCCGCGGCCGCGGGCGACACGGACATCGAGCTCGTCGTCGCGGTGAACGACCGCGGCGAGGTGGTTTCGCCCTGCGGCCTCTGCCGCGAGAACGTCTCCGACATCGCCCCGGCGGCGCGCGTGCTGGTCCCGGTGGCCGGCGGTGTCGAGGCCGTGCCGATCGCGGCGCTGCTCCCGAACAAGTTCACGAAGGACGGCTGAGGCCGGAGCGGCCCCGCTCGCCATGCGCTCGCGCACCCAGTTGCTCGTCCTGTTCGGCGTCGCCGTCGCCCTGGCGGGCGCCTGGTACGCGCTGCACCTGGGTCTCACCGTCGCCGCCGGCGTCAAGGCGAAGGCCGTCTGCTCCGGCGTCTTCGTCTCGGGCCGCAGCGCGGAGGCAGTCGAGCGCGAGGACATGGCGGCCTACGCGTCGCCCTTCCTCGACCTCGTGCGCGCGGAGGTCGATGCGCGCCGCGGCACAGTCCGCGCGTCCGTGCCGCTCGTCGCGCAGAGCGTGGCGGTCTTCCGCGAGAGCCTGGGCTGCACCCTCGCCGCCGGCGGCGATCCCGGCGATCTCGTCGGGCACGCCGGCGCGGCCGGCGCGCCCCGTCCCGCCGCGCCGCTCGCGACGCGCGCGATCGATGGCGAGCGCGGCGCGCGCCTCGCGCGGGTGGTCGCCGGCGCGTTCGACGAGCCCGACGCCGAGCGGGCGCGGCGCACGCGCGCGGTGGTGGTGGTGCAGGACGGTCGCGTCGTCGCCGAGCGCTACGCGCCGGGGTTCCCCGCCGACATGCGGCTGCCGGGCTGGTCGATGGCGAAGAGTGTCACCGCGACCCTGGTCGGCATCCTCGTCCGCGAGGGGAAGCTCGACCCCGCGCGGCCGCTCGGCGCGCCCGGGTGGGCGGGCGACGCGCGCGACGCGATCGCGCTCGGGGATTTCCTGCGCATGTCGAGCGGGCTCGGGTTCGAGGAGAGCTATTTCAGCCCGTTCTCCGACGTGAACCGCATGCTCTTCGCCTCGCGCGACACCGGTGCGGCCGCGGCGGCGAAGCCGCTCGAGGCGGCGCCCGGCACGCGCTGGTCCTATTCGAGCGGCACCTCGAACATCGTCGCGCGCGCGATGCGCGGCGTGTTCCCGCTGCACGACCAGTACCTCGCGTTCCCGCGCCGGGCCCTCTTCGACCGCATCGGGATGGCGAGCGCCGTGTTCGAGCCCGACGCGTCGGGGACCTTCGTCGGCTCGTCGTTCCTCTTCGCCACGGCGCGGGACTGGGCGCGGCTCGGGATCCTCTACGCGCAGGACGGCGTGTGGGAAGGCGAGCGCCTGCTCCCCGAGGGCTGGGTCCGCTACAGCGCGACGCCGGCGCCCGCGGCCCCGAAAGGCCAGTACGGCGCGCACTGGTGGCTCGCGCTCGAGGGCGCTTCGCCCGCCGCTAGGCTGCCCGCCGACGCGTTCCACGCGGCCGGACACGGCGGGCAATACGTGACCGTCGTGCCGTCGCGCGGCGTCGTGGTCGTGCGTCTCGGCCTCGCGCTCGCGCGCGGCGCCTGGGACCAGACGGCCTTCGTCGCCGAGGTGCTCGATGCGCTCGGGCGCGACTGACCCCGCCGCGCCCGCCCCGGCGGCGAACGCGGACGACCGTCCGCTCCTACGCTACGCCTGGCTGTCGATCGCGGCGGCGGTGGTCACCATCTCGCTCAAGGCCGCCGCGTGGGCGCTGACGGGCTCGGTGGGCCTGCTCTCCGACGCGATGGAGTCGGTCGTGAACCTCGCGGCCGCGGCCGTCGCGCTCTGGATGCTGAAGCTCGCCGCGCGGCCGCCCGACGAGGAGCACGCCTACGGCTACTCCAAGGCGGAGTATTTCGCGAGCGCCTTCGAGGGCACGCTCATCCTGGTCGCGGCGCTCGCGATCGCGGTCACGGCGGTCGACCGCCTCATCGCGCCGCGGCCGCTCGAGCGCATCGGCGCCGGTGTCGCCGTGACCGTCGCGGCCTCGGTGGTGAACCTCGCCGTCGCGCAGGTGCTCTTCCGCGCGGGGCGGCGCTACCACTCCATCGCGCTCGAGGCCGACGCGAAGCACCTGATGACCGACGTCTGGACTTCCGCGGGCGTGATCGCGGGCATCGTCGCCGTCGGGCTCACGGGATGGCAGCGGCTCGACCCGGTCATCGCGCTCGCGGTCGCCGCGAACATCGTGGTTTCCGGGTTCGCGCTGATGCGGCGCTCCGCCCTCGGGCTGCTCGACCGGGCGTTGCCCGCCGCCGACCGCGAGGCGATCCGCGCGGTGCTCGCGCGCTACGAAGACCAGGGCCTCGAATTCCATGCGCTCCGCACGCGCCAAGCGGCAGGGCGTTCCTTCGTCTCGGTGCACGTGCTCGTGCCCGGCGACTGGAGCGTGCGCCGCGGCCACGACGTCGTCGAGCGGATCGAAGCCGATCTCCGCGCCGCCGTTCCGCGCGCGTCGATCCTCGCCCACCTCGAGCCGCTGGGAGAGCCGGCCTCCTACCGGGACATGCATCTCGACCGATGAGGCGGCCGATCCCGGGCGCCGCGGCGCTCCTCCTGCTCGCCGCCGCCGCGCACGGCTGCGACGCGTCCGCGGCGCAGCCCTTCGAGATCGTCGCGCGCCCCGCGCGATCGGTCGCCGTGACGGCGCGTGGCACCGACCGCGTGGCCTTCGACGTTCGCGCCGGCATCGGCCGCGCCGAGATCCGCGCGCCGGAGGAGGGGTTCCCGCCGGAGGTCGCGTTCCGGTTTCCGGGCTTCCGCCACCTCGAGCACGTGCGGGTCGCGTCGACCGCCCGCTCGATCACGTGCGACCTGCATCGCTTCGAGGGGGGCAGGACCGAGCACGCGTGCCGCGCCGAGGGCACGTCGTTCGACGGCGCGCTCGCGCGGAGCCAATCGGGCTTCGAGCTCGTGCTGCCGCCCGGCTTCGCCGGCGCTTGGGTGTCGCTCGAGTGGGTGGATCAGTGGCGGCGGTGAGCGGGGATCGGGATTCGGGATCGAGGATCCGGCAGTCGGGGTGTGGCGTCGATACGGGCTTTGGCAGCGGCGCCGCGAGTTCGTAGAATGTCGGCCGGTTCCGACCAATGAGGAGAGGCAGCGATGGGGAAGGGCGACAAGCGCACGCGGCGCGGCAAGATCTACAAGGGGTCTTACGGCAAGTCGCGCTCGCGCAAGGACAACAAGCCGGTCAAGGCGGCGCCGCCCAAGCGCTGAGGCGCCCCGCGCGCGCTCCGCGATGACCATCCGCGCCCGCCTCGCCGAGCGCGGGCTCGCGCTGCCCGCCCCGACGCGGCCGCCCCCGGGCGTCGTGCTGCCCTTCGCGTGGGTGCGGGTGGTCGGCGACCGGGCATTCGTCTCGGGCCATGGGCCGGTGAAGCCCGATGGCTCGCTCGCCGGGCCTTTCGGCAAGGTCGGCCGCGAGGTGAGCGTCGAGCAGGGCTACGCGTCGGCTCGGCTCGTCGCGCTCGCGATCCTCGCGAGCCTCGAGCGCGAGCTCGGCGACCTGGAACGGATCGCGGCGTGGGGGCGGGTCTTCGGGATGGTGAGCTCCGCGCCCGGCTTCAACCGTCAGCCGGCCGTGATCAACGGCTTCTCCGACCTCATCCTCGATCTCTTCGGCCCGGAGCGCGGGCAGCACGCGCGCTCCGCCGTCGGCATGGCCGAGCTGCCGTTCGACATCCCCGTCGAGATCGAGGCCGAGGTCCTGATCAGATGACAGAGGGCAGAGGACAGAGGACAGAAGGCTTGCGCGCGCGCGGGTTCCTTCGCCGCGGGCGGGGGGCCGGGTCGCTCGCGTGAGCCCTCCCTCCCCCTCGCAAGGGGAGGGCCGGGACGGGGGCCGTACGCCCGTTCTCGCGACCGCCGATGAGCGGGTTCAGCCCGCGGCCGGCGGCTCGCGCAGCGTGATGACCGCCTCGACCGGCCGCACCCACAGGATCCCGTCGCCCTTCTGCCCGGTGTGCGCCGCGGCGTGGATGCGCCGCACGATCTCCGGCACGAGCGCGTCGGGCGCGAGCAGCGTGATCCGCACGCCGGGCGAGTAGTCGGTGAGCTCGCCCTTGATCCCGGCGCCCGGGTCGCCCGCGCGGGCCGGGCTGCAGCCCTCGACGCGCTCCACGGTCATGCCGGGGAAGTCCGGCAGGCCGCGCAGCGCATCGCGCACGCGCGCAAGCCGCCCCGGCTGCACGACGGCGTTGATCTCCTTCATGCCTGCACCCTCTTCTCCTCGAACCACCGGTAGAGCACCGGCACCAGCACCAGCGTGAGCAGCGTCGAGGTCACCAGCCCGCCGATCACCACCACCGCGAGCGGCCGCTGCACCTCCGATCCCGGCCCGGTCGCGAACAGGAACGGGATCAGACCGAGCATCGCCACCGTGGCGGTCATCATCACCGGGCGGAAGCGCGACTTCGCGCCTTCCACGACCGCCGTGTCGAGCGCCAGGCCGTCCTCGCGCAGCTTGCGGATGTAGGACACGAGCACCACGCCGTTCAGCACCGCGATGCCCCAGAGCGCGATGAACCCGACCGAGGCCGGGACCGAGAGGTATTCGCCGCTCACGAAGAGCCCGAAGACGCCGCCGATCGACGCGAACGGCAGCACCGTGATGATGAGCGTGGCGAAGCGCGCCGAGTTGAAGAGCAGGAAGAGCAGGAAGAAGATCGCGCCCACCGTGACCGGGACGATGATCATGAGGTGGCCGAGCGCGCGCTCGAGGTTCTGGAACTGGCCGCCCCACTCGATGTAGTAGCCCTCGGGCAGCGCGACCGCCGCGCCGACGCGCTCTTTCAGCTCGGCGACGAAGCCGCCGAGGTCGCGGTCCTTCACGTTGATGCCGACGACGATGCGCCGCTTGCCGCTCTCGCGGCTCACCTGGGCGGGGCCCTCGAGCAGCTCGATCCTCGCGACGGTGCCGAGCGGCACCTGCGCGCCGTTCGGCGCCGTGAGCAGCACCTGGGCGATCTCCTCAGGGCTGTCGCGCAGCGCCTCGGGCAGGCGCACCGCCGCCTGGAAGCGGCGCTCGCCCTCGAACACCTCGGTCGCGACCTTGCCGCCGAGCGCCATCTCGATCACGTCGTTCACGTCGGCGACGTTGAGGCCCTGGCGCGCGATCGCCTGCCGGTCGATGGTGATCGTGAGGTACTGCTGCCCGGCCGTGCGCTCGACACGCATGTCGCGCACCCCGCGCACCGTGCCGGCGACCCGCGCGATCTCGTTGGCCTTGTCGCGCAGGACTTCGAGATCGTCGCCGAAGATCTTGACGGCGACGTCGGAGCGCACGCCGGTCACCATCTCGTCCACCCGGTCGGAGATCGGCTGCGCCATCACGAGCTGCACCCCCGGCAGCGTTTTCAGCTTCTCGTAGATCGCGGCGGCGATGTCGTCCTGCGTCCAGCCCTTCGGCCACTCGCTGCGCGGCTTCAGGCTCACGATCGGGTCGGCCTCGTTCGGGCCGGCGGGATCCGCCGCGCTCTCGCCGCGTCCGAGGCGCGAGACTGCCATCTTCACGCCCGGCACCTCGAGCGCGCGCCGCATCGCCTCCTGCTCCATCGCAATCGATTCCTCGATGGAGATGTTCGGCGCGCGGTCGATCGCCGGCGAGATCGCGCCCTCCTTCATCTCCGGGATGAACGCCGTGCCGAGGAAGGGGAAGAGCGCGAGCGAGCCGGCGAAGAGGGCGACCGCCGCAGCGACCGCGCGCCGCGGGTGGGCGAGCGCGGCACCGAGCAGGCGCAGGTAGGGCCCCTTCATCGCCGCGATCGCGCGCGTGTCGTGCTCGGCGCCGCCCGCCAGCAGGTAGGTGGCAAGCGCCGGCGTGAGCGTGAGCGAGAGCACCAGCGAGATGGCCAGCGCGATCGCGATGGTGTAGGCGAGCGGCGCGAACATCTTGCCCTCCATCCCCTGCAGCGTCATCAGCGGCAGGAAGACGAGGATGATGATGCCCACGCCGAAGATCACCGGCGTCGCGACGTCGCGCACCGCGTCGAAGATCACCCGCACCCGCGACTCGCCCTTGCGCCGGCCGAGCTCGGCGAAGGCGTTCTCCACGACCACCACCGAGCCGTCCACCATCAGGCCGATGGCGATCGCGAGGCCGCCCAAGGACATCAGGTTGGCCGAGAGCCCGAGCCGGTTCATGGCGACGAAGGTGAGCAGCGGCGTCAGCACCAGCGTGGCCACGACGATCAGGCTCGAGCGCACGTCGCCGAGGAAGAGGAACAGCACGATCACGACGAACAGCACGCCCTCGAGCAGCACCTTGGTGACCGTCCACAGCGCCGCGTCGACGAGCTCGGTGCGGTCGTAGTAGGGCACGATCCGCAGGCCCCCCGGGAGCATGCCCTTCTCGTTGATCTCGGCGACGCGCGCCTTCACCCGGCCGACGATCTCCTTGGCATTGCCCGCGCGCAGCATCATCACGACGCCGCCGACCGCCTCGGTGTAGCCGTCCTTCACCATGGCGCCGAAGCGCACTTCCTCGCCGAACTGCACCGTCGCCACGTCGCGGACGTAGACGGGCGTGCCGCCCACCTCCTTGAGGACGATGGCGCGGATGTCGTCGAGGTCGCGGATCAGGCCGACGCCGCGCACCAGGTACTGCTCGGGCCCGCGCCGCAGGACGCCGCCGCCCGTGTTCGCGTTGTTGCGCGCGAGCGCCGCGTACACGTCCTTGATCGTCACCCCGAAGTAGCGCAGCCGGTCGGGATCCACCAGCACCTGGTACTGCTTGACGTAGCCACCGGTGGAGTTGATCTCGGCGACGCCCGGGATCGAGCGCAGGAGCGGCCGCACCACCCAGTCCTGGACGATGCGCCGCTCGATGAGCTCCTCCTTGGTGAGCGCGCGGCGGCCGTCGTCGGGGCGCTCGAGCGTGTACTGGTAGACCTCGCCGAGCGCCGTCGAAACCGGGCCGAGCACGGGCACCACGCCTTCGGGCAGGCGCGGCGCGACCTCGAGCAGGCGCTCCATGACGAGCTGCCGCGCGAAATAGACGTCGGTCTTGTCGGTGAAGACGAGCGTGAGGAGCGAGAGCGAGGGCTTGTTGAGCGAGCGCATCTCCACGAGCCCGGGGAGCCCGGTCACCGCGATCTCGAGCGGCACGGTGATGAAGCGCTCCACTTCCTCGGGCGAGCGTCCCGGCGCCTCGGTGGCGATCTGCACCTGCACGTTGGTGACGTCGGGGAAGGCGTCCACCGACAGCGTGCGCGCCGCGTTGACCCCGATCGCGAGACCCGCGATCGCGAGCACGGTGACGACGAGGCGCTGCCGCAGGCTCGCGCGGACGACGGCTTCGATCATCGACTCAGCTTCCGAGCGCGGCGCGGTTGCGCTCGTTGTTGAGGTGGAAAGCGCCGGCCGTCACGATCTCCTCGCCGACGGCCAGCCCGGAGACGAGCACCCGGTTGCCGTCGATCTCCGGGCCGAGCGTCACCTCGCGCAGGCGGAACCGGTCGGGACCGGTCTTCACGAACACGTGGTCCCTGTTGTCCGCGCGCACCACCGCTTCGCTCGGGACCACCAGGCGCCGCTGCACCGGACCCTTGATGAACACGGTGGCGAACATCGCCGGCTTGAACTCGCGGCCGGGGTTCGGGAGGTCCATGCGCACGCGGATCGTGCGCGTCTCCGGATTGACGGTCGCGGCGACGAAAGTGAGGTAACCCGAGATGCGCCGTCCGGGCAGCGCCGCCACCTCGGCCTCGACCGCCTCGCCGGGGCGCAGCGACGCCACCTGCTGCTCCGGCACGTCGGCGACCAGCCACACGTTCGAGAGGTCGGCCACGACGTAGATGGTGTCGGCGGGCTGCACCACCTGCCCGAGCGTGCCTTTCCGCTCGATCACGGTGCCCGAGAGGCTCGCGGTCACGGTCGAGACCGACGTCACCTGGCGCGTGCCGGCGAGCTTGAGGATCGCGCCTTCCGACATGCCGAGCACTTTCAGCTGGTCGCGCGCGGCGCTCACCTCGGCTTCCGCCTGCACCAGCTCCGCCTGCCGGCGCTGCAGCTCGGCGAGCCCGATCACGTCGGCGTCGAAGAGCTGCTGCGCGCGCGCCGCGGCGCGCTCGGCCAGGAGCTTCTGCGAGTAGGCCTTGAGGAACTCGAGCTGGGTCGCCGAGAGCTCGGTGGACGAGAGCCGCGCGAGCTCCTGCCCCCGCTTCACCTCCTGGCCGACGATGGCGTCGAGCTCGATGATGCGGCCGGTCACGCTCGAGCCGATGCGCGTCACGCGCTGCTCGTCCACCTCGATGCGCCCCTGCACCCGCAGCCGCTCGCGCACGTCGGCCTCGCGCGCGGCGCCGAGCCTGAGCATCGCCATGAGCTCGGGCGTCGCGGTCACCGCGAGCGGATCGCGCGGCGTGCCGCCTTCGGCAGGCGCCGGCTTGTCGCCGCAGCCGGCGAGGAGCGCGGCGGCGAGAAGGAGCGGTATCGCGTTTCGGGGTGTCATGGCTTCCTCGTCTCGAGGTCCGCGGCGCGCAGCCGCTCGATTTCGATCAGGGCGGACTGTTGCTCGTAGCGCGCCGCGAGGAACTCCGCGCGCACCTGGCGCAGCACGCGCTGCGCGTCGAGGACGTCGATGAAGCCGCGCTCGCCGAAGCGGAACGCGGCCTCGGCGACCGCGAGCGCGCTCTCCGCCTGTTTGAGCAGCCCGCCCTCGAACTGCGCGATCTGCGTCGCCGCCACCTCGTAGCGGCTGTAGGCCGTCTCGATGGCC
>JAOAEA010000063.1 GCA_026417035.1 Burkholderiales bacterium
CGCCGGCGAGTGGGTCTATCGCGGCACGCTGCTCCACGTGCGCCGCGACCGCGTGCGGCTCGCGACCGGCGTCGAGGCCGTTCGCGAGTACATCGACCACCCGGGCGCCGCGGTCGTGATCCCGCTCTTCCCGGACGGTGAGGTCCTGATGGAGCGGCAGCACCGCTATCCGCTGCGCCGCGAGCTCTACGAGCTCCCTGCCGGAAAGATCGACCCGGGCGAGGACCCGCTCGCGACGGCGCAGCGCGAGCTCCTCGAGGAGACCGGCTGGACCGCCGCGTCCTGGGCGCACCTCGGCACGATCCACCCGGTCGCGGCCTACTGCAACGAGCGGATCGAGATCTACCTCGCGCGCGACCTCGCGCACCGGGGGGTGGCGCCGGACGCCCACGAGCCGATGGAGGTCTTCCGGCTCCCGGTGGCCACCGGGCTCGAGTGGATCCGCGACGGGCGGATCACCGACTCGAAGACCATGATCGGCCTCTTCTGGGCCGACAAGGTGCTGCACGGCGATTGGCCGGCGCCCGCCGGCGGTTGACGCGCGGGCGGTCCCGCGCCATCCTCCCGCGGCTGCAACGTCCCTGCAACGCGCGCACGGCACAGTGCCGGCGCGATGAAAGCAACAAGAGCCCGTGACGGCGATCGCACTGCAAGGCGTGACCAAGGACTGGGGCGCGACGCGCGCGGTCGACGCGGTCACGTTCGCGGTCGAGGAGGGCGCGCTCGCGGTGCTGCTCGGGCCCTCCGGCTGCGGCAAGTCGACGACGCTGCGGCTGGTCGCGGGCCTGGAAACCGTGTCCGCGGGCCGGATCCTGATCGGCGGCGTCGACGTCACCGGGGCCCCGCCCTCGCGGCGCAACGTCTCGATGGTCTTCCAGTCCTACGCGCTCTTCCCGCACCTCTCGGTCGCGGAGAACATCGTCTTCGGCCTCAAGGTGCGGCGCGTCCCGCGCGCCGAGCGCGAGCGGCGCCTCGCGCGGGTGGCGGAGCTCCTCGGCCTCGGCGCGCTCCTCGCGCGCAAGCCCTCGCAGCTCTCCGGGGGCCAGCAGCAGCGCGTCGCGCTCGGCCGCGCGATCATCGCCGAGACGCCGGTCTGCCTCATGGACGAGCCGCTCTCGAACCTCGACGCCAAGCTGCGGCACGACATGCGCCGCGAGATCCGCGCCCTGCAGCAGAAGCTCGGCATGACCATGCTCTACGTCACCCACGACCAGGTCGAGGCGATGAGCATGGCGGACCGCGTGATCCTGCTCCGCGACGGGCGCATCGAGCAGGACGCCACGCCCGCGGAGCTGTACGCGCGGCCGGCGACGGCGTTCGCGGCGGGCTTCATCGGCACGCCGCCGATGAACGTGTTCCCGCTCGCGGAGACCGAGCGCGGCCTCGTCGTCGCCGGGACGCGCGGGCCGGTGCTCACTGCGGCGCGCGCGCCCGGGCTCCTCGGCGGCCTGCGCCCCGAGGCCGCGCGGCTCGACGGCGGGCGGGGCGTGGACGCCGTGGTGGACGAGTGCGAGTATCTCGGCGCCGACACCATGCTCGGCTGCGTCGCCGGCGAGGCGCGCCTCGTCGTGCGCCAGCCCGGCCGGGTGGCGGCCGTGCCCGGCGAACGGGTCCGCATCGCCTGGGAGCCCGGCGACCTCGCTTTCTTCGACGCGGCGACGCGGCGCAGGCGCGACGACATCGCGCCCGCGCCGCTCGCACCCTGACCGGCAGCAACCCCACCAGAGAGGAGCAGTGACCATGCGAAGGATCGTGAGAGCGCTCGCCGTGGCCGCCGCGCTCGCCGCGGGCGCGGCGCAGGCGCAGACCGCCGAGATCTCGTTCTATTACCCGGTGGCCGTGGGTGGCCCGATCACCAAGATCATCGACGGGCTCGCCGCCGACTTCCAGAAGGAGAACCCGGGGATCAAGGTGACGCCGATCTACGCCGGCACCTACCAGGAGACCATCGTCAAGGCGCTCACGGCGCACAAGAGCGGCAGCCCGCCGGTCACCTCGGTGCTCCTCTCCACCGACATGTTCACGCTCATCGACGAGGACGCGGTGATCGCCGTGAGCGACCTCGCCAACTCGGCCGAGGACCAGGCCTGGCTCAAGGGCTTCTACCCGGCCTTCATGTACAACAGCCAGACCGGCGGCAAGGTCTGGGGCGTGCCCTTCCAGCGCTCCACCATCGTGCTCTACTGGAACAAGGAAGCGTTCAAGGAGGCGGGGCTCGATCCGAACCGGCCTCCGGCGACCTGGGCGGAGATGGTCGAGTACGCGCAGAAGCTCACCAAGCGCGACGCCGCCGGCAACGTCACCCAGTGGGGCGTGCAGGTGCCGTCGTCGGGCTTCCCCTACTGGCTCTTCCAGGGCTTCACCACGCAGAACGGCGTCGAGCTCATGAACCCGGCGGGCACCGAGACCTATTTCGACAAGCCCGAGGTCGTCGAGGCGCTGCAGTTCTGGGTCGACCTCTCGCGCAAGCACCGCGTCATGGCCCCGGGCGTGATCGAGTGGGGCACGACGCCGCGCGACTTCTTCGAGCGCAAGACCGCGATGATGTGGACGACGACGGGCAACCTCACCAACGTCCGCAACAACGCCAAGTTCGACTTCGGCGTCGCCATGCTCCCGGCGAACAAGCGGCGCGGCAGCCCGACCGGCGGCGGCAACTTCTACATCTTCAAGAAGAGCACGCCGGAGCAGCAGCAGGCGGCGCTCAAGTTCATCCGCTGGATCACGGCGCCGCAGCGCGCGGCGCAGTGGGGCATCGACACCGGCTACGTGGCGGTCACGCCGGCGGCCTGGGAGACGCCGGTGATGAAAAAACACGTCGAGGGGTTCCCCGCGGCGGCGGTCGCGCGCGACCAGCTCCAGTACGCGGTCGCCGAGCTCTCGACGCACGAGAACCAGCGCGTCACCAAGGCGCTGAACGACGGCCTGCAGGCGGCGCTCACCGGGGCGAAGGCGCCGGCCGACGCGCTGCGCGACGCGCAGCGGGAAGCCGAGCGGATCCTGCGGCCGTTCCGCCGGTGACGCCCGCAGCGGCGTCCTCGCCCGCGCCGGGCGCGCCGCGCCGCGCGCCGGCGGGCGACGCGCGATGACCACCCGCTTCTCGGCGGGCATCCACGGCTGGCTGCTCCTGCTGCCGGCCGCGGCGCTGCTCGCCGCCTTCACGCACTTCCCGGCGGTGGCGACGCTCGTGCAGAGCTTCCGCTCGAGCCCGAAGCCGAACCGGCCGGCGGCGTTCGTCGGCCTCGACAACTACCGCACCCTGGTCGAGGACCCGGTGTTCTGGCAGTCGGCCTGGAACAACGTCTGGTACGCGTTGGGCACGATACCGCTCTCCATCGCGCTCGCGCTCGCGATGGCGCTCGCGGTGAACCGGGGGCTGCGCGGCCGCGCGTTCCTGCGCATGGCCTACTTCACGCCCACCGTGCTGCCGATGATCGCGGTGGCGAACATCTGGCTCTTCTTCTTCACGCCGCAATACGGGCTGCTCGAGCAGGTCACGGGGCTCTTCGGCGCGCCGAGCCACAACTGGCTCGGCAGCCCGTCCACCGCGCTCGCGTGCGTGATCGCCGTCGCGGTCTGGAAGGAGGCGGGCTTCTTCATGATCTTCTACCTCGCGGCGCTGCAGCAGATCCCGCCGGTCTACGCCGAAGCCGCGGCGATCGAGGGGGCGAGCCGCTGGACCTACTTCCGCCGCATCGTCTTCCCGCTGCTCATGCCGACGACGCTGTTCGTGCTGGTGAACGCGGTGATCAACTCGTTCCGGCTGGTCGACCACATCTTCGTCATGACCCGCGGCGGGCCCGACAACGCCACCTCGCTCGTGCTCTTCTACCTCTACGAGGTCGGCTTCAAGTTCTGGGACACCGCCTACGCCGCAGCGCTCACGATGGTGCTGCTCGTCGTGCTCGGCGGCATCGCCATCGCGCAGTTCGGCCTGCTCGAGCGGCGGATCCACTACCGATGACCCGCACCGCACGCGGCGCCGCGTTCGCCGAGGGGCTGGAGACGGCCGGCGCCTGGCTCCTCGCCGTGCTCTGGATCCTGCCGCTCGCCTACGCGGCCTGGACGGCGTTCCATCCGCCCGAGTTCTCGACCCGCTTCGCGCTCGACGCGCCGCTCACGCTCCAGAATTTCGCCAACGCCTGGGCCGCGGCGCCGTTCGCGCGCTACTTCGTGAACACCGTCGCGCTGGCGGCGATGGTGCTGGCGGTGCAGCTCGTCCTCGGCACGCTCGCCGGCTACGCGTTCGCGCGCTACGAGTTCGCCGGCCGGGAGATCGCCTTCTGGCTGGTGCTGGTGCAGCTCATGATCACGCCCGACATCCTCGTCGTCGAGAACTACCGCACCATGAGCGGGCTCGGGATCGTCGACACCGTGCCCGCCATCGGGCTGCCCTACATGGCCTCCGCCTTCGGAATCTTCCTCCTGCGGCAGACGTTCAAGACGGTGCCGCGCGAGCTCGACGAGGCCGCGCGGGTGGAGGGTGCAGGCGGGCTCGCGACGCTCTGGAAGGTGTACGTCCCGCTCGCGAAGCCCGTCTACATCGCCTGGGGCCTGGTGTCGGTGAGCTTCCAGTGGAACAACTTCCTCTGGCCGCTGGTCATCACCAATTCGGTCGAGTCGCGCCCGCTCACCGTCGGGCTGCAGGTCTTCTCCTCGACCGACCAGGGCATCGACTGGTCGATCATCTGCGCCGCGACCCTCATCACCGCCGCGCCGCTGCTGGTCGCGTTCCTGCTCTTCCAGCGGCAGTTCGTGCAGTCGTTCATGCGCGCGGGGATCCGCTGATGCGGCTCGTCACCTGGAACGTGCAGTGGTGCCGCGGGGTGGACGGCTTCGTCGATCCCGACCGGATCGTGGAGACGGCGCGCGCGCTGGGCGACTTCGACGTCCTGTGCCTCCAGGAGGTGGCGCGGAACTTCCCGGAGCTTCCCGGCTCCCGCGGCGAGGACCAGTTCGACCTCTTCGCGCGGCGGCTGCCCGGCTTCACGCCGGTCGCGGGCATCGCGATGGACACGCTCTCGCCGGAGGGGACGCGCCGCCGGTTCGGCAACCTGCTCCTCTCGCGCCTGCCGGTCGTGGCGGCGTTCGCGCACACGCTGCCCTGGCCGGCGGATCCGCGGGTGCCGAGCATGCAGCGGGTCGCGGTGGAGGCGGTGCTCGGGGCGCCTTCCGGACCGCTGCGCGTGGTCACGACGCATCTCGAGTACTACTCGGCGATCCAGCGCGCCGCGCAGGTGGAGCGTCTGCGCGAGCTGCAGGCCGAGGCCGCGGGTCACGCCGACGACGCCGACTTCGCCGAGAAGCGCGGCGGGCCTTTCGAGCGCATGCCGCGGCCGCGCTCGGCGATCCTGACCGCGGACTTCAACTTCCACCCCGGGAGCGCCGAGTACGCGCGCTTGCAGGCGCCGATCGGCGCGGGCGTGCCCGCCTTCCGCGACGCCTGGCGGGTGAGGCACGGGGATGCGCCGCACGCGCCGACGCTCGGCGTCTACGACCGCGAGCAGTGGCCGGCGCCGGCGACCACGGATTTCGTCTTCGTCACCGAGGACCTCGCGCCGCGCGTCCTCGACGTGGTGGTGGACACCGCGACGCAGGCCTCGGACCACCAGCCGGTGATGCTCGTGCTTCGCGACTGAAGCAATCGCGGGAGCGCGAAGGCCGCGAAGCTCCGCGAGAACCGCCCGAGCGCAGAGCGCCCCAACGTCCGTTCCCCTGGGCGCGCGGACGGCACCCGCTGGCGGTCGGGCTGGAGCCCTCCCGTGCGAGCCTCTGCGCCCCTCGCGCTTGTGCGGTTCCTAGGGTCGGAGGAACGCCACGAGCTCGTCCAGCACCTCGTCGGGCTTCTCGCCCAGGAGGTGGTGGCCGCACTCGGGAAGCGTCACCACGCGCGCGCCGGGGATGGCCTTCGCGAGCGCCTGGCCGGCGCGCGCCGGCGTCATGGCGTCGCGCTTGCCGAGGAGGAAGAGGGCCGGGCAGCGCAAGGCCGCGGCGCGTTCGAGGCCCGCGGCGTAGGCGTTGCAGGCGGCGAAATCGACGTGCATCACGCCCGGCTTCTGCCGCTGCATGAGCCGCAGCGTCTCGCCCATGAGCCAGAAACCGGGCCCCGGGTTCGAGGGGTAGGGCGCCAGGCCGTAGTGCGACCAGAGGTTCACCATGGCCTGCGCCCGCGGCTCGTCGTCGCGGGTCGCGGCGAGCAGCTCGTCGGACACCTTCATCGGGAACGCCGTGCCAAGCAGCGCGACGTGCGTCACCCGGCCGGGGAAGCGGCCCGCCGCGTCGAGCGCGACGAGCGAGCCCATGCTGTGGCCGACGAGGGCCGCCTTCGCGATGCCGGCCGTGTCGAGTAGCGCGATCACCCAGTCGGCGATCGCCTCGACCGACGCGAGCGGCGGGCCCTCGGAGCGCCCGTGGCCGGGCAGGTCCACGGCGAGCACCGCATGGCCGTGATGCGCGAGGTAGCGCGACTGCAGGATCCACACCGAATGGTCGTTCTGGGCGCCGTGCACGAAGACGACCGCCGGGAGCGAGGGATCGAGCGGCTTCCCGCCCGTGTACGCATAGACCTTGCGGCCGTCGACGGCGAGCTCCATGGCGTCAGCCCTTCGCCGCCGCGCGCAGGCCGCGGCCGAGGTCTTCGATGAGATCGTCGGGATCCTCGAGCCCGACGGAGAGGCGAATCGTGCCCTCGGTGATGCCGGCGCCGCGCAACGCCGCTGCGTCCATGCGGAAGTGCGTGGTGGACGCCGGGTGGATCACGAGCGAGCGCGCGTCGCCGACGTTCGCGAGGTGGGAGAACAGGCCGAGCGCCTCGATGAAACGGCGGCCGGCGGCGCGGTCGCCCTTCAGGTCGAAGCTGAAGACGGCGCCCGCGCCGCGCGGCAGAAGGCGCCGGGCGAGCGCGTGGTCCGGGTGGGTCGGGAGCTCGGGATAGGACACCGAGGCCACCATCGGGTGCGCGACGAGGAACTCGACCACCCGGCGCGTGTTGGCGACGTGCCGCTCCATGCGCACCGGCAGCGTCTCGAGGCCCTGCAGGATCTGGAACGCGGTCATCGGGCTCATGCATGCGCCGAAGTCGCGCAGGCCCTCGCGGCGGGCCCGCAGGCTGAACGCGGCGACGGTCGATTCCTCCTGGAAGTCCATGCCGTGGAAGCCCGCGTAGGGCTCGGTGAGCTCGGGGAATTTGCCGGAGGCCTCCCAGTCGAAGCGCCCGCCGTCCACGAGCACGCCGCCGATCGCGACGCCGTGGCCGCCGAGGAACTTCGTCGCCGAGTGGAAGAGCAGGTCGGCGCCGAGGTCGAAGGGCCGCATCAGGTACGGGGTGGTGAACGTCGAGTCCACGAAGAGCGGGATGCGCGCCGCGTGCGCGATCTCCGCGAGCGCCGGGACGTCGAGCACGTCGAGCCCCGGGTTGCCGAGGGTTTCACCGAAGAGCGCCTTCGTGTTCGGACGGATCGCGGCGCGCCAGGCATCCAGGTCGCGCGGGCTCACGAAGGTGGTTTCGATCCCGAAGCGCGGCAGGGTGTAGGCGAGCAGGTTGTGCGAGCCGCCGTAGAGCGCGCGCGAGGCGACCACGTGCGCGCCCGCGCCGGCGATCGTGGCGAGCCCGAGGTGCAGCGCCGCCTGGCCGCTCGCGACGGCGAGCCCGGCGACGCCGCCTTCGAGCGCGGCCACGCGCTCCTCGAGCACCGCGTTCGTCGGGTTCGAGATGCGCGAATAGACGTGGCCCGCGCGCTCCATGTTGAAGAGCGCCGCGGCGTGGTCGGCGTCGCGGAACACGAACGAAGTGGTGAGATAGATCGGCGTGGCGCGCGCGCCGGTCGCCGGGTCGGGACGCGCGCCCGCGTGCAGGCTGAGCGTGGAGAAGCCGGGATGCTTGGGGCTGGCCATCGGACCTCCGGTCGGGGAGCCGCGATTCTATTCGGTGGGTGCGAAAGGGGCCACAGCCGCTCCCGAGCCCAGAATCCGGCGCCGCGACCGCCGAGGGCCCGTGCGGACAACGGCGCGCGCTCGCGGGCCGTCGCGCGTCGTACGCGGCGCGTGCAGCACCGCGCTGCGCGCACGTGCGCGCCGCCGCGGACGGTGCGCGAGCGGCGGGCTGCTATGATCGGCGCCGACCATGGCCACCCGCGACGACGCCGCCGGAGAACTGCCGCTCGCGCTGCTCGCGAAGGTGTTCCTGCCGTTCGCGTGCGGCTACTACCTCTCGTACCTCTACCGGACGGTCAACGCGGTCATCTCGGTCGAGCTCACGCGCGAGCTCGGCCTGCGTGCGACCGACCTCGGGCTCCTGACGAGCGCCTACTTCTTCGCGTTCGCGCTCTTCCAGCTGCCGCTCGGCATCCTGCTCGACCGCTACGGGCCGCGGCGGGTGAACGCGGGGCTGCTCCTCATCGCGGCCGCGGGCGGCGCGTGGTTCGCGGTCGCCGGCAGCGTCGCGGGGCTCACGTTCGGGCGCGCGCTGATCGGGCTCGGGGTCTCCGGCGCCCTGATGTCGAGCATGAAGGCCTTCACGCTCTGGTTCCCGCTCACGCGGCTCGCGAGCCTCAACGGCTGGCTGATGGCGGTCGGCGGGCTCGGGGCCCTCACCGCTTCGGCCCCGGTCGAGGCGGCCCTCGGGATCGCCGGCTGGCGGGGCGTCTTCGCGGCGCTCGCGGTCCTGACGCTCACCGCGGCGGCGCTCGTGTTCCTCATCGTGCCCGATCGGGAGCGCGCCGGCGCACCGGAGCCGATCACGGTCCTCGTGCGCGGGCTCGGCACGATCTACACCAGCGCGGCCTTCTGGCGCCTCGCGCTCGTCTGCATGACGGTCCAGGCGGGCTTCATGGCGGTGCAGGGCCTCTGGGTGGCGCCCTGGCTGCGCGACGTTGCGGGCTACGACCGGCGGCAGGTCGCCGACGCGCTGTTCCTGCTCGCGATCGCCATGACGGTGGGCTTCGCGACCTGGGGCACGGTCTCGGACGCGCTGGCGCGGCGCGGCGTCGAGCCGCTCTCCGTGCTCAAGGTGGCGATCGGGCTCTCGGTGGCGAGTTTTTGCGCGCTCGCGTTCGCGCGGCCCGAGGGCGGGATGGTCCTCTGGGCGATGCTCAACTTCTTCTCCACCAGCGCGGCCCTTGCCTATTCGATCCTGTCGCGCGGCTTCCCGATGGCGCTCGCCGGGCGCGTGAACACGGCGGTGAACCTGCTCATCTTCGTCGCAGCCTTCGCGGCGCAGTGGGGCATCGGCGCGGTCATGGACCTCTGGCCCGCCGCGGCCGGCCACTACCCGCAGGCCGCCTATCGCGCCGCGTTCGGGCTGGTCGCGGCGCTCCAGGTGGCCGCGTTCGCGTTCCTGGTCTCGGCGCGGGTTGCGCCCGCCGGCGAGCGCGCCTGAGCGCGCCGCGAGGCGCTATCATTCGCGTCCCGGAGAGGGCGGCCCCGCTGCCGCCAGCGACGCCATGAGCAAGGCTTTCGTCAAGGAATCCGACACCGCCGAGGACGACGAGCTCCAGCCGGAAGGCGGGGCGGAGGCGGGCTCGGCCCGGAACTACATCTCGCCCGCGGGCTACCGCCGGTTGCGGGAGGAGTTCGACCACCTCTGGGAGGTCGAGCGGCCGAAGCTCGTCGAGACCATCGCGTGGGCGGCCTCGAACGGCGACCGCTCGGAGAACGGCGACTACATCTACGGCAAGCGGCGGCTGCGCGAGATCGACCGGCGCATCCGCTACCTCGCGAAGCGGATCGAAGCCGCCGAGGTCGTGGACAACGCCGCGCAGGGGCACGACCGGGTGTTCTTCGGCGCCACGGTCACTTACGCGGACGCCGCGGGCAACGAGCGCACGGTCACCATCGTCGGCATCGACGAGGCCGACCCGGCGCGCGGCCGGATCTCCTGGATCTCGCCGGTCGCCAAAGCGCTGCTCAAGGCGCGCGAGGGCGACGCGGTCGCCGTGCGCACGCCCTCCGGCATCGACGAGATCGAGGTCCTCGCGATCCGCTACGAGGCGATCGATTGATCGCACGGGCCTGCGCGCGGTTCGCCCGCCTCGCGGCCGCGGCGGCGCTCGTCGCGGCGCTCGCCGGCTGCGCCGTGGTGCGCGAGCCGCTCTCCGCCACGGTGGCCGGTATCCGGCCCCTCGAAGTAGGGCTGCTCGAGCAGCGCTTCGCGGTCACGGTTCGGGTGCTGAACCCCAACGACTTCGACATCGCGTTCGACGGCGTCGTCTTCGACCTCGAGCTCAACGGCAAGCCGTTCGCGCGGGGCGTGGCGAACGACCGCGGGACGATCCCGCGCTTCGGCGAGGCGCTCATCGAGGTGAACGTCGTCTCGGGGCTCGCCGGCGTGCTGCGCCAGATCAGGGAGGTGCAGGCGGGACGCGAGAAGGTCGCCTACCGGTTGAGCGGCCGGCTCTCGGCCGGCCCGCTCGGCACCGTGCCGTTCGACACGAAGGGCGAGCTCAGGCTCCCGCGCGGTCTGCAGGACGGATGAGCCGCGTCAGTTGGCCTTGCCGGCGCCGCCCTCGCCGGCGAGGCGTGTGAAGTCGCCCGCTTTCACCACCGAGAGGCGCGCGGGGCTCAGGTGCCGCGCGAGCGCGTCGCGCACCTCGTTCGGGCCGAGCGCGGCGAGGCGAGCTTCGAAGTCCGCGTCCCACTGGAAGGTGCGGCCGAGCCACAGGTAGGTGTTGAGCCGCCCCGCGACGGTGGCGTCCTGCGTGCGCGCGACCTGCCGCGCCTCCAGGAGGCCCTTCTTCGCGGCCTCGACTTCTTCGTGGGTGAACCCCTCCGCGAGCGCCGCGGCGATCTCCTCGCGCACGATCGACTCGATCCGCGTCCGGTTCTGCGGCGCGTAGATCGCCGAGACGCCGAACTCGCCGACCTCGTCGAACGGGCTCGCGGTGAGCCACGAACCGACCGAGTAGGAAAGCCCTTCCTTCTCCCGGATGCGGCGCCACAGGCGCGAGTCCGACGACCCGCCGAGGAGATAGTTGCCCAGCACCAGCGCCGGGTAGTCCGGGTCGTCGTCGCGCAGGCGCAGGTTCAACCCCGCGCGGTAGACCGCGTTCGCCTTGTCGGGGGTCTCGATGACGGCGTCGATCGGCGCCACCTCGAAACGGCGCGCCGGGATGCGCGCGTACGGGACCGGGCTCTTCCAGTCGCCGAAGAGCGTCTCCGCAAGGCGCGTGACCTCGTCCGGGTCGAAGTCTCCCACCACCGCGAGCTCGGCGTTCTGCGCGCCCATCTGGGCGTGGCAGCGCCGCACGTCGTCGAGCGTCACCGCCTTGATGCGCTGCTCCCGCTCCTCGAGCGTCGGGGTGTAGAGCCAGTGCTCGGGCGGGTAGGGGTTGAGGTGACGCGCGATGCGCACGCCGGCGAGCGCCGAGGGGTCGCTCTTCTGCCCGTCGAGGCCGGTGAGGGCGGCGCGCCGCACCTGCTCGAACTCCTGCGGCGGGAACGACGGCTGGCGCAGCATCTCGGCGGCGAGCGCGAGCGCGCCGGGCAGGCTCTCGCGCACCGTGTCGATCCCGGCGCCGTCGACGCTCACCGACACGTTCGCGCGGAGCCGATCGAGCTCGTCGCGCAGCTCGGCGCGCGTGCGTTTCGCGGTCCCGCGCGGCAGGAGCGCGCTCGCCATGCCGCAGGCCACGGCGAGGTCGCGGCGGCTCGCCTCGTCTCCCCAGCGCAGCGCGAGGCTCGCGACGACCGCGCCGCCGCGCGTCTTCTTGGGCAGCAGCGCGAGGCGCATGCCGCTCGGCAGGGTGCGGCGGATCACGCGGGCTTCGATGTTCGCCGGCGTCGGCACGAACGCTTCGCCCGCGGCCACCTCGGTCTGCGGCCGGAAGCCGTCGAGCAGCTTCGCCGTGTCGGCCGGGGGCGGGATCTCCGCACGGTCCGGCGCTTTCGTGGGGATGAAGAGGCCCACGGTGCGGTTCGCCGGCTTGAAGTAGGTCACCGCCGCCCGCTGCACCTCGTCGCGGGTCACCTGCGCGAGCCGGTCGCGGTACCAGAAGAGGAGCCGCCAGTCGCCAAGCGCGATCGGCTCCGAGAGCGCGACGGCGAGCGACCGCGAGTTCCTGAGGAGGAGGTCGATGTCCTTGAGCGCCTGCGTGCGGGCGCGCTCGACTTCCTCGACGGTCGCGGGCTCCGCGCCGAAGCCTTCCACGGTCGCGATCAGCGTTTCCAGCACCGGTGGAAGCGGCGCGTCCTCACGCACGCTCGCGCCGAAGAAGGCCGATCCGGCCTCCGGCTGCGGGCGGTCGTCGCCGAAGACGTTGGACGCCTTGCCGGTCTCGACGAGCGCCTTGTGCAGCCGGCCCGACGCCTGGTCCGAGAGGATGGCGATGGCGAGGTCCACCGCGGCGTAGTCGGGGCTCGTCGCCGGCGGGACGTGGTACTGGGCCGCCGCGATCTGCACATTGCCGACCCGGCGCACGGTCACCGTGCGTTCGCCGTCCTGGGTCGGCTCGCGCGTGTAGGTGGGCTCGAGCTTGCGCGTGGGCCGCGGGATGCGGCCAAAGGTGTCGGCGACGAGCTTGAGGGCCTGGGCCTCGTCGAAACGGCCGGCGATCACCAGCACCGCATTGTCCGGCTGGTAGTACTTGCGGTAGAAGGCCTGCAGCCGCTCGATCGGGACGTTCTCGATGTCCGAGCGCGTGCCGATGATCGCGCGCCCGTAGTTGTGCCAGTCGTAGGCCGCGGCGGCCACCCGCTGCCGGAGCACGCGGAAGGGGCTGTTCTCGCCGGACTCGAACTCGTTGCGCACCACCGTCATCTCGGACTCGAGATCCTTGCGCGAGACGTTCGAGTTGACCATGCGGTCGGCCTCGAGCTCGAGGGCCCAGGCGAGGTTCGCCGGCGTCGCCGGGAAGGTCTCGAAGTAGTTGGTGCGGTCGTAGGAGGTGGTGCCGTTGTAGCGCGCGCCGCGCTTGGTGAGCTCGGCCTTGATGTCGGGACGCGTCGGCGTGCCCTTGAACACCAGGTGCTCGAGGAGGTGCGCCATGCCCGATTCGCCGTAGCCCTCGTGGCGCGAGCCGACCAGGTAGGTCACGTTGACCGTGATGGTGTCCTGCGACTCGTCGGGAACGAGCAGCACCCTGAGCCCGTTCGCGAGCGCGTATTCGCTCACCCCGCCGAGCGAAGGCCCGCGCGTGACGCCCGCGGGCAGGGCCGGCGCGGCGAGCGCGGGGGCGGCCGCGACGAACGCGGCGAAGAGGGCGAGCCAGCGGATGAAGCGCATTCGGGTCTCCGGGAGCGGACGGGGGGCTTCGCTAGGTGTAGCCGACGGTCTTCAGGCCGTGCAGCACGAGCATTCCCGCCAGGATGGTGAGGAGGGTGTTGCGGGTCTTCCAGGCGACCGCGGCGGCAAGCGCCCCGGCCGCGAGCCTCGCATTGCCGACCACGCTCGGACCGCCGGCGACCAGCACGAGTTCCGGGACGACGAGGCCGGCGAGCACCGCCGGCGGCACGAAGCGCAGCGCCCGCTGCACCCCCTGCGGGGCGGGACGGCGGCCGAGGAAGAGGATGAACGAGCTCCGCGGCCCGAAGCTCGTCGCCGCGAGGGCGAGGATCAGCGCGGCGAGGGCGAGGGTGTCCATCGTTCGGCGGCGATCCCGGCCGCGATGCCAGCGGCGGTGGCCGCGAGTAGCCCGAGCCGGAAGGGCAGGGAATGGGTGGCGATGGCGACCGCGCCGGAGGCGACCGCGGCGGCGAGCGCCGGGCGGTCGCGCACCGCCCCGGCGGCGAGCGCGAGGAACGTGAGCGTGACGATGAAGTCGAGCGACCACTCGCGCGGCAGCCCCTGGCCGAGCGCGATCCCGGCGAACGTCGCGCCCTGCCACGAGAGCCAGATCATCACCTCCGAGCCGAGCAGGTACTCGGGCTTGCGCGGCTCGTCGGGATGCGCGGCGAAGCGGGCGAGCGCGTGGGCGTAGCCGTTGTCGGAGAGGAGGTAGGAGAGGGCGATGCGCAGGCCGCGCGGCGCGTGGCGCACGTAGCGCGAGAGCGAGAGGCTGTAGAGCGCGAACCGGAGGTTGATCACGAGCGAAGCGAAGAAGATCACCGGCAGCGACGCGCCCGCGGCAGCGAGCTGGAGGCTCGCGAGCTGGGCGGTGCCGGCGAACACGACGAGCGACATCGCCACCGCGCCCCAGGGCGAGAGCCCCGCCCCGACCATCGCCACCCCGGTGATCGTGCCGAAGGTCACGACGCCGGGGAGCACGGGGAGCACGGCGCGCGCGCCGGAACGGAACTGGGGGGAGAATCGCAAGGCGGGCGGTCGCTACGGGAAGGGCGGGATTCTATCCCGGCGGGGCCGGGGCTCCCCGCCCAGGCGCCCGGCGGAGGGGCTTGATTCGCCGCGGCGCCGCCCCCATCTCGCGCCCAAAACGAGGAGATCACGTCCCCATGTCCGCGACCGTCGCCCGGGAAACCCTGGGCTTCCAGGCCGAGGTGCGCCAGCTCCTGCACCTCATGGTGCATTCCCTCTACTCGAACAAGGAGATCTTCCTGCGCGAGCTCGTGTCGAACGCCTCCGACGCGATCGACAAGCTGCGGTTCGAGGCCCTCGCCGATCCGGGGCTCTACGGCACCGACGCCGACCCGCGCATCCGCATCGCGGTGGACCGCGAGGCGCGCACGCTCACCGTGTCCGACAACGGCATCGGCATGACGCGCGACGAGGTGATCGCGAACATCGGCACGATCGCCAAGTCCGGGACGCGCGAGTTCTTCCAGTCGCTCACCGGCGACCAGCAGAAGGACGCGCAGCTGATCGGCCAGTTCGGCGTCGGCTTCTACTCGGCGTTCATCGTCGCCGACCGCGTCACGGTCCTCACCCGGCGGGCCGGCCTGCCCGCCGACCGCGCGGTGCGCTGGGAATCGGCCGGCGAGGGCGAATACACCATCGAGGCCGTCGAGAAGCCGGGGCGCGGCACCGAGGTGATCCTGCACCTGCGCGAGGGCGAGGACGAGTTCCTCTCCGAGTTCCGCCTCAAGCACCTCGTGCGCAAGTATTCCGACCACATCGCCGTGCCGATCCTGATGGCGCGCACGGAGTGGGACGCGGCGACCGGCGCGGAGAAGCCGACGGGCGAGGACGAGACGGTCAACCAGGCCAACGCCTTGTGGACGCGGCCGAAGGCGGAGATCGGCGACGAGCAGTATCGCGAGTTCTACCGGCACGTCGCCCACGACCCCGAGCCGCCGCTCGCCTGGACGCACGGGCGCGTGGAGGGGCGGCACGAATACACGCAGCTCCTCTATCTGCCCTCGCACGCGCCCCTCGACCTCTGGGACCGCCACCACCGCAAGGGTCTGAAGCTCTACGTGCGCCGCGTCTTCATCATGGAGGACGCCGAGCACCTCGTGCCCGCGTATCTGCGGTTCGTGCGCGGCGTGGTCGATTCGAACGACCTGCCGCTCAACGTCTCGCGCGAGATCCTGCAGCAGTCGCGCGACATCGAGCTCATCCGCTCCGGAAACGCGCGCCGGGTGCTCGCGCTCCTCGAGGAGCTCGCGGCGAAGGAGCCGGCGAAGTACGCCCAGTTCTGGAGCGCGTTCGGCCGGGTGTTCAAGGAGGGCGTCGGCGAGGACGGCGCGAACCGCGAGCGCATCGCGAAGCTCCTGCGCTTCGCCTCCACGCACGCCGACACGCCCGAGGAAACGGTGTCGCTCTCCGACTACGTCGCGCGCATGAAGCCGGGGCAGGCGCGCATCTACTACCTCACCGCCGACTCCTTCGCGGCGGCCAAAGCGAGCCCGCACCTCGAGATCTTCCGCAAGAAGGGCGTCGAGGTGCTGCTCCTCTCCGACCGGGTGGACGAATGGGTCGTCGCGAACCTCGCCGAGTTCGACGGCAAGCCGCTCGCGTCGGTGGCGCGCGCGGAGCTCGACCTCGCCGGGCTCGCCGACGCGGCCGAGCGCGACGCGCTCGGCAAGGTGGCCGAAGAGCACCGCGGCCTCGTCGACCGCCTGCGCGCTTCGCTCGGCGAGCGTGTCAAGGACGTGCGCGTGAGCGCGCGCCTCACCGAGTCGCCAGCGTGCCTGGTCGCCGATGAGCACGACCTCGGCGCGAACCTGCAGCGCATCCTGCGCGCCGCCGGGCAGACCGTGCCGCAGTCCCGGCCGATCCTCGAGGTGAACCCACAGCACCCCATCGTCAGGCACCTGGCGGCCGGGGAGAAGCGCTTCGACGACTGGGCGGCGCTCCTCTTCGACCAGGCCCTCCTCGCGGAGGGCGGTAGCCTCGCCGACCCGGGCGGCTTCGTGCGCCGCATGAACGAGCTGATGCTCGAGCTCGCCGGCGACGGCCCGAAGATCTGGACGCCGGGCGGCTAGCGACGGCGGAACCGCCGGGGCGCGAAGGACGCCGAGGCCCGCGAAAGGTCCAAGCGCCGCAGGGCAGGGGCGGTGGAGCGGCGCGCGCAATCGATGTGACCGGGGGCGGCAGCCCGGCTCGCGCGGGGACACGTGCCCCAGCACGAGACCGCAGCCGGCGGTCTTCGCGTAACTTTGCGTCCTTCGCGCCTTCGCGGTAGCCGCTTCGTCCGTGCGCATCTTCTACTCCGACCACTTCGTCCTGCCACTGCCGCCGGGGCACCGCTTCCCCATGTCGAAGTACGCCCGGCTGCGCGAGCGCGTGCTCGCGGGGCCATTGGCCGCCGGCTGCAGCGTGCCGCAGGCCGCGACCGACGACGAGATCGCGCTCGCGCACGACCGCACCTACCTCGGGCGGGTGGTCGCGGGAACCCTCTCGCCGGGGGAGCTGCGGCGCATCGGTTTCCCGTGGTCGCCGGAGATGGTCGAGCGCTCGCGGCGCTCGAGCGGCGCCACGATCGCCGCCGCGCGCGCCGCGCTCGCGGACGGCGTCGGTGTGAACCTCGCCGGCGGCACGCACCACGCGTTCCGCGACCGCGGCGAGGGTTATTGTGTCTTCAACGACAGCGCGATCGCGGCGCGCGTGCTGCAGGCCGAGGGGCGGGTGCGCCGCGTGCTGGTGATCGACTGCGACGTGCACCAGGGTAACGGCACCGCGTCGATCTTCCGCGACGACCCGTCGGTGTTCACGTTGTCCATCCACGCGGCGAACAACTTCCCGTTCGCGAAGGAGCGAAGCGACCTCGACGTCGCGCTCCCCGACGGGACCGGCGACCGCGATTACCTCGAGGCCCTGGAGCGCGCCCTCGCCGATGCGCTCGCGCGGGCCGATGCGGGGCTCGCCTTCTACCTCGCCGGGGCTGACCCATACCGGGACGACCGGCTCGGACGCCTCGCCCTCACCAAGGGGGGGCTGGCGGAGCGTGACCGCCTGGTGCTCGAGGCCTGCCAGCGGGCGTCGCTGCCGGTGGCGGTGACGATGGCCGGTGGCTACGCCCGGGACATCGAGGACACCGTGGACATCCACCTCGCCACGGTCATGGCGGCGGCCCGGGTCTGAGGACAGGAGACAGAGGACAGAGGACAGAGGAAAGGCCGATTCCGCCATGGCTCGCCGGAAGAGCGCACCTCGCCCGCCGCCCCGTGAGTTCCGTGAGGAGGGGCGTCGCGTGGCCGCTCGGAGCACCTGAGGTCTGCGGGACGTCGTGCGAGGCGGCCCCGTTTCCGCCCATGGGGAAACGGTCGCCACAGGCAAAGCAAGGCGTCTTTGCTCTGTCCTCTGTCTTCTGTCTTTTGTCCTCTGGCTAGAGCCTCGCGAGCACCGCCTCCGCGCTCGACACCTCGAACTTGCCCGGCGCCTCGACGGCGATGTCCTTCACCACGCCGTCCTCGACGATCATCGCGAAGCGCTGCGCGCGGATGCCCATGCCGCGCGCGGTGAGGTCGTTCTCCAGGCCGAGCTTCTTCGTGTACTCGGCGCTGCCGTCGGCCATCATCCGCACCTTGCCGTCGACCTTTTCGTCGCGCCCCCACGCGGCCATCACGTAGGCGTCGTTGACCGAGAGGCACCAGATCTCGTCCACGCCCTTCGCCTTGAGCTTGTCGAAGTTCGCGACGTAGCCGGGGACGTGCTTGGCGGAGCACGTCGGCGTATAGGCACCGGGCAAACCGAAGATCACGACCTTCTTCCCCTTGGTGCTCTCCGCCACGTCCACCGGATGCGGAGGCATCGGGCACCCGTTCGCGGGGTCGAATTCGTTCGATTCGAGCAGCTTGCCCTCGGGCAGCCGGTCGCCGGCCTTCACGGTCATTCCAGTCTCCTCGCGCGTGTCTCGTGTGGGTCCTACAGACGGGTCGGGATCCGGGAGCGCCCGCTCGGCCTCCCCGGTCGCGGGGCGGAAGGTTGGCGCACGAGGGGCAAAAAGTCAAAAACTGCGTGCGCGGCGCGGGGAAAATCCATTGAGGGGCCAGGGGTTTGCGGCTATATTGCCGCGACGTTCCGACGCCACCCCGGGAGCTCCATGAAGGCCGCCGCGGCCGCCACCGAAGAGCGCCGTCTCACGCTCGCCGACGTCCTCCAGCACCTCGTCGCCGACGGCGCGGTCGCGCGGGCCGTCGCCGACAAGCTCATCGCCGACCGCCGCATGCAGCGGGGCGGCGTCCACCCGCTGGTGGTGGTGGCCGAGCAGAAATGGCGCTCGGCGAAGGCGCCGCACGCGGCGCTCACGCTCGAATACCTCACCGAGTACCTTGCGCCCAGGGTCGGGCTCGAGTACTACCACATCGACCCGCTGAAGATCGACTTCGCGTCGGTGACCGAGATCATGTCGGCGGCGTACGCGGAGCGCTTCAAGATCCTGCCGGTCGAGGTGAACGCGCGCGAGGTGGTGATCGCCACCGCGGAGCCGTTCCTCGCGGAGTGGGAGGCCGAGATCGCGCGCATCCACAAGCGCGAGATCCGGCGCGTCTTCGCCAACCCGCTCGACATCGCGCGCTACATCGTCGAGTTCTACAACCTCGCGCGGTCGGTGAAGCGCGCCGCCGGCAACGTCGAGGGACGCTCCGGGCTCTCCAACTTCGAGCAGCTCGTCGAGTTGGGCAAGACGAACCGGCAGTTCGACGCCAACGACCAGCACATCGTCCACATCGTCGACTGGCTGTGGCAGTACGCCTTCGACCAGCGCGCGAGCGACATCCACATCGAGCCGCGGCGCGAGCTCGGCGTGGTGCGCTTCCGCATCGACGGCGTGCTGCACAACGTGTACCAGCTGCCCGCCCCGGTGATCGCGGCGATGACGAGCCGCATCAAGATCCTCGGCCGCATGGACGTCGTCGAGAAGCGCCGCCCGCAGGACGGCCGCATCAAGACGCGCACTGCCGGCGGCCAGGAGGTGGAGCTGCGCCTCTCGACGCTGCCCACCGCGTTCGGCGAGAAGCTCGTCATGCGCATCTTCGACCCCGAGGTGCTGGTGAAGGACCTCACCGAGCTCGGGTTCTCCGACGAGGACAAGGCGCGCTGGAACGAGATGACCGGCAAGCCGAACGGCATCGTCCTGGTGACCGGCCCGACCGGCTCGGGCAAGACGACGACGCTCTACTCGACGCTGAAGTCGCTGGCGACGCCGGAGGTGAACGTGTGCACGATCGAGGACCCGATCGAGATGATCGAGCCCGCGTTCAACCAGATGCAGGTGCAGCCGCAGATCGAGCTCTCCTTCGCCGAGGGCGTGCGCGCGCTCATGCGCCAGGACCCGGACATCATCATGGTCGGCGAGATCCGCGACCTCGAGACCGCCGAGATGGCGATCCAGGCGGCGCTCACCGGGCACCTCGTGCTCTCGACGCTGCACACCAACGACGCGGCGAGCGCCGTCACGCGGATGCTCGACCTCGGCGTGCCCGCGTACCTCCTCAACGCCACGGTGCTCGGCGTGATGGCGCAGCGCCTGGTGCGCACGCTCTGCCCCAGCTGCAAGGAGAAGATCCCCTACGGCGACGCCCGCGCCGACGACGTCGCCTGGGAGGAGCTGGTGGCGCCGTGGAAGGCCCGCCGTCCGGCTCACGTCTACAAACCGGTCGGGTGCCTCGACTGCCGCATGACCGGCTACCGCGGCCGGACCGGCATCTACGAGGTGATGCTGATGTCACCGCAGATCCGCCGCGCCGTGGTCGAGGGCGGCGAGCTCAACCGCATCCGCGAGCAGGCCTACAAGGAGGGCATGAAGAGCCTGCGCATCAGCGGCGCGATGAAAGTGGCCGCGGGCGTCACGACCTTCGAAGAGGTCCTGAAGGTCGCGCCGCCGCACCAGTCGCAGGACGAGTAGGGCGCGCGACGCGCCCTCGCGGCCGGCGCGGCCGCGCCCTCCGGCCATGTCCCAGGATCCGCAGCCGACCCGCACCGCCGCCGCGTCACCCGCGCGGCGCGCGTTCGTCGTGCTCGCCGTGGCGGCCGTGTATCTCGCGGCGGCGTACGCGGGACTCGCGTTCGCGAGCAGCGCGACGCGCGAGAGCCTCGTCTGGCCCGCGGCGGGGCTGGCGCTCGCCGCGGTCGTGCTCGGCGGGCCCTGGTTCGCCGCCGCCGTGTTCCTCGGCGGGCTCGTCTTCGACCTCGCCTCCGGCGTGCCGCCGGCCCTGGCGCTCCTGTTGAGCACGGGACGCGCGGCGGGTGCGCTCGCGGGCCGGCACATGGTGCAGGGCTCGGGCGACTTCTCGCCGCGGCTCGAGAAGGTGCGCGACGTCGTCTGGCTCGTCGCGGGCGGCGCGGTGGTGTCCCCGCTCGTCGCCGCGACCGCCGGCACCCTCGCCCTTCTCGGCGCCGGCAGCATCGCGGCCGCGGACGCGGCGCACGTCTGGCTCACGTGGTGGCGCGGCGACGCGCTCGGGATCCTCTTCCTCGCCCCGGCGATCCTCACCTGGGCGAGCGCGCGGCGCCCGGCGGGGGCGGTCGCTCCTGCCGCGGGGATCGCGCTCGCCGCCGGCGCCGCCCTCGCGATCGGGGGAGCGTTCGTCGCGAGCACCCTCGTCGTGGCGGCGGACCACGGCGGCGTGGGGGCGGCGAACGTCGTGGTCTTCGCGTTGTTCGCCCTCTCGATGTGGCCGGCGACGCGGCTTCCCGTCCGCGAGGTCGCGACGTTCATGCTGGCGATGGCGGCCTGCACCATCCTCGCGACGGCCGCGGGATTCGGACCGTTCGCCGCGGAATACGGCGAGTCGGCGCTGTCGGTGCTGCACTCGTTCCTCGCGTTCGTCGCGTTGACGGCGCTGCTCGTGGCCGCCGCCGGCGAGGAGGGGCGGGCGGCCCGGCGCGAGCTCGCCGCGAGCGAGGCCCGCTTCCGCAGCCTCACCGAGCCTGTCTCTTATACACATCT
>JAOAEA010000064.1 GCA_026417035.1 Burkholderiales bacterium
TGCCCGCACCGCGCGCGGCCTCGGCCATGGCGAGGAGGCGCGTGCGGTCCAACGAGCGCAGGAGTGCGGCGAGCTTCCCGGGCGTGAGGTCGGGCTGCGGGACGAGCACCGCGGCGCCGCGGTCGGCGAGATAGCGGGCGTTCGACGTCTGGTGGTCGTCCACCGCGTGCGGAAACGGCACGAGGATCGCCGCCACCCCAGCCGCGGCGAGCTCGGCCACCGTCAGCGCGCCGGCGCGGCAGACGGCGAGGTCGGCGTCCCCGTAGGCGCGCGCCATGTCGTCGATGAACGCGACCGTCTGGGCGGTGACGCCGGCGGCCGCGTAGTTGGCGCGCAGGGCGTCGAGCTGTTTCGCGCCGGACTGGTGCGTGACGACCGGGCGCTCTTCCGGCGGAATCAGGGCGAGGGCCCGGGGCACGATCTCGTTCAGCGCGGCCGCGCCGAGGCTCCCGCCGACCACGAGGAGGCGCAGCGGCCCCGACCGGCCGCGCATCCGCTCCGCCGGCGCCGGCAGCGCGGCGATCTCGGCGCGCACCGGGTTGCCGGTGAAGACCGACCGCGGCAGCGCGCCGGGGAAGCCGACGAGCACGCGGTCGGCGACGCCGGCGAGTACCCGGTTCGCGAGCCCCGCGACCGAGTTCTGCTCGTGCACGGCGAGCGGCCGGCCGAGGAGCGCCGCCATCATTCCGCCGGGGAACGTGATGTAGCCGCCCATCCCGAGCACCACGTCCGGGCGCGCGCGCCGCAGCGCCCGCAGGCTCTGCCAGAACGCCCGCAGCAGGTTGAGGGGCAGGAGGAGCTTGGCGAGGATGCCTTTGCCACGCACGCCGCCGAAGGCGACCGGCAGGAGCTCGTAGCCGCGGCTGGGCACGAGCGCCGCTTCCATGCCCGCGGGGTTGCCGAGCCACACGATGCGCCAGCCGGCCGCGCGCAGGGCGTCGGCCACCGCGAGTGCGGGGAAGACGTGTCCGCCGGTGCCACCAGCCATGATCATGAGGGTGCGCACGATCCCGGCCCGCTCATGCGGGCAGCCCCCGCGCGAGCTGCCTCGTCTCCCAGTCGACGCGCAGGAGGATCGCGAGCGCGACGCAGTTCGCGAGAATCCCGCTGCCGCCGAAGCTCATGAGCGGCAGCGTGAGCCCCTTGGTAGGCAGCACGCCCATGTTCACGCCCATGTTGATGAAGCCCTGGACGCCGAGCCAGGTGCCGATGCCCTGCGCGACGAGCGCCGCGAAATGGCGTCCAGCGAGCGCCGCCTGGCGGCCGATCACGAACGCGCGGAACACGATCCAGCCGAAGAGGCCGATCACCGCCGCGACGCCGGCGAAGCCGAGCTCCTCGGCGATCACCGCGAGCAGGAAGTCCGTGTGCGCCTCGGGCAGGTAGAGGAGCTTCTCGACGCTCGCCCCGAGGCCCACGCCGAACCACTCGCCGCGGCCGAAGGCGATCAGCGCGTGCGAGAGCTGGTAGCCCTTGCCGAACGCGTCCGCCCACGGGTCCATGAAGCCGAAGATGCGCTGCACGCGGTAGGGCGAGGCGAGCACCAGCGCGACGAAGCCGAGCGCCGCGAGCCCGATCAGCCCCGCGAACCAGCGCCCGTTCATGCCGCCGAGGAAGAGGATCGCCATCGCGGTCGCGCTGATGACGACGAACGCGCCGAAGTCGGGCTCGGCGAGGAGGAGCCAGCCGACCGCCAGGATGACCGCGAGGATCGGTGCGAGGCCGCGCCCGAGGCTGTCCATCACCGCGCTCTTGCGCACCGTGTAATCGGCGGTGTAGAGGACCGCCGCCAGCTTCATGAACTCCGAGGGCTGCAGGTTCGCCACGTAGAAGGAGATCCAGCGGCGCGCGCCGTTCACCTCGCGGCCGATGCCGGGCACGAGCACGAGTGCGAGCAGCGCCACGCCGGCGACGAACAGCCACGGGGCGGCGCGCTGCCAGGCGCGCATCGGCACCTGGAAGGCGAGCATCGCCGCGACCAGGCTCACGGCGAGGAAGAGCGCGTGGCGGGCGAGGAAGTAGGTGGGCGAGCCGCCGGTGTGGCGGGCGCCCTCGGCCATCGCGATCGACGCCGAGTACACCATCACCAGCCCGAGCGTCGCGAGCAGGATCGCCGACCAGGCGAGGCCCTGGTCGTATTCGGCGAGCGGCGCGCGCGGCGCCTCAACGCGGCCGAGCATCGGCCACCACCTGCACCGCCGCGGCGAACGCCTCGCCGCGGTGGACGTAGTTGCGGAACATGTCGAAGCTCGCGCAAGCGGGCGACAGCAGCACCGCGTCGCCGGGCCGCGCCGCCGCGAACGCGCGCGCGACCGCGTCCTCCATCGTCGCCGCGCGCTCGACCGGGACGCCGCTTCCCGCCACCGCCGCAGCGATCAGCGGCGCGTCGCGGCCGATCAGCACCACCTCGCGCGCGGCGCGCGCGACCGCTTCCGCGAGCGGCGCGAAGTCCTGCCCCTTGCCCTCCCCACCCGCGATCAGCACCACCTTGCCGCCGGCGCCGTTCAGCTGCCCGGCGAGCCCCGCGAGGGCCGCGACCGTGGAACCGACGTTGGTGCCCTTCGAGTCGTCGTAGAACACGACGCCGCGCGCCTCGCCGACGCGCTCGACGCGGTGCGGCAGGCCGGCGAAGCCCTTGAGCGCCGGCATGACGGCCGCGCACTTCGCGCCGCCGGCTTTGGCGAGCGCGAGCGCCGCCATCGCGTTCGCGGCGTTGTGCAATCCGGCGAGCTTCAGCTCGTCGAGCGCGACGAGCGGCGTGAGCCCGCGCGCGAGCCAGCGCTTGCCGAACACCCGGATGAGCCCGAAGTCCTCGTGCTCCGTCGCCGGGCCCAGGCCGAAGGTGATCACCCGCCGCCCCGAGAGGGCCATGCCCATCGACCAGCGGTCGTCGCGGTTGAGCACCTGCAGCCCGCCGCCGGCGAAGATGCGCGCCTTCGCCGCCGCGTACTCGGCGAGCCCCGCATAGCGGTCGAGGTGGTCCTCGGTGACGTTGAGCACCGTGGCCGCCTCGCAGGCGAGCGATGCGGTGGTCTCGAGCTGGAAGCTCGAGAGCTCGAGCACCCAGACGTCGGGCATCTGGCCCGTGTCGAGCCGCCGCATCAGGGCCTCCAGCACCGGCGGGCCGATGTTGCCGGCGACCTCCACGTCGGCGCCCGACGCGCGCAGCAAGGCGCCCGTGAGCGCGGTCACGGTGGACTTGCCGTTCGTCCCGGTGATGCCGATCACGCGCTGACCGCCGCCGGCGACGGCGCGCGCGAAGAGCTCGACGTCGCCCGCGATCGCGAGCCCGCGCGCCGCGGCGCGCGCGACGGTCGGCTCGGCGAGCGGCACGCCCGGGCTGATCGCGACGACATCGATGCCTTCGTAGAGCGCGTCGGTAAAGACCCCGCAGACGGCCTCCGCGCCGGGCACCGCCGCGGCGAGCGCCGCGCGCGCCGGGGGTTCGGCGCGCGTGTCGGCGACGCGGATCGCCGCTGCGCCCGAGCGCGCCGCCCAGCGCGCGAGCGAGAGCCCGGTGTCGCCGAGGCCGAGGACGAGGACTTTGGCGCCCGCGAGCTCCATCACCGCAGCTTCAGCGTCGAGAGGCCCGCGAGCACGAGCATGATGGTGATGATCCAGAAGCGGACCACCACCTGCGTTTCCTTCCACCCGCCCAGCTCGTAGTGGTGGTGCAGCGGCGCCATGCGGAAGATGCGCTTGCCGCCGGTCGCCTTGAAGTAGAGCACCTGCATCATGACCGAGACGGTCTCGGCGACGAACACCCCGCCCATCACGAAGAGCACGATCTCCTGGCGCACGATCACCGCGACCGTGCCGAGCGCCGCGCCGAGGGCGAGCGCCCCGACGTCGCCCATGAAGACCTCGGCCGGGTAGGCGTTGAACCAGAGGAAGCCGAGGCCCGCGCCGACGAGCGCCGCGCAGAACACCGCGAGCTCGCCCGCGCCCGGGATGTAGGGGAAGAGGAGGTACTTCGCGTACACCGCGTTGCCCGCCACGTACGCGAACACGCCGAGCGCGCCGCCGACCATCACCGCCGGCATGATCGCGAGCCCGTCGAGCCCGTCGGTGAGGTTGACCGCGTTCGACGTCCCGACGATGACGAAGTAGGTGAGCAGCATGAAGCCGAACACGCCGAGCGGGTAGCCGACGTTCTTGAAGAACGGCACGATCAGGTCGGCCTTCGGCGGCAGCGCAGTCGCGAAGCCGCTCGCGACCCACTGCGCGAAGAGGTCCATCGCCTGCGCGTGCGACTGCGCGGGCACGGCGAACGCGAGGTAGATCGCGGCGGCGGCGCCGATCGCCGACTGCCAGAGGAACTTGGCGCGCGCCGACAGTCCCTTCGGATCGCGCCGCACGACCTTGCGGTAGTCGTCGATCCAGCCGATCGCGCCGAAGCCGAGGGTCACGAGGAGCACCACCCACACGAAGCGGTTGCCGAGGTCGCCCCAGAGGAGCGTGGTGATGCCGATCGAGACGAGGATGAGCGCCCCGCCCATGGTCGGCGTGCCGGCCTTGGTGAGGTGCGTCTGCGGTCCGTCGCTGCGCACCGCCTGCCCGATCTTGTAGGTGGCGAGCTTGCGGATCATGGCGGGCCCCGCGAGCAGCGCGATCACGAGGGCCGTCATCGCCGCGAGCACCGCCCCCCGCGGGGTGTAGGAAAAGACGTTGAACGCCCGGATGTCGCGCGCGAGGAACTCGGTGAGCTCTAGCAGCATGCCGCGCGGTCCTTCTCTTCCAGGCGCTCGACGACGCGCTCCATGCGCATCGACCGCGAGCCCTTGACGAGCGCGGTCGTGCACGCGGTGAGCAGGCGCTCCGCGCGCGCGGCGAGCGCGTCGACGTCCTCGAAGTGCTCGGCGCCCGGGCCGAACGCGCGCACCGCCGCGCGCGTCGCCGGGCCGGTCGCGAGCAGGAAGTCCACGCCGCGCGCCCTGGCGTGGCGGCCGACCTCCTCGTGGAACGCCGGCCCCTGCTCGCCGACCTCGCCCATGTCGCCGAGGACGAGGAGCTTCTCCCCGCCGGCACGCGCGAGCACGTCGATCGCGGCGATCACCGAGTCGGGGTTGGCGTTGTAGGTGTCGTCGAGCAGCGTCGCGCCGCCGCGGCCGCGCTTTTTCTGCAGCCGGCCCTTCACCGCGCGGAACGCGGCGAGCCCGCGCGCCACGGCGTCCAGGCCCGCGCCGGCGGCGGTGGCGGCCGCCGCCGCGGCGAGCGCGTTCGCGATGTTGTGGACGCCCGCCGCCGACGTCGTGACCGCCACCCGGCCCTCCGGCGCCGCGATCTCGAGCTCGGCGCCGAAGTCGAGCAGGCGGTAGGTCGCCGTGACCGCCGCGGGGTGGTCGAGGCCGAAATCGCGCACGCGCCGCGTCCCCGCGACCCCGCGCCAGTAGGCCGCGTGGTCGTCGTCGGCGTTGACGACGGCGATGCCGTCGGCGGGCAGGCGCTCGATCGCCGCCGCGTGCTCGCGCGCGACCTCGGCGACGCTCTTCATGAACTCCTGGTGCTCGCGCTGCGCGTTGTTGACGAGCGCGATGGTCGGCTGCGCGACCGCGGCGAGCCGCGCGGTCTCGCCCGGGTGGTTCATGCCGATCTCGAGGGCCGCGACGCGATGCCCGGCGCGCAGCGCGAGCGCCATGACCGGCAGCCCGATGTCGTTGTTGAGGTTGCCCGCGGTCGCGAGCACGCCGGCCTCGCCCCACTGCGCGCGCAGGATCGCCGCGAGCATCTGCGTCACCGTGGTCTTGCCGTTCGAGCCGACCACCGCGACCACCGGGATCGCGAAGCGCCGCCGCCAGTGCGCGGCGAGCCGCGCGAGCGCGGCGCGCGTGTCGTCGGCCACCAGGAGCGGCAGGCCCGCGCCGCCGCAGCGCGCCGGGTCGCTCACCAGCGCCGCCGCCGCGCCCGCGTCGCGCGCCGCCGCGACGAAGTCGTGGCCGTCGAAGCGCTCGCCGCGGATGGCGACGAAGAGCGCACCCGCGCCGAGGGCGCGCGAATCCGTGGCGACGGAGGTGAACGGCACGTCCGCGCCGGCGACGCGCGCGCCGATCGCGGCCGCGGCCTCGGCGAGGCGCATCACGGGCGTGCCTCCAGCGCGTGCCGCGCCTCCTCGGCGTCGGAGAAGGGAATCCGCTCGCCGCCGATCTCCTGATAGGGCTCGTGCCCCTTGCCGGCGAGCACGATCACGTCGTCCGGGGACGCTTCGGCCACCGCGGCGCGGATCGCCTCGCGCCGGTCGACGACGGCGCGGTGCGGCACCGCGACGCCAGGCAGGATCTCGGCGATGATCGCACCGGGATCCTCGCCGCGCGGGTTGTCGCTCGTCACGATCACGAAGTCGGCGTGGCGCGAGGCGGCCTCGCCCATGAGCGGGCGCTTGCCGCGGTCGCGCTCGCCGCCGCAGCCGAACACGCACACGAGCCGCCCCCCCCGCGCGCGCGCGGCGTCGGCCACCGCGCCGAGCACCTTGTCGAGGGCATCGGGCGTGTGCGCGTAGTCGATCACCACGGTCGGACGGCCCGCGCCGCCGAGCCGCTGCATCCTGCCGACCACCGGCTCGAAGTCGCGCGCGAGCCGCGCCGCGGCCGCGAGCGGCACGCCCGACACGAGCAGCACCCCGAGGACGCCGAGCACGTTCGCGACGTTGAAGCGGCCCACGAGTGGCGCCTCGACCACCGCGTCGCCCCAGCTCGAGGCGAGCGCGAACGCGAGGCCGCCGTCGCCGAAACGGACGTCGTGAGCCTCGAGCCAGCGCGCGAGGCCGCTGCGCCGCGCGGCGCCGTCGCCGATGCTGTAGCCCACGCGCGCGACCCCGCTCCCGGCGAGGTGCTGCGCGATGCGCACGCCGAGCGCGTCGTCGAGGTTGAGCACCGCGTGCTCGAGGCCCGGCGAGTCGAAGAGCCGCATCTTCGCCTGCGCGTAGGCCTCCATCGAGCCGTGGTAGTCGAGGTGGTCGCGCGAGAGGTTGGTGAACAGCGCGACGTCGAACGCGACGCCGTTCACGCGCCCCTGGTCGAGGCCGATCGAGGAGACCTCGATCGCCACGGCCTGCGCGCCCGCGTCGGCGAACCGTGCGAGCGCGCGCTGCAGGAGGATCGCGTCGGGCGTGGTGTTGAGAGCGGGCTCGAGCGCGCCGGGAAAGCCGAGCCCGAGCGTGCCGATCACCGCGGTGCGCGTCGCGCGCGCGGCGAGCGCCTGCGCGATCCACTGGCTCGTCGAGGTCTTGCCGTTGGTCCCGGTGACACCGATCGTCCAGAGGCGCTCCGACGGATGGCCGTAGACCTCGGCCGCCAGCGGCCCGGCGAGCGCGCGCAGGTGCTCGACCGGCAGGTTGGGCAAGCGCCACGCCCCGTCCCATGCGAAGCCCTCGCGCTCCCACAGCACCGCGGCGGCGCCCTCGGCGATCGCCTGCGCGATGAAGCGCCGCCCGTCCGCGCGCTCGCCCGGATAGGCGAGGAACACGTCGCCGGCGCCGAGCGCGCGCGTGTCCGCGGAGAGCCCGGTCACCGCGACCCCCGCCCGGCGCAGCGCCGCGAGCACGCCTTGCGCCTGCGCGCCGAGCCGCGCGAGATGCCCGCCCGCGCCGTTCGCGACACTAGACACTTTCCTTCACTTCCGCGCCCGGTGCCGGAAGCTCGATCGGGGTCATCGGCGCGTCCGGCGGCACGCCGAGCAGGCGCAGCGCGCCCGCCATCACCTGCGAAAACACGGGCGCCGCGACGGCGCCGCCGTAGTACTCGCCCGCGGAGGGCTCGTCGAGCATCACCGCGATGACGAGCCGCGGGTGCGACACCGGCGCGAAGCCGACGAACGACGAGATGTACTTGTTCGGCGCGTAGCCGCCGTTCTCCTGCTTGTGCGCGGTGCCGGTCTTGCCCGCGACGCGGTAGCCCATGATCTGCGCGCGCGGCGCGGTGCCGCCGGGCTGCACCGCCATCTCGAGCATGGCGCGCACCTCGCGCGCCGTGCCCGAGGAGAGCACCCGGCGCGCCGGCGGCGGGCTCGCGAGCCTCACGAGCGACACCGGCACCAGCTCGCCGTCGCGCGCGAACACCGTGTAGGCGCGGGCGAGCTGCACGAGGCTCACGGAGATGCCGTGCCCGTAGGACATCGTCGCCTGCTCGACCGGCCGCCAGGTCTTCGCCGGCCTGAGCTTCCCCGAGGCCTCGCCGGGGAAGCCCGTGCGCGGCGGCGCGCCGAACCCGAGGTCGTCGAAGAGCGCCCACATCGTCTCGGCGGGCATGCCCAGGGCGATCTTCGCCGAACCGACGTTCGACGACTTCTGGATCACCTGTCGCACCGTGAGCGCGCCCGCGGGATGCGCGTCGCGAATGGTCGCCGGGCCGATCGTGAGCGAGCCCGGCGCGGTCTGGATCGTCGAGTCGGGGCGCACGCGGCCGGTGTCGAGCGCGAGCGCGACGGTGAAGGGCTTCAGCGTCGAGCCGGGCTCGAAGGCGTCGGTGACGGCGCGGTTGCGGAGCTGCGCGCCGGCGAGCTGGGCGCGGTTGTTCGGGTTGTAGGTCGGGAGGTTCGCGAGCGCGAGCAGCTCGCCGGTGGCGGCGTCGAGCACGACGATGCCCCCGGCCCTGGCGCGATGCTGCGCCACCGCGTCGCGCAGGTGCTGGAACGCGAGGTGCTGGATGCGGCTGTCGAGCGCGAGGACCACGTCGCGGCCCTCCTGCGCCGCGCGGATCGACTCGACGTCCTCGACGATGCGGCCCATGCGGTCCTTGATGACGCGCCGGCTGCCCGGGCGGCCGGCGAGCTCGCCCTGGAAGGCGAGCTCGATGCCCTCCTGGCCGACCTCGTCGACACCGGTGAAACCGAGGACGTGCGCCATCACCTCGCCGCCGGGGTAGTAGCGCCGGTATTCGCGGCTCTGGAACACGCCGGGGATGCGCAGCTCCGCCACGCGGTCGGCCACCTCGGGCGCCACCTGGCGCTTCAGGTAGACGAAGTCGCGCTCGGTGTCCTCGAGGCGCTTGCGCAGCTCGCGCGCCGGAACGCCGAGGAGCTTCGCGAGCGCCTCGGCCTGCGCGCCGTCGAGGCGCACCTCGTCCGGGATCGCCCAGATCGACTTCACCGGCGTCGACACCGCGAGCGCCTCGCCGTTGCGGTCCAGGATGCGGCCGCGGTTCGCCGGGATCTCGATCACGCGCGAGTAGCGGCTCTCGCCTTTCGCCTGCAGGAACTCGTGCTTCATGCCCTGCAGGTAGGCCGCGCGCCCGAGGAGCACGGCGAGCGCCGCGGCGAAGAGGGCGACGAGCACGCGGGCGCGCCACGCGGGCAGGCGCACGTCGGCGGCCGGCGCTGCGGCGAGCCTCATCGCCCGCCCTCCGGCGGCTCCGGCGTCACCACCACGGTGCGCCGCGCATCGGCGGGACGCATGCGCAGGCGCTCGGCCGCGAGCTTCGCCACGCGCGAGTGCATCGCCCAGGTGCTCTGCTCGAGCTGCAGCTGGCCCCACTCGACGTCGAGCGCCTGCTCGCGCCCCTGCTCGCGCTCGAGCTCGGCGAAGAGCCGGCGCGCCTGATGCTGCGAGGTCACCAGCGCGAGCGCGGCGGCCGTCAACGCGGCGAGGAGGAGGAGGTTCAGGCGTCCCATGTCCGCGGGAGGCAGCGCGCGGCGGCCGGGCTCACGCGAGCTTCTCCGCGACGCGCATGATCGCGCTGCGCGCGCGCGGGTTCTGCGCCACCTCGTCGGCCGAGGGACGCACCGGCTTGCCGACCGCGCGCAGCTCCGGGCGCGGCAGCTCGGTGGCGCGCAGCGGCAGGCGCCGCGGGGTCTTCGCCTCGGGGTGCGCGCGGTCGCGGATGAAGTTCTTGACGATGCGATCCTCCAGCGAGTGGAAGCTGATCACCACCAGGCGCCCGCCGACGGCGAGGATCGCGAGCGCCTGCGGCAGGGCTACCTGCAGCTCCTCAAGCTCCTGATTGACGTGAAGCCGTAGAGCCTGGAAGGTGCGCGTCGCCGGGTCCTGCCCCCGCTCGCGCGTCCTGACGACCGCACCCACGATCTCGGCAAGTTGGCCGGTGGTCCGTATGGGCCTTCTTTCCCGAGCAGCAACAATCGCCTTTGCAATCGCCCCAGCAAACCGTTCTTCCCCATAGGCCCTCACCACCTCCCTGATCTCGGCTTCTTCTGCGCGCGCGAGCCAGTCGGCCGCGCTCTCCCCCGCTCCCGGGTCCATCCGCATGTCGAGCGGCGCGTCGCGGCGGAACGAGAAGCCCCGCTCCGGCGCGTCGAGCTGCGGCGACGACACCCCCAGGTCGAACAGCACGCCGTCGGCGCGCTCGACGCCGGCGGCACGCACTTCCTCGGCGAGCCGCGAGAAGCGCGCGTGCCTCACCGTGAGGCGCGTGTCGCCGATCGCCCGGCCCGCGGCAACCGCTTCGGGATCGCGATCGAGCGCGACGACGCGGCCGTCCGCGTCGAGCCGCGCCAGGATCGCGCGCGTGTGCCCGCCGCGGCCGAACGTCGCATCGACGTACACGCCGTCGGGCCTGACCGCCAACGCTGCCACCGCCTCGGCGGCGAGCACCGGGCGATGCGCCACCGCGCCGGTCACAGCGAGAAGTTCTCCGTGCCCGGAGGCGGCGCCGCAGCGGCCATCGCCATCGCCGCCTGGAGCTTCTCGCCCCAGGCGCCGACGTCCCAGATCTCGAAATGGCTGCCCTGGCCGACCAGCATCAGCGCCTTGTCGAGGCGGGCGTACTTGCGCAGGGTCGGAGAGACGAGCAGGCGTCCCGAGCCGTCCGGCTCGATCTCCTCGGCGTAGCCCACGAGGAGGCGCTTCCACCAGCGCGACTGCTCGCTGAAATCGCCGAGCGACTGGACCCGCGTGCGGATCGGCTCCCAGGCGAGACGGGGATAGAGGAGGAGGCAGCCGTCCGGATGCGCGGTCAGGACGACCTGCGCGCCGCCCGAAGTGAGCGCTTCGCGATGCCGCGTCGGGACGGCGAAGCGTCCCTTGGCATCCAGCGCGAGCTCGGTCGCCCCCTGAAACACCGCTCCCCCCTGAGGTTTCGGCGGGGACTTCCCATTTTTCCCCACCAAATGCCACTTCGCGCCACTTTAGAGGAAGGGTTCAGGGAGGTCAAGGATTCCAGTGTGATTTTTTTAACCGCAACAAAGACTTAAGCGAGCTTTCCTGCGACGGCTTCGAGCTTTTGACTCTCTTTCAAAATGAAGAACATACGACGCTAACTCAAAGTGCTTTCTGAGGAGATTTGACAATCGCTGGCTGCCGCGCGGGCGGATGCCGCGCAAAGCGGCAGGATCGCCCCAGTGGCGAGCATCGCAGCCCACCGTGCGCGCGCCCTGTTGCGATTCGGGAAGCGGCGGGACGAATGCTGGCAAGACGCGGCATGACGGCCGCGGCGGCACGCGGGCTGCGCTTGGGCGCGCGTGCCGTGTCGCGAAGGGGCCCGCCCGTCTAGGGAATGTCCGAAGGAAGGGGGACCGATCCCCCTTCGACGCCCGATGTCAGAGGAAGCTCTGATCCGCTGGGCGAATGGATCCGGGCTTCCTCAGTGGAGGTGCTTCTTGCTGGTCGCGAGCGGCACGCGCTCCGGCGCCTGCGTCTCGACGCGGCGCGCTGTGCCGGGCGCGGGCGCCCGCGCGTCGAAGAGCTGGTTCACGAGTTGCACGACGTCGGCGACCTCGGACTCGTTGAAGTGCCGCCCGAGGAGGCTCTTCAGGTCGTCCACCATGCGCCGGCGCTTCGCTTCGTGGATCGCCGCCGGGTCGGGACCGACGAAGACGACGCCGTATTCGTCGCGGCCGTCGTCGTGGTAGTAGCTCACCTCGATCTCGGCCGCGTCGTCGGCGAGCGGCGAGAGCGCGTGCAGCGACTGCTCCACGACTTCGTGGAACCTCCGCCCGACCCAGCCCGACCAGCAGATCTCGAGGACGCGGCGCCGCGGGTCGTAGGCGATGCCGGGCTCGTCCTCCCGGGCGCTCGTCGCCTCGGCGACGCTGTCGACGTCGACGTAGTCGAGCCACGGGCGGATCGCCGCCTCGACGTCGGCGAGCCGCACGCCGCTGCGCAGGGGGATGTTGCCGTGGACGTGGACTTCGGTGTGCATAGGGGCGTGTTTCCGTGGGGAAGCCGGGCGATCGCCCGTGGACAGCGCCGATTATCCCCCGATCGGCGCGCCGCGTGCGGGTGCCGCCGGCCCGCGACCCCGCTGGCGACGCGGTTGACGCGCCCGGCGCCCCCGCGCGAGACTCGCGCGCCGCCCCCCGGGCGGTGCCTGATGACGCCCGCAGGCTCAAGGAAACAGCCGATGCTCGACGAGAACGCCCTCGACACGCTCTTTCGCAAGGCGCGCACGCAGAACGGCTGGCTCGACCGGCCGGTGACGGACGACGCGCTGCGCGCGATCTACGACCTCCTGAAATGGGGCCCGACCAGCGCCAACTGCTCGCCGATGCGCGTGCAGTTCCTCAAGTCGCAAGCGGCGAAGGAACGCCTCAGGCCGCACCTCAACCCCGGCAACGTGGAGAAGACGATGACCGCGCCCGCGGTCGCGGTGATCGGCTACGACACGCGCTTCTACGACCACCTGCCGAAGCTCTTCCCGCACAATCCGGACGCGCGCAACTGGTTCGCCGGCGAGGAAAAGGCCGCCCACGCGCAGGCCACCGCCTTTCGCAACGGCTCGCTCCAGGGCGGCTACTTCATCCTCGCGGCGCGCGCCCTCGGCCTCGACTGCGGGCCGATGTCCGGGTTCGACGCCGCCGGCGTCGACCGCGAGTTCTGGGCCGGCACCACGGTCCGGACCAACTTCATCTGCGCGCTCGGCCACGGCGATCCGGCGAAGGTGTTCGCGCGCAGCCCGCGGTTCGCGTTCGAGGAAGTGTGCCGCATCCTCTGAACCCGGCGCGCGCCGGCGCGGCGCCGCGCCCGACCGCGGGCGCGCAGCCATGACGCCGCTCGAGACCCTCGAGCGCTTCCGCCCCCACGACGGCACGCTTGCGGGCGTGCTCGCGAGCCGCGCCGAGCCCGACCCGGAGCGCCCGTTCCTCCTTTTCGGCGAGCGCACCCTCTCGTGGGGCACCTTCGCCGACGAGGTGGACCGCATCGCCGCGGTGCTCGCGGGCTACGGCATCGGCGGCGGCGACCGCGTCGCGACGTTCGCGGAGAACCGCCCCGAGATCGTCGCGCTCCTCTTCGCCGCCGCGAAGCTCGGCGCGGTGCTCGTCCCGGTGAACCCCGCATTGGGCGTGGACGAGGCGCGTTACGTCTTCGAGCACGCCGGCGCGCGGCTCGTCGCCGCGGGCGGCGCGGCGATGGAGACGGCGCGCGCCGCGGCCTGGCGGCTCGAGCCGGCCGCGCGCTTCGTGGCGCTCGAGGCGGAGGACGCCGGCGACGCCCCCTCGCTCGGCGCGCTCGCGCGCGGCGCGGCGCCGCTCGACTGGAACGCAGGACGCCCCGGCGACACCTGCGTGATCCTCTACACCTCGGGGACGACCGGCTTCCCGAAGGGCGTGATGCACGCGCAGTCGAGCCTCGTGTTGGCGGGCGAGGGTTTCGTCGAGCGCATGCGCCTCGTTCCCGAGGACCGCCTGATGACGGTGCTGCCGCTCTTCCACATCAATGCCCTTTTCTACTCGCTCATGGGCGCCGTGGCCGCGGGCGCCTCGCTCGTCCTCGAGCCGCGCTTCTCGGCTTCCACGTTCTGGCAGCGGGCGGCCGCGACCGGCGCGACCCAGGCGAACATCATCGCGGCGGTGGGCGCGATCCTCGCGCGCCGGCCGCGCGCCGAGTTCGTGCCGCACGCGATCCGCAAGGTCTACGGCGCGCCGGTGCCGGCGGAGGTCGAGCGCGTCTTCCGCGAGGCGTTCGGCGTGCCGGTGGTGCTCGAGGGCTACGGCATGACCGAGATCCCGGGGGTCTGCAACAACCCCTTCCCGGGTGCCGGCCGCGGCGAGAACCGCATCGGCAGCATGGGCAAGGCGGCCGTGCATCCGGATCCCGCGGTGCGGTTCGCCGAGCTGCGCGTGGTCGACGACGAGGGCCGCGACGTCCCCGATGGCGAGGCGGGCGAGCTCGCGGTCAGGACGCCGATCGTGATGCAGGGCTATTTCCGCGATCCGGAAGCGAGCGCCGCCGCGTTCCGCGACGGCTGGTTCCTTACCGGCGACCTCGTGCGGCGCGACGCCGACGGCTACTTCTGGTTCGTCGCGCGGAAGAAAGACATCATCCGCCGCCGTGGCGAGAACGTCTCCGGGGCCGAGCTCGACCGCGTGATCGGCGCCCACCCCGACGTCGCCGAGGCGGCGGCCATCGGCGTCGCTTCGCCGCTCGGCGAGGAGGACATCCTGGTTGCGGTGGTCGTCAGGCCGGGCGCGCGGCTCGCGGCCCGCGACGTCGGCGCGTGGTGCGCCGCGCGGCTCGCGCCGCACAAGCAGCCGCGCTACGTCGTCTTCGTGGACGCGCTTCCCCACACGCCGACGCTGCGCGTGGCGAAGTTCCGGCTCAAGCAGGACGCGACGCTCCTCGCGCGCGCGACCGACCTCGCGGCGCCCTGAGCGGCGGCGCGGGCCTCAGTTCGCCTTGATCCCGGCTGCCCGGATGAGCTTCTCGTTCGCCGCCATCTCGTCGCGGATGTAGGCGTCGAACTGCTCCGGCGTCATCGGCATCGGCTCGGCGCCGAGCTTGGCGTAGCGCTCCTTCACCTCCGGCGAGGCGAGCGCCTTCTGCACCTCGTCGTGGAGCTTCTTCACCACGTCGCGCGGCGTCTTCGCCGGCACCAGCATCCCGACCCAGAACGTGTACTCCGAGTTCGGCACGCCGGCCTCGACCGTGGTCGGCACGTCGGGGAGCACCGACGAGCGCGTCGGCGAACCCACCGCGAGCGCGAGCAGCTTGCCGTCCTTGATCTGCGGCAGCGCCGAGACGACCGGCGAGAAGTAGTAGTCCACGCGCCCGGTCATCACCTCGGTGATCGCCTCGGGCGAGCCCTTGAACGGGATGTGCACCGCGTCGAAGCCCGCGTTCAGCCGGAACTTCTCGGCGTTGAGGTGCGTGGCGCTGCCCGAGCCGGCGGAGGCGTAGTTGATCGTGCCGGGCTTCGCCTTCGCGGCGGCGACGAGCTCCTGCACCGACCGGATCCCCTTCGCGGGCGAGATGATGAGCACGTTCGGCAGCACCGCGAGCGGCGTCACGCCGGCGAAGTCCTTCTGCGTGTCGTACGGCAGGCTCTGGAACGTGAACGGGTTCACCGTGTGCGAGGACGACTGCACCAGGATCGTGTAGCCGTCCGGGTCGGCCTTGGCGACGGCCGCCGCGCCGATCGTGCCACCGGCGCCGGCGCGGTTCTCGACCACGACCGGCTGGCCGAGGTTCGCCGAGAGCCGGTCCGAGAGCGCGCGCGCGATGATGTCGGTGCCGCTGCCGGGCGTGAACGGCACGATGATGCGGATCGGCTTGGACGGCCAGGCCTGCGCCGCCGCGCCGCCGGACGCGAGCGCCACCGCGGCGCCCGCGCACAGAACTGCCAGCAGTCTCGTGATCCCCATGGCTTCCTCCTCCGGAAAGTGCGCGTCACGCGAGGCCGTCGCTCACCGGCACGTTCTCGGGCGCGAGCGCCAGGCCCGAGGCGCGCGCCTGCTGGACGATCAGCGTCGCGAAGTCCTCCTCCGTCATGCCGTGCCCCATCATCGTCTGCACCAGGTCGCGCGTGAGCGAGGCGAGCGGCATCGGCACCTCGAAGCGGCGGCCGGCGTCGAGGCCGAGGTCGAGGTCCTTGCGCAGGAGATAGGGCGTGAACGTCACCTTGAAGTCGAGGTTCACGAACGCCGGCGTCTTGTAGCGCGAGAACACCGAGCCCATCACGCTCTGGTTGATGAAGTCGAGGAACGCGTGGCGCGGCACGCCCGCCTTCTGCGCGAGGACGGTGATCTCGGCGAGCGATTGCGTCACCACGCCGAGGAACACGTTGTGGCAGATCTTGACGATGCGCGCGAGCTCGCCCTCGCCCACGTAGCTCGCCGACGGCCCGATCGTCTCGAGATACGGCAGCATCTCGTCGAACACGGCCCTCGGTCCGGAGCAGACGAACGAAAGCCTGCCGGCCTTGATCACCTTGGCGTTGCCGCTCACCGGCGCGGCGAGGAGCTCGCTGCCGTGCCCGGCGAGGAGCGAGCGCAGCTCCGCGGAGCCCTCCAGCGAAATCGAAGAGCACTCGACGACGATGCGCGGCGACCCGCGCGGCGCGGCGGCGAGCAGCCCGCCCGGCCCGGCGATCACCTCGCGCACGTCGTCCCAGGTGGAGACCATCACGAAGACGGCGTCGCAGCCGGCGAGCTCGCCGATTCCCGCGGCGACCTTCGCGCCGTATTGCGCGAGCGGCTCGGCCTTCGCGCGCGTGCGGTTCCAGACCGTGAGGTCGCAGCCCGCGCGCGCGAGCCGCGCCGCCATCTCGTAGCCCATCCGGCCGATGCCGATCCAGCCGAGCCTGAGCCGTTTCGCTTCCGTCATGCCCCGCTCCTCGATCCTCGCTCCGGCAAGCGCCTCAGTAGGGGTTCGCGATCGGCAGCTCCTCGGCCGGATAGAGCGAGATCACCTGCGCCCCCTTCGGGGTGAGGATCACTTCCTCCTCGATCCGCGCCGCCGAGTAGCCGTCGGCCGCCGGGCAGTAGGTCTCGACCGCGAACACCATCCCCGCCTTGAGCTCGATCGGGTCGCGGAACGAGTTGAGCCGCGAGACGAGCGGCCGCTCGTGCAGCCCGAGGCCGAGGCCATGGCAGAAGTTGAGGCCGAAGGCCTCCATCTCGCTCGCGAAGCCGATCTCCTCGGCCTGCGGGAAGGCCGCCGCGATCACGTCGCTCGACACGCCCGGCCGGAGGAGCTCGATCGCGCGGTCCATCCACTCGCGCGCCTTGCGGTAGGCGGTCCGCTGCGCCGGCGTCGCGCGCCCGACGTTGAACGTGCGGTAATAGCACGTGCGGTAGCCCATGAACGACTGGATGATGTCGAAGAAGGCCTGGTCGCCGGGACGGATCAGCCGGTCGGTGAAGTTGTGCGGGTGCGGGCTGCAGCGCTCGCCCGAGATCGAGTTGATCGCCTCGACGCAGTCGGAGCCCATCTCGTACAGGCGCGCGGTCGCGAGGGCGACGATCTCGGATTCCTTCACGCCCGGCTTCAGCGCCTCGGCGATGTCCTGGTACACGCCGTCCACCATCGCCGCGGCCATGTTGAGCAGCGTGAGCTCGTCGATGTTCTTCACCTCGCGCGCGGCGAGCATCACCTGCTGCCCGTCGCGCACCTCGATCCCGAGCTTCTGCAGCTCGAAGAGCATCGGCGGCTCGACCACGTCGAGCCCGAGCGGCATGTCGCCGACGCCCTCGGCGTCGAGGATCGCCTTCACCTCGCGCGCCGCGTCGCGGAAGAGCGTCGCGTCGCCGCCGACCGCGCCGCGCAGGCCGAGCAACCCGGCGCGGCAGTGGTCGTGGGCGAGCCACGGCGCGTGCAGCCGGTGGTGCTTCGCCGCCGAGCCGAAGTCCCAGATGTAGGGGTCGCCGGTGCCGGTGATGAGCGAATAGCGCGTCAGCTTGTCGCGCGCCCACTCGCCGATCACGGTGCTCGTCGTGTAGCGGATGTTGTGCTGGTCGAAGCAGAGCAGCGCCCCGAGGCCCGATCCGGCGAGCGCGGCGCGCAGCCGCGCGAGGCGGTAGTCGTGCAGCCGGCGGAAGTTCACCCGCTCCTCGAAGTCGACCTGGGTGTGCCCCGGCGCCTGGATCGGCCGGTCCCAGCGGCAGTGCGGGTCGACGTCGTCGGGCCGGATGACCTTCGGCTCGTTCTTCTTCTTGCGCCGCTCGAGATCGCCCTTCGCCATGCCCGCCTCCAGCCCCCGTGACCCGCGCGACCGCTCGCGCTCGCTGCGCGGCACAGTAGACGAAAGCGGCGGCTCCGGCAACGTTTGACGGCGCCCGCGCGAGTGCGCATCCTTGCGGACCTCGCGCCGCGGCATCCGCTCCCCATGACCCGAAAGAGACCCGAAGACCTCCGCTCCCACCGCTGGTACGGCGTGCAGGACCTGCGCGCCTTCGGCCACCGCTCGCGCGCCGCGCAGATGGGCTACGACCGCGCCGACTACGCGGGCAAGCCGGTGATCGCCGTCCTCAACACCTGGAGCGACATCAACCCCTGCCACACGCACTTCCGCGCCCGCGCCGAGGAGGTGAAGCGCGGCGTCTGGCAGGCGGGCGGGTTCCCGGTCGAGATGCCGGCGTTGAGCCTCGCGGAGCCCTTCCAGAAGCCCACCACGATGATGTACCGCAACTTCCTCGCCATGGAGGCCGAGGAGCTCCTGCGCTCCTACCCGTGCGACGGGGCGGTGCTGATGGGCGGCTGCGACAAGACCACCCCGGGGCTCGTCATGGGCGCGACGAGCATGGGGCTGCCGTTCATCTTCATGCCGGCCGGGCCGATGCTGCGCGGCAACTGGCACGGCAAGCCGCTCGGCTCCGGGTCGGATGCCTGGAAGTACTGGGCCGAGCTGCGCGCGGGCAACATCACCGAGCGCGAATGGGGCGAGGTCGAGGACGGCATCGCGCGCTCCGCCGGCCACTGCATGACCATGGGCACGGCCTCGACCATGACGAGCGTCGCCGAGGCGCTCGGTCTGACGCTCCCGGGCGCGGCCTCGATCCCGGCGCCCGACGCGAACCACGCGCGCATGGCCACCGCGACGGGGCGGCGCATAGTCGAGATGGTCTGGGAGGACCTCAAGCCCGCCGACATCCTCACCGCGCGCTCGTTCGACAACGCCATCGTCACGGCGCTCGCGCTCGGCGGCTCGACGAACGCCATCGTGCACCTCATCGCCATGGCGCGGCGCGCCGGCGTCGCGCTCGCGCTCGACCGCTTCGACGCGCTGGCGGCGAGGACGCCGCTGCTGGCCGACGTGCGGCCCGCGGGGCGCTTCCTGATGGAGGACTTCTACTACGCGGGCGGGCTGCCGGCGCTCCTTGCCGAGATCCGCGACCTGCTCGCGCTCGACGAGCGCACCGTCAACGGCCGAACGCTCGGCGAGAACATCGCCGGCGCGAAGAGCTACGACCCGCAGGTGATCCGCCCGCGCGCGGACCCGCTCGTCGCCTCGGGCAGCCTCGCGGTGCTGCGCGGCAACCTCGCGCCCGACGGCGCGGTCATCAAGCCCGCGGCCGCGGAGCCGCGCCTGCTCCGGCACACCGGCCCGGCGGTGGTGTTCGCGGACTACAACGACATGGCCGCGCGCATCGACGACCCGGACCTCGCGGTGACTGCCGACTCGGTGCTCGTCCTGAAGAACGCCGGCCCGAAGGGCGGCCCGGGCATGCCCGAGTGGGGGCAGCTGCCGATCCCGAAGAAGCTCCTGGCGCAGGGCGTGCGCGACATGGTGAGGATCTCGGACGCGCGCATGAGCGGCACGAGCTACGGCGCCTGCGTGCTGCACGTCGCGCCCGAGTCGTGGGTGGGCGGCCCGCTCGCGCTGGTGCGCGACGGCGACCGGATCGAGCTCGACGTGCCGGCGCGCCGCCTGCACCTGCACGTGAGCGAGGAGGAGCTCGCCCGCCGCCGCGCCGCCTGGCGGCCGCCCGCGCCGCGCTACGCGCGCGGCTACGGCCGCGTCTTCGCCGAGCACATCCGCCAGGCGAACGAGGGCTGCGACTTCGATTTCCTCGAGGGCACCGCGCCGACACCGGAGCCGGAGATCCATTGAGGGGGGACCATGTCCGACCACAAGCTGATGTTCAACTCGCTCGCCTGGGAAGACGTCGCGCCGGGCGCGCGCGAGAAGGCGTTCGTCGCCGGCGAGAAGCGCCTGCGGCTCCTCGAGCTCGCGGGCGAGTATCGCGAGGCCGAGGGGTGCACGCGGGCGCACCACGGCTACGTGCTGGCGGGCGTCCTCGAGATCGCCTTCGAGAAGAAGAAAGTCGTCGTCGGCGTCGGCGAAGGGGTCGCGATCCCCGCGGGCGAGGCGTTCCGGCACAGGCTGCGCGCGATCACGCCGACGGTGCAGCTCTTCCTCGTCGAGGACGCCTGAAGGGCCGCGCCGCAGACGCGCGCGCCTAGCCGAGCACGATCCGCCGCCACGCGCCCGAGCGCCAGCGGAGGAAAAGCGTCAGGCCGAGGACCATGACGTAGCCGACCGCGGCGCCCCACGCGCCGAGGATGCCGAGCCCGAGCTGCGGAAGGAAATCCACCCAGCCCGCGCCCGGCGCGAAGGCGAGCGCGTGCGCGAGCGGCACGAAGAGCACCCAGGAGAGGAAGAAGACGAGCGCCGCCGGCAGCCGCACGTCGCCCGCGCCGCGCAGGCAGAACGACGAGCCGATGTTGAGGCCGTCGAAGAGCTGGTAGGCGGCGGCGAGCCAGAGCAGCGTCGTCCCGAGCGCGACGACCGCGGCGGCGTGCGGGTCACCCGCCCGCACGAACACGGGCACGAGCCAGGGCCCCGCGAGCGCGAGCACCACGCCGAGGGCGCCCATGTAGCCGGTGGAGAGGAGAATCGACGCGTTGCCGACCTTCGCCGCCCAGGCGCGGTCGCCGGCGCCGATCGACTGGCCGACGAGCGTGGTGCCGGCGAGGCCGATGCCGACCGCGGGCATGTAGGCGAGCGACGTGAGCATGATCGCGACCTGCGTCGCCGCGCCCTCGACCGGCCCGAGCTTCACCGCCATCAGCTGGAAGAGCGCGAAGCCGATGAGGTCGATGGTCGCGGCAAGGCCCATCGGCAGGCCGAGCGCGAAGAGCCGCGCGATGCGCCGCGCGCCGGGCCGCCACACGAGCGCCGACCTGAAATCGCGGCGCACCTCGCGCGCGAGGAAGAACCCCGCGAGCACCGCGCAGCCCACCCCGAGCGAGAGCGT
>JAOAEA010000065.1 GCA_026417035.1 Burkholderiales bacterium
AGCGGCGCAAAGACGTAAACACGGATTGCGCTCCTCCTACGAAAAGCCGGGCGGCCCCGCCCCTAGCGGTGCGACGGTGCCGCAAGAGCAGGCCGTCTCTGCAAGAGGGACGCACGGGCGCCGGCCCGTGGCTCGCCTCCTCTCGCGACGCGGCGCCGCTCAAGGCGGACGCAAAGGTCTCGCAATGCTAGGAAAGGCGTACGGACGGCGGAAGAGGCACGATTGCAAAAAATTGTTAAATCGCGGCCTGGCACCGGTGGCCTCTGTCGAGCTCCGGACAGCACCCGCGAGGACGTCGGGGCGATGCCAATGGCATGGCGCAGCGATCGGGGCGCCGGCGCCCCCGGTCGCCCGCGGCACCGCCGATATAATCGCGGCGCAACGAAACGGAGACGCCTCATGCACTTGCGTTTCGCACTTCATGCGCTCGCCGGCTTCTGCGCCGTTGCCAGCGCGTTTGCGGCAACGGCGTCCACCCAGCCCGTCGAGTTGAAGCTCTCCTACTACGTCGGCGACCAGCACGCGATGTCCCAGTGGATCATCCGCTGGGGCGAAGCGATCGAGAAGCGCACGGGCGGGCGCGTGGTGATCAAGCGTTTTCCGGGCGCGCAGCTTGGCACCGCACAGCAGCACTACGACCTCGCGCGCACCGGGCGCGCCGACATCGCATGGTTCTTCCACGGCGGAACCCCGGGGCGCTTCCCGCTCACGGAGCTCATCAACCTGCCCTACATGGTCTCGAGCGCCGAGACCGGGACGCGCGTGCTGAACGACCCGGAGCTGCGCGCGAAATACCTCGATCCCGAGCACAAGGGCGTGAAGGTGCTGGTGCTCTTCACCCATCCGCCGGGCCAGGTGCACACCGCGAGGAAGCCGCTCGCGACCCTCGCGGACCTCAAGGGGCTGCGCGTGCGCTTCCCCTCGCCGCCGACGCGCGACTTCCTCGATGCGCTCGGCGCGGCGCCGGTCGGCATCTCCCCGACCGAGATGGTCGAGCAACTGCAGAAGGGAGCGCTCGACGGCGTGATGATCGATTACGGCGGCGCGGGCATCGCCTTTCGCATGGGCGGCACGATCCGCCACACGCTCGAGATGAACGCCTACGTGACGAGCTTCGGGCTGGCGATGAACGAGGAGGCCTGGCGGCGGCTCGCGCCGGAGCTGCAGCAGGCGATCGCCGACGTGACGGCGGCGATGCTCCCCGAGATCGGCCCGGCCTGGGACGGCATCGACGCTGCCGGCAGGAAGGCGCTCGTTGAGGGCGGGATGCAGGTCGCGAAGCTCTCCCCTGCCGACGACGCTGCCGCGCGGCGCGCCGGCGCCGCCGTGGCGGAGGCGCGGCTCGCCGAGCTCGAAGCGAAGGGCCTGCCCGCGCGGGAGGTCCACCGGCTGATGCAGGCGATCGCGGCGAGGCCGGCGCGTGCGCCGGGCAACTGAACCCGGCGCGCGTCCCGTCGAGCGGCTGGCGCGTTGGAGCGCGGCGCTCGCCTGCGTCGCGCTCGCGGCGATGATGCTCGTCACCGTCGCGGACGTCGCCTTGCGCAGTCTCGCCGGCCGCCCGATCCCCGGGACCTTCGAGCTCGTCGAGCTCGCGCTGGCGGCGGCGTTCTTCCTCGCGCTGCCGCTCGTGTTCCTGCGCGACGCGAACATCGTGGTCGACGCCGTCGACCACCGCGCGCCGCGTTTCGTGCCCGCCCTGCGCCGGCTCGGCGGGATCGCCTCGGCGGTCGTGCTCGCGCTGCTGGCCTGGCAGGCGGCGCTGGGTGCGCGCGATGCGCTTTCCTTCGGCGACGTGAGCGCTGCGCTCGGCCTGCCGCAGGGGCTCTACTGGGCGCCCGTCGTCGCCGGGCTCGCCGGCGCGCTCCTCGCCGCGCTCGTTCGGCTGCGCGCGGGCGGGGACGCGTGACGCCGCTCGCGATCGGGCTCGCCGGGATCGCGGCGCTCCTCCTCGCCGTGGCGGCGCGCGTCCCAGTGGGCGTGGCGCTGGCCGGGACCGGCTTCCTCGGCTACGCGGCGATCGACGGCGTTTCGCGCGCCGCGGCGATGGCGGGCGCGGTGCCCTTCGAGCTCGCCAGCGCCTACTCGCTCTCGGTCGTGCCGCTGTTCCTCCTGATGGGCACGGTCGCCGCGCGCGCCGGCCTGTCGCGGGAGCTCTTCGACGCCATGAACGCGGCGTTCGCGGGCTTCCGCGGCGCGCTCGCCAGCGCGTCGGTCGGCGCGTGCGCCGCCTTCGGCGCGATCTGCGGCTCCTCGATCGCGACCGCCGCGACGTTCTCGCGCATCGCGATCCCCGAAATGCGCCGTCACGGCTACGAGGGCGCTTTCGCGGCGGGCTGCGTCGCGGCGGCCGGCACGCTCGGCATCCTGATCCCGCCGTCGGTGATCCTCGCCGTCTACGCCATCGCCGCCGAGCAATCGCTCGCGCGGCTCTTCGCGGCCGCGCTCGTCCCGGGCCTCGTCCTCGCGGCGCTCTACATCGCGGTCGTCGCCGTGCTCGCGCGCCTGCATCCGCACGCGCTGCCGCAGTCGGCGGCGATCGCGGGCCGCGCGCGGCTCGCGGCGAGCCGCGGCCTCGCGAAGATGGGGCTGCTCTTCTTCCTGGCGGTCGCGGGGATCTATCTCGGCTGGTTCTCGCCCACGGAGGCGGCGGCGGTGAGCGCGCTCGCCGCCATCGCGATCGGTTTTGCCAGCCGCACGCTCGGCTGGCGCTCGCTCGGGGAAGCTTTCGCCGAGACGGTGCAGGCCACTGCGGTGCTCTTCTTCGTCGTGATCGGCGCGTTCATGTTCTCGCGTTTCGTCGCGCTCTCCGGCCTGCCGGGGACGCTCGCGCATCTGGTGGAGCACGCCGCGCTGTCGCCCGTCCTGGTGCTCGCCGCCATCGCGCTCGTCTATCTCCTGCTCGGCACCTTCCTCGAGGAGGTGAGCACGCTCCTCGTGACGGTGCCGGTCCTGCTCCCGGTCGTGACGGGGCTTGGCTACGACCCGGTCTGGTTCGGCGTGTTCGTGACCGTGATGGCCACCGTGGGGCTGGTGAGCCCGCCGCTCGGGCTCACCGTCTTCGTCATCCAGTCCCACCACCCGGACATCCGCGCCGGACGGATCTACCGCGCCACGCTGCCCTTCGTGGCGGCGGACCTCACGCTGGTCGCGCTGCTCGTCGCGGCGCCGGCGCTCGCCCTCTGGCTCCCCGCCCGGCTCGGCTTGTGAGCGCCTTGCCACCGAAGGCGCGCGTCGTGCTCGACACGAACGTGCTGGTCGCGATCCTCGCGTTCGCCGACCCGGCGCTCGAGCCGCTGCGCGCCGCCTGGCGACGCGGCGACCTCGTGCCTCTCACCGACGATGCCTGCCTCGCTGAGATCGCGCGGGTGCTCGACGCGCCTGCGCTCGCCGCTCGCAAGGCGGTCGCGCAGGCGGCGCTCGAGGACTATCTCCGCGCGTGCGAGCGCGTTGCCGACGGCAACCCCGGACGGCTCCCCGCCTGCCGCGACCGGGACGACCAGAAGCTCCTCGCGCTCGCGGCACGGGGACGCGCCGACGCGCTCGCGACCCGCGACAAGGCGCTGCTCGAGCTCGCGCGACGGGTGCCCTTCGCGATCGTCGCGCCGGAGCGGCTCGCCGCGACAATCGCCGTGGGATCGACGCGAATCGAGCCGGCGGCGTAGAGTCTCGTCCTCCACGCATTGCGACGGGCGGTGATCCGTGAGCGCTCCCGTTCTCCTTTACGCGGGCGAAGCGCTCGGCAAGTACGGCTTCCCCGACGGCCACCCGCTCGGCATCGACCGGCAGGGCGCGTTCCTCGCCGCCGCCGCGAGGGCAGGGCTCGACCGTCGCGTGCGGCTGCTGCCGCCGCGCGCGGCGACCGCGCAGGAGCTCGCGCGCTTCCACACCGGCGAGCACGTGCGCTGGGTGGAAGAGTGCTCGCGGCGCGGGGACGGCTACATCGACTATGGGGACACACCTGCGTTCCCCGGCGTGTTCGAAGCCGGCGCGACGCTCGCGGGAACGGCGCTCGACGCGGTCGAGCGCGTCATGGCCGGCGATGCGCTGCGCACGTTCCAGCCGATCGGCGGGCTGCACCACGCGCACCGCGAGCGCGCCGGCGGCTTCTGCGTCTTCAACGACATCGGGGTCGCCATCGAGACGCTGCGCGCGCGGCACGGGATCACCCGCATCGGCTACGTGGACATCGACGTGCACCACGGCGACGGCGTCTTCTATCCCTACGAGCACGACCCCGACCTGATCATCGCGGACGTCCACGAAGACGGCAGCTTCCTCTACCCCGGAACGGGCCACGCTTTCGAGACCGGCCGGGGCGGGGCGCAGGGCACGAAGCTCAACATCCCGCTCGCGCCGGGCGCGGGCGACCGCGAGTTCCTTTCGGCATGGGAGCGCGTCGTCGCGCACCTCGCTCGACATCGCCCGCAGATCATCCTCTTTCAGTGCGGGGCCGACGGGCTCGCCGGCGATCCGCTCGCGGACCTGCGCTACTCACCCGCGGCGCACGCGCGGGCGGCGGCCGACCTCTGCCGCCTTGCCGACGAGTTCTGCGCGGGGCGGCTCATCTGCTTCGGCGGCGGCGGCTACGACCTCGCAAACCTCGCCGCGGCGTGGACCGCCGTGCTCGGGGTGCTCGCGAAAGCGTGAGGCACCGGCGGCGCGCGATCGCGCGGCGCGCGTTTCCGCTACCATCCGCCCCTTTGTCGCCCCCCGCTGCGCCATGCCCGCCCCGAAGAGGAAGTACGACTGCACGAAATGTCCCGGCTACTGCTGCAGCTACGACTGGATCGAGGTGACGGCCCGGGACGTCGCACGGCTCGCGCGGCACTTCGGTGTCGCCGAGGCGGTGGCGCGCGAGCGCTTCACCAAGCTCGTCGACGATGGCAAGCGGCGGGTGCTGCGCCACAAGCAGGACCACGTCTTCAAGACGACCTGCATGTTCTTCGACCAGGACGAGCGGCGCTGCACGATCTATGCAGCCCGTCCCGGCGTCTGCCGCGAGTATCCGGTGACGGCGCGCTGCGGCTACTACGACTTCCTGCTGTGGGAGCGCGACCAGCAGGGCGACGAGGAATTCATTCCAGGCCACCCGTAGCGCGGGCGGGCGGGCCATCGGAAGGATCCTCGCTGCGTCAACCGGGCGGCAGGCGCGGCACGCCCAGGCGAGGTGTCCTCAGCCGCGCAGCTTCGCGATCAGGTCGTCGAGGTGGTCGTAGCTCATGTAGTGGAGCACGAGCTTGCCGCTGCCCTTCTTGCCCGGCCGGATCTCGACGGTGGTGCCGAGCGTCTCGGAGAGCTCTTCCTCGAGGCGCTGCACGTCCCGGCTCGCGCGCGCTTTCGGCTTGGCGGCCCTGGGTTTCGGATGGAGCAGGCTCTGCACCAGGGCCTCGGTCTCGCGGACCGAGAGCGCCTTCGCGGCGACTCGTTTCGCGGTTTCGGCCTGCCGGGGGCCGTCGAGGGCGAGGAGCGCCCGCGCGTGACCCATCTCCAGCGTGCCGGCGTAGACGAGGTCCTGCACCGGCTTCTGCAGGTTGAGCAGCCTGAGCAGGTTCGTGACGGCGGCCCGCGAGCGGCCGACCGCATCCGCGGCTTCCTGGTGCGTCAGGCGGAACTCGTCGATGAGGCGCTGCAGGCCCGCCGCTTCCTCGAGCGGATTCAGGTCCTCGCGCTGGATGTTCTCGATCAGCGCCATCGCGAGCGCGGACTGGTCGGGCACGTCGCGCACGACGACCGGCACCTCGGTGAGCCCGGCGAGCCGCGACGCGCGCCAGCGCCGCTCCCCGGCGATGATCTCGTAGCGCTCCTTGCCGATCGGACGCACGAGGATCGGCTGCATCAGGCCCTGGCTGCGGATCGAGGCGGCCAGCTCCTCCAGCGAGGCCTCGTCCATGCGCGTGCGCGGCTGGTAGCGTCCCGGCTGCAGCGCGTCGATCCTCGCCGTCGCGAGCCGCTCCGGCGCCGCCTTCCCCTCGCCGGCGTCGAGCAGCGCGTCGAGGCCGCGGCCGAGTCCCTTGGGTTTGATCATCGTCGCTCCTGCGCTCTCCGGTATCGCCGCACGTCCGGTCTCACGCCCGCGCCGGTTCCGGCGCGAGACCGGCGCGCTTCAGGACTTCTCCGGCGAGCTGCACGTACGCCTGCGCGCCCTTGCAGGACGGGTCGAAGTTGACGGCCGGCGCGCCGTAGCTCGGCGCCTCGGCGAGGCGCACGTTGCGCGGGATGATCGTCTGGTAGACCTTCGCGCCGAAGTGCTGCTCGAGCTGCGCGGAGACCTGTTGCGCGAGGAGGTTGCGCGGGTCGAACATCGTGCGCAGCAACCCCTCGATCTCGAGCGCCGGGTTGAGCGACTGCTTGACCTTGCGGATCGTGTTCACGAGGTCGGAGAGCCCCTCGAGCGCGTAGTACTCGCACTGCATCGGAATCACGACCGCGTGCGCCGCCACGAGCCCGTTCAGCGTGAGGAGGTTGAGCGCCGGCGGGCAGTCGAGCAGGATGAAGTCGTAGCGCTCGCGCACGCGCTCGAGCGCGAGCGCGAGCCGCGTCTCGCGGTGCTCGAGGTCCACCATCTCGACCTCCGCGCCGGCGAGCTCGCGGTTCGCGGGCACGATGTCGAATCCCCCCGAGGCGGCGCGCGTGAGCACCGATTCGACGGTCGCGAGCCCGAGGAGCACGTGATAGACCGTTTGCGCGAGCGCGCGCTTGTCGATGCCGCTGCCCATCGTCGCGTTGCCCTGCGGGTCGAGGTCCACGACCAGCACCCGTTTGCCCGACTCCGCGAGCCCGGCCGCCAGGTTCACGGTCGTGGTGGTCTTGCCCACGCCGCCCTTCTGGTTGGCGACAGCGAGGATGCGGGTCATCGGGCGGCCTCGATCACGACGAGACAGCGTTGCGCGTCGAGCCCGGGCACCGCGAGGTCGATCAGGTCGCGGACGCGGAACCCGGGCGGCAGAGCCGCGATCTCCGCGTCGGGGCGGCGGCCTTTCATCGCATAGAACGCCCCGCCCGGTGCGAGGAGGTGCCGCGCCGCCTTCACGAAGCCCGCGAGGGAGGCGAACGCGCGCGAGACGATCGACGGGAAGCTGAGCGGTGGCGTCCAGCCCTCGGCCCGTCCGTGCACCACCGTGACGTTGGCGAGGCCAAGCTCCGTCGCAGCCTGCTGCATGAACGCCGCCTTCTTAGCGCTCGCGTCGATCAGCGTGACCTCGAGGGCGGGGCGCGCGATGGCGAGCGGGAGGCCGGGAAGGCCCGCGCCCGCACCGACGTCGAGCAGCGGGCCCGCCGGGATGTGCGGCGCCACAGCTAGCGAATCCAGCAAGTGATTGCTCACCATCTCAGAGGCGTCCCGGATGGCCGTGAGGTTGTAGACGCGGTTCCATTTCTCGAGCAGCAGGAGGTAGGCCAGGAGCTGCCGGCGGGCCTCGGGGGGGAGTTCGATGCCGAGCTCGGCCACGCCGCGCTCCAGCCGCGCCTCGGGTGTCATGCGGCGCTCAGTTTCTCTGCTCCCTTGGCCGACCGGCGTTTCAGGTGAACGAGGAGCAGCGAGATCGCCGCCGGGGTCACGCCCTGGATGCGAGAGGCCTGGCCGAGCGTCTCCGGCCGGTAGCGGGCGAGCGTCTGCTGCACTTCCTTCGAGAGTCCGCGGACGTCGGCATAGTCGAGATCCGGGGGCAGGGGCGTTTCTTCCTGCTGCCGCTGGCGGACGACCTCGTCGCGCTGCCGGGCGATGTAGCCGGCGTACTTGGCCTGGATTTCCACCTGCTCCGCGACGGCCGGATCCCTGACCGGCGTTCCGGCCCCGGGAATCGTGAGGAGCGACCCGTAGCCGACGCCAGGCCGCTTGAGCAGGTCGAAAAGCGTGCAGTCGCGGTCGAGCGGCTGGCCCAGGACCCGCTCCACCTCGGCGGCCGCAGCAACCCGCGGATGCACCCACGTCGACTTGAGGCGCTCGGTTTCGGTGGCGATCGCGTCCCGCTTGCGCGCGAAAGCCTCCCAGCGCGCATCGTCGACGATCCCGAGCCGCCGCCCGGTCTCGGTCAGCCGCAGGTCGGCGTTGTCCTCGCGGAGCATCAGGCGGTATTCGGCGCGGCTCGTGAACATCCGGTAAGGCTCGCTGACGCCGCGGGGGATGAGGGCGTCCACCAGCACGCCAAGGTAAGCCTCGTCGCGCCGCGGCCACCAGGCCTCGCGCCCGCGCGCCTGCAACGCCGCGTTGATCCCCGCCAGGAGCCCCTGCGCCGCGGCCTCCTCGTACCCGGTCGTGCCGTTGATCTGTCCTGCGAAGAAGAGCCCGCCGATCGCCTTCGTCTCGAGCGACGCGTGCAGCCCGCGCGGGTCGAAGTAGTCGTACTCGATCGCGTAGCCCGGCCGCAGGATGTGGGCGTTCTCCAAGCCGCGGATCGAACGGACGATCTCGAGCTGGACGTCGAACGGCAGGCTCGTCGAGATGCCGTTCGGGTAGAACTCGTTGGTCGTCAGCCCCTCCGGCTCGAGGAAGACCTGGTGGCTCGCCTTGTCGGCGAAGCGGTGGACCTTGTCTTCAATCGACGGGCAATAACGCGGCCCGATACCCTCGATCTTCCCCGTGTACATGGGAGAGCGGTCGAGGTTCGCGCGGATGATCGCGTGGGTCCGGGCGTTGGTGTGGGTGATCCAGCACGGGAGCTGGCGCGGGTGCAGCGCTCGCGAGCCCATGAACGAGAACACGGGTTCCGGCGTGTCGCCCGGCTGTTCCTCCATGACCGAAAAGTCGATCGTCCGGCCATCGATGCGCGGCGGCGTGCCGGTCTTGAGCCGCCCCACCGGGAGCTTCAGCTCCCGCAGCCGCGCCGCCAGGCTGATCGAGGGCGGGTCGCCGGCGCGGCCCGCCGAATAGTGCTCCAGCCCGACGTGGATCAGGCCCGACAGGAAGGTCCCGGTCGTGAGCACGACGGTGCGCCCGCGGAAGCGCACGCCGAGTTGCGTGACGACGCCGGCGACCCGATCGCCGGCGAGGATCAGGTCGTCCACGGCCTGCTGGAACAGGGTGAGGTGCGCCTGGTTCTCGAGGCGGGTCCGGATCGAGCGGCGATAGAGCACCCGGTCGGCCTGCGCGCGAGTGGCCCGCACCGCCGGCCCCTTGCTCGCGTTCAGGGTGCGGAACTGGATGCCCGCCTCGTCGGCGGCGATCGCCATCGCGCCGCCCAGGGCGTCGATCTCCTTGACGAGGTGCCCCTTGCCGATGCCGCCGATCGAGGGGTTGCACGACATCTGCCCGAGAGTCTCGATGTTGTGCGTGAGGAGGAGCGTCCTCGCCCCCATGCGCGCGGCGGCGAGCGCGGCCTCGGTGCCGGCGTGGCCGCCACCGACGACGATGACATCGAACTCGACCGGGTAGTCCATGGCAGGCAGGGGCGCGCGGGAGGGCGCAATCATACGCGCTTTGCCCGAGCCCGAGAACGCACCGGGCGGAGCGCGACGCGGGGCCTTGATGTTTCACGTGAAACCTCGCGCAGCCCGCGGGCTTCCGGCCGCTGCCGTTGTTCCACGTGGAACCGCTGCGGGGGCCCGCACCCCTCCGCCCGCCGGCGCGCGGCGCAACCGCGCGAGCGGCTCGGTCCGGCCGAGCGCCATGGGGACCGGGCGCGCGCCCGCTCAGCGAATCCCGCTATAGCAGTGAGCACACGCTCACGTCGGTGAGGAGCCGCGCAACCTCCACCGCGGAAACGACGACGCCGGACGCCCGCCCGACTACCCTTGGGCGAGGACCGAGTCGATCGCGCGCCCGAGGATCGCCACGAGCTCGTGGAGCTCGGCCTCGGAGACGATGAACGGCGGCGCCATCAGGACGTGGTCGCCCCGCGCGCCATCGATGGTGCCGCTCATCGGATAGCAGAGGAGCCCGAGCTCGAGTGCACGCGACTTGATCCGGGCAGCGATCCGCCGGCCGGGATCGAACGGCTCCTTGCTCGTGCGATCCGCGACGAGCTCGAGCGCCCAGAGGAGCCCGCGCCCGCGGATGTCGCCGACGTGCGGATGCGTGCCGAACCGCTCCGCGAGCCGTCTTCGCAATGCGTCCCCGAGCGCCGCGACCCGCCGCACGAGCCCTCGCTCCCGCAGCGCGCGCTGCACCGCGAGCGCCCCGGCGCAAGCCACCGCATGGCCGACGTAGGTGTGCCCGTGCTGGAAGTAACCGGAACCGTGGAGGACCGCGTCGTAGATCCGCTCCGACGCAAGCAGCGCGCCGATGGGCTGGTAGCCGGAACCGAGCCCCTTCGCGATCGTCACCAGGTCGGGGACGACGCCCTCCTGCTCGCAGGCGTAGAGCGTCCCCGTCCGGCCCATCCCGCACATCACTTCGTCGAGGATGAGGAGGATCCCGTACTGGTCGCAGACCTCCCGGATGGCCCGGAAATAGCCGGGCACGGGGGGCGCCGCGCCCAGCGTCGCCCCGGCGACCGTCTCCGCCACGAACGCGATCACGCTCTCGGGCCCGAGCCGCTGGATCTCCGCCACCAACTCGGCGACGAGGCGCTCGCCGTAGGCTTCCGGGCTCTCGTCCGCCGCCTGGTCGCGGTAGGCATAACAGGGCGCGACGTGCGACACCTCGACGAGCAGCGGCTCGAACTGCCCCCTGCGCCAGAGGTTGCCGCCGACGGCGAGCGCCCCGAGCGTATTGCCGTGGTAACTCTGCCGGCGCGCGATGATCCGCCGCCGCCCCGGCTGCCCGATCTCGAGGAAGTATTGGCGCGCGAGCTTGAGCGCGGCCTCCATCGCTTCGGATCCGCTCGACACGAAATACGCGCGCGAGATCCCCGCGGGCGCATGCGCGACGAGCTCGTCCGCGAGCGCCTCCATCGGCTCGTTGGTGAAGAACGACGTGTGCGCGAACGCGATCCGGTCGAGCTGCGCCTTGATTGCCGCCGTGACCTCGGGATCGCCGTGGCCGAGGCACGAGACCGCCGCGCCGGAAGACCCGTCGAGATAGCGCCTGCCCTGCGCGTCGAAGAGCCACGCGCCCTCCCCCCGCACCACGGTCGGGTAGGTCTGCTTGGGATTGCGATGGAAGACGTGCGACAAGGCGGTGCTCCTCTCAGGCTCGCGGCGATTCTAGCCGCGGCCGGACGACCCCCTCGCGGCGCCCGCGCCGGCGAAACGAAAAAGGCCGCCCGCAGGCGGCCTCCTCACCCCCCGAGCGCGCGCTACGCGCCGAGGTCGAGATGCAGCATCTGCCGGCGAAGCTGCAGCTGCCGCGGCAGGCGATCCTTCAGCCGCTCGAAGAGCTCGTCGTGCGAAGCGAGCTCCGCTTCCCACTCGTCGTGCTTGATCGAGGTGACCGCCCTGAACTGCTCCGGACCGAACTTCTCGAGCCCGGTCCACTCGATGTCGGCGTAGTCGGGCACCCAGCCGAGCGGGGTCTCGACCGCCGAGGCGCGGCCGCGGCAGCGGTCGACGATCCATTTCAGCACGCGCATGTTCTCGCCGAACCCCGGCCAGATGAACTTGCCGTTCGCATCGGTGCGGAACCAGTTGACCTGGAACACGTGCGGCCGGCGCGGCACGCTCCAGCCGAGCTTCAGCCAGTGGCCGAAGTAATCGGCCATGTTGTAGCCGCAGAACGGGATCATCGCGAACGGATCGCGCCGCACGACGCCGACCTTCCCGGTCGCGGCGGCGGTCGTCTCCGAGCCCATGGTCGCGGCCATGTAAACGCCGTCGGTCCAGCTGAACGCTTCGACGACCAGCGGCACCGTGTTCGACCGCCGCCCGCCGAAGATGAACGCCGAGATCGGCACCCCGTTCGGATTTTCCCAGTCGGGGTCGATCGAGGGCACCTGCCGGGCCGAGCAGGTGAAGCGCGAGTTGGGGTGCGCCGCGAGCCGGCCGGAGTCCGGGGTCCACGAGTTCCCCTGCCAGTCGGTGAGGTGCGCGGGCTTCTCGTCGGTCATGCCCTCCCACCAGACGTCGCCGTCGTCGGTGAGCGCGACGTTGGTGAAGATCGTGTTCTCGCGGATCGCGAGCATGCAGTTGGGGTTGGTCTTCATCGACGTGCCGGGCGCCACGCCGAAGAGCCCCGCCTCCGGATTGATCGCATGGAGCCGCCCGTCCTTGCCGGGCTTGATCCAGGCGATGTCCTCGCCGATCGTCGTCACCTTCCAGCCCGCGAACGCGGGCGGCGGCACCAGCATCGCGAAGTTCGTCTTGCCGCACGCGCTCGGGAAGGCCGCGGTGACGTAGGTCTTCTCGCCCGCGGGGGAGGTCACGCCGAGGATCAGCATGTGCTCGGCGAACCAGCCCTCGTCCCGTCCCATGTAGGACGCGATGCGCAGCGCGAGGCACTTCTTGCCGAGGAGCGCGTTCCCGCCGTAGCCGGAGCCGAACGACCAGATCTCGCGCGTCTCCGGGAAGTGCACGATGTACTTGTGCTCCTTGTTGCAGGGCCAGGGCACGTCCTTCTGCCCGGGCGCGAGCGGGGCGCCGACGCTGTGGATGCAAGGAACGAAGCGGCCCTCCGCCCCGAGCAGCTCCCACACGCGCGGCGACACGCGCGTCATCATGTGCATCGACACCACCACGTACGGGCTGTCGGTGATCTCGATGCCGATCTGCGCGATGTGAGAGCCGAGCGGCCCCATCGAGAACGGCACCACGTACATCGTGCGCCCGCGCATGCAGCCGTCGAAGAGCTTCGCGAGCGTGACGCGCATCTCCGCGGGGTCGGTCCAGTTGTTGGTCGGCCCGGCATCCTCCTTGCGCTGCGTGCAGATGAACGTGCGGTCCTCCATGCGCGCGACGTCGGTCGGATCCGACCACGCGAGGAAGCTGTTCGGCCGCTTCTCCGGATTGAGCCGGCGCAGCGTCCCCGACGCCACCATCTCCCCGGTCAGACGGTCGTACTCCGCCTGCGAGCCGTCGCACCAGACGATGCGGTCGGGCTTGGTCAGCTCGGCGATCTCCGCGACCCACTCGAGCGCGCGCAGGTTGCGCACTGCGTCGGGCGCGGCGATGTGCGGAACGTAGGGTTGATTCATCGGGCGGGGCCTCGTGCTTTCGGGAAGTGGGTCCGGCGGACGGGGCGTCGGGGTGCCCGACGCGGGCCGGGGTCGATTTCGTGAGGCGCGAAATTTACCACCAATGCCTGCCGGGTTCAGCCCCGAAGGTCAAGGAATTGTCAATCTTTCCTTCGGTTTCGCAGACGCCGCCCGGGCGCCCCCGAACCCCCCTTCCCGCTCGAACCCGCCGGCGCGACGACCCGGCTACCGCATCGCAACAATGAACAGCCGGCGGAAGGGAAAGAGGGTGACCCCGTCCGCGCGCCGCGGGTAGGCCGCCGCCATCAGATCCGCGTACTCGGCCTCGAACGCGTCGGCTTCTTCCCGCGGGAGCGCGTCGAGGAACGGCCGCAACCAGGTTCCCTTCAACCAATCGACCACCGGCCGCTCCCCCGAAAGCGCGTGCAGATACTCGGTCTCCCAGATCTCCACCGAGCGCATCCGCGACGCGAGCACGTCGTAATACCAGACCGGATCCGCGACCGGCTCACGGCGCACGAGGCCGGCAAGGCGCGAGCGCCAGCGTGGCGACTCCGCGAGATCGAAAAGGGCCGCATGCGAGGGCGCGGCGAAGTTGCGCGGCATCTGGACGGCGAGCGCGCCGCCGGGGGTGACCGCCTCGGCAAGCCGCGGGAACAGGGTCTCGTGTCCGGAGAGCCAATGGAGCGCCGCGTTGGAGAAGACGAGATCGAACGGCCGGTCGGGGCGCCACGCGTCGATGCCGGCGCACTGCCACGTCGCGTCGAGGCCGAGCCGAGCGGCCGCGTCGAGCATCGCCTGGGAGCTGTCGACGCCGACGATCCGGGCCGCCGGCCAGCGGGCCGCGAGGAGTTGCGTCGCCCGGCCGTCGCCGCAGCCGAGGTCGGCGATCCGCGCAGGGCTCGCGAGCGGGACCGCGGCGACGAGGTCGCGCGCCGGGCGGAGCCGCTCCCCGCCGAAACGCGCGTATTGGTCCGGATCCCAGCTCATGATCGTATCCGCCTCCGCATCGCCCGCAGCGCGCGGAACACCGGCGCGCTCATCGTCACCAGGAACATCACCCGCAGGACGTGCGCCGCGGTGACGATCGGCACGCCGAGCTGCAGCACCTTCGCCGTGATCGCCATCTCGGCGATGCCGCCCGGCGCGGTCGCGAGCACCATGGTCGGCGCCGCGAGGCCGCCCAGCCAGGCGAGCAACGCGCCGAAGAGCGCCGCGGCCGCCATGCTCGCGAGAATCGAGAGCGTCACGACCGCGACGAAGCGCGGCGCCGAGCGCAGGAACTCCCGCTCGAAGCGCGAACCGAGCGCGCAACCGAGGAGGAGCTGGCCCGCCGCCGAGAGCGGCGCCGGCACGGCCGAGAAGCCGACGTCGGACGCGGTGAGCGCGATGGTGACCGCCAGCGGTCCGAGCATCCACGCGTTGCCGAGCCCGAGCCACTGGAACGCGATCCCGCCGGCCGCAGCGACGGCGAACTGGAAGGCGAGCCCCGTCCAGCTCCAAGCCTTCTCAGCCGGTTGATAGACATCGACGCCGTGCGCCCCGGAAAGCGTGAGGGCGCCCGGGATGATCACGACCACGAGCAGGATCCGCAGGCTCTGCGCGAGGGCGACCCGGTCGGGCTTGCCGCCGAAGCGCTCGGCGAGCACCGCCATCTCGGTCGCGCCGCCGGGGATGCTCGCGAAGAGCCCGGTCGTGCGGTCGAGGCCCGCGAAGCGCGCGAGCACCCAGCCGCCGGCATAACCGAGCGCCATCGCGAACGTCGCCGCGAGGACGAGGATCCACCACTGCGCCAGCGTCTCCCGCGCGACGGCCGGCGTGAAATAAAGCCCCAGCGCGGTCGCGATGATGATCTGGCCGCCCTCACGCGCGAGCGGCGGCGCGACGAGGGCGAGGCCGGCGAGCTTCAGCACCGCCATCGCCACCAGCGGACCGACCATCCACGGGAGCGGGACGTGCAGCACGGCGGCGAGCGCGCCACCCGCGGCGCAAGCGACGAGGGCCGCAGCCGCCGGCGCGATCGGGGCCGCGCGCGCCAAGTCCCCTCCTCCTCAGGCGCGCTTCAGCCGGCGCGCGAGCCCGAGCACGAACGGCACGACGACCACCGCCGCCGCGACCGCCAGCACCGTCGCGGCGATCGGCTGCCGGAAGAAGACGGTCGGGTCGCCCTCGCTGATGGCGAGCGCGCGGCGGAACTGCACTTCCGCGAGCGGCCCGAGGATGAGGCCGATGATCGCCGGCGCCACCGGGATGTCGAACGAGCGCATCGCGAAGCCGAGCAGCCCGAACGCGTAGAGGATCGCGAGATCGACCGCCGACTGGTGCAGGCTGTAGGCGCCCAGGGTGGCGAAGACGAGGATGCCGGCGTAGAGGAGCGGCCGCGGGATCGTGAGGAGCTTCACCCACATGCCGATGAGCGGCAGGTTGAGGATGAGCAGGATCACGTTGCCGATGTAGAGGCTGGCGATCAGTCCCCAGACGAGGTCCGACTGCATCTGGAAGAGGAGCGGCCCGGGACTGATCCCGTATTGCTGGAACGCCGAGAGGATGATCGCGGCCGTCGCGGAGGTCGGGATGCCGAGCGTGAGGAGCGGCACCAGCGCGCCGGTGGAGGACGCGTTGTTCGCGGCCTCGGGGCCCGCGACGCCCTCGATCGCGCCCTTGCCGAACTCGTCGCGCTCCCTGGCGAGGCGCCGCTCGGTCGCGTAGGAAAGGAAGGTCGGAATCTCGGCCCCGCCCGCAGGGATGGTGCCGAACGGGAACCCGATCGCCGTGCCGCGGAGCCACGGCTTCCACGAGCGCGCCCAGTCCCGCTTCGACATCCAGATCGAGCCCGCCAGCTTCTCCAGCGTCTCGGGCATCCGGCTCGTGTAGGCCGCCATGTAGAGCGTCTCGCCGACCGCGAAGAGCCCCACGGCGAGCACCACCACGTCGATGCCGTCGAGGAGCTCGGGAACGCCGAACGCGAACCGCGCCTGTCCGGTCTGCCCGTCGATGCCCACGAGCCCCAGCGCGAGGCCGAAGGAGAGGCTCGTGAGACCGCGCGCGGCCGATCCGCCGAGCACCGCGGCGACGGTGGTGAACGCGAGGACCATGAGGGCGAAATACTCCGCCGGGCCGAACATGAGCGCGAGCTCGACGATCTGCGGGGCGAGCAGCGTCAGCGCCACGGTGGCGAGCGTCCCGGCGACGAAGGAACCGATCGCGCTCGTCGCGAGCGCGGGGCCGGCGCGCCCGCGCTTGGCCATCTGGTTGCCCTCGAGCGTCGTCGCGATGGTCGCCGACTCGCCGGGCGTGTTGAGGAGGATCGAGGTCGTCGAGCCGCCGAACATCGCGCCGTAGTAGATCCCCGCGAACATGATCATCGCGCCCACCGGCTCGAGCTTGGTGGTGAGCGGCAGGAGCATCGCGATGGTGAGCGCGGGCCCGACGCCGGGCAGAACGCCCACCGCCGTGCCCAGGGTGACGCCGACGAATCCCCACAGGAGGTTGATGGGCGCGAGCGCGACGCCGAAGCCGTGCGCGAGCGCGGCGAGCGTCTCAGCCACCGAAGAGCCTCCCGGCCGGGAGGTTCACCGACAGCGCCCGGGTGAAGAAGAAATAGACGACGAGCGCGAGCGCGAGCCCGATCGCTGCGTCACGCAACGCGCGGCGGCTGCCGAAGCCACGCGCGACGCAGGCGAACAGGAGCGCCGAGGACAACACGAATCCGGCGAGGCCGATGAGCGCCATCTGCGCGAGCAGACCCGCGCTCACCCACGCGAACGCCGCCGGGAGGAACGCGTGCTCGCCGCGCGCCGCCGGATCTTCCGGGCTGCGGTTGCGCCAGCCGCCGGTGAGCGCCTCGAAAGCGAGCCACGCGCCGACGATGATGGTCCCGGCGGAAACCATCGCCGGCATGAAGCTCGGCCCGATGCCCGAGTAGCCGCCCTCGGAGGGCAGCAGCGCCGTGCCGATCGCGAGCCCGACGCCGAGCGCGACCACGGCGAACGCGAACGCCGTCTCCTGGCGCGACCGGCGCGAGCGCACGCTTCGCTCCGGGGCGCTACTTCTTGATCCCGAGCGAGTCGATGATCGACGCGACGCGCTGCGTGTCCTGGTCGAGGAACGCCTTGAAATCGTCGCCGGCGAGGAAGACCGGCGTCCAGCCGAGCTTCTCCAGCGTCGCCTTCCAGGCGGGCGTCTCGGTCGCCGCCTTCACGAGCTTCACGAGCTCGTCGCGCTGCTCGCGCGTAATGCCCGGCGCGGCGAAGACGCCACGCCAGTTGCCGAGCTCCACGTCGATGCCCTGGGCCTTCAGGGTGGGAATGCCGTCGATCGGCGCGGGCGAGGAAACCGCGAGCGCGCGCATCCGCCCGCTCTTGATGTGCTCGGCGAACTCGCCCACGCCCGAGATGCCCGCGGTGACGTGCCCGCCGATGATCGCCGCGATCGCCTCGCCGCCGCCCTTGAAGGCGACGTAGTTGACCTTCGCGGGATCGACGCCCGCCGCCTTCGCGATCAACCCGGCGAGGATGTGGTCGGTCCCGCCGGCGGAGCCGCCGCCCCAGGAGACCTTGCCGGGATTGTCCCTGAAGGCCTTGACGAGGTCGGCCATCGTCTTGTGGGGCGAGCTCGCCGGAACCACGATCACCTCGTATTCGCTCGTGAGCCGCGCGATCGGCGTGACCATGGAGAGGTTCACCGGCGACTTGTTCAGGTGGATGCCGCCCACCATCACCATCCCGCCGACGAGCAGCGCGTTCGGGTCGCCCTTCGACGCGTTGACGAACTGCGCGAGACCGATCGTCCCGGCGGCGCCGCCCTTGTTGTCGAACTGCACCGAGCCGACGAGCTTCGCGCTCTGCATCGCGGCGGCGAGCTGCCGGCCGGTCTGGTCCCAGCCGCCGCCCGGGTTGGCGGGGATGAGGATCTTGAGGTTGTCGATCGCCGCGGCCGCGCCGGCGGCGAGGGCGAGCGCGGCGACGGCCGCGAGGACACGCGTTCTCATCCGTTTCCCTCCTCGGGGCTCCCGCGGAGCGATGCCGCGAGGTCGGCGGATACTACTCCCGCGCCCGGGCGCGGGCAAAGCGCGCTTACCGCAGACTTACTTGCCGATGCAGAAGCGCGTGAACCGCGGCGGAGCCTTGTGAATCGAGCCTCTCGCGATTCGTCGCGGTGAATGTGTACTCATGCGTGTACTCGCGGGCAGTCTGTCACACGGCGCAGCCTGAAGCAGCGTCCGGCGTTGATTTACTTTGTCGATTGAACCTGAAATAACGCCTGCCCTTGTTTCAGGTAAGTGTCGGCTGCACCGTGCAATCGTGGAGCGTCACTCCAGAATTGCAGGAGAGTCTCGCGCCGGAGTTGTACCTCACGCAAGACGCGGGCGGGCTGACAACCGGCAATCGGCCGATTGCGAAATAGGCAAATGGACGCTACGCTGCCCGGCGAATGGACGGTCACGCATGAAGCTCTACGCCCGGCCGCTGGCGGCGGCGCTGAAGGCCGCGCTGCGCGACACGCCGGTGGTCTGCCTGCTCGGGCCCCGCCAGTCCGGCAAGACCACGCTGGCGCGCACGCTAGAACCGCGCTACGCGTACGTCACCTTCGACGACGCCGCGGCGCTGGCGTTCGCGCAGGCCGACCCGACCGGCTTCGTGGCCGCGCTGCCGAAGCGCGCGATCCTCGACGAGATCCAGCGCGTGCCCGAGCTCCTGCGCACGCTGAAGCTCGCGGTGGACCGCGATCGGCGGCCTGGCCGCTTCGTCCTCACGGGGTCGGCGAACCTGCTGCTGCTGCCTGGGCTCGGCGATTCGCTGGCCGGGCGCATGGAGGTCGTGCAGCTGCAGCCGCTCACGGCGTCCGAGCAGGCGCGCGCGCCGGGTAGATTCCTCGCGGCGCTGCTCGGCGGGCGCCTAGAGCCGGCGGTCGCTCCATCCACACCGGAGCTGCCGCTCGCCCTGGTCAAGCGAGTCGTCGCAGGCGGCTTTCCGGAAGCGGTGGCGCGCTCGCCCGCCCGCGCCCGCGCTTGGCACCGCGAGTACCTGCGCCTGCTGCTGGAACGCGATGTGCGGGACGTCGCGCGGGTGCGCGACACTGCGGCGGTCGGGCGCCTGCTCGAGCTGCTGGCGCTGCGCACGGCGCAACTGCTGAACGTGTCCAGCCTCGGCAACGATCTCGACCTGCGGCGCGAGACCGTCGAGCACTATCTGGCGGTGTGCGAGCGCCTGTACCTGGTGCGCCGCCTGCTGCCCTGGCATCGCAACCCAGCCAGCCGCCTGATCAAATCGCCCAAGGTGCACGTCATCGACAGCGGGCTGGCGGCCACCCTGACCGGTCTCGCTGCGACGGACTGGAGCACGCAACGCGAGCGCTTCGGGCACCTGCTGGAGTCCTTCGTGGTGCAGCAGCTCGTGGCGCAGGCCGGCTGGACCGACCCGGACCTGCGCTTCTGGCACTACCGTGACAAGGACCAGGTCGAGGTCGACCTAGTCATCACGCGCGGCCGACAGACCTGGGGAGTCGAGGTCAAGTCGGCGGTGACGGCGACGCCCGCGGACGGGGCGGGCTTGCGACGGCTTGCCGAGCAGTGTGGTGCGGACTACCAGGGCGGTGTGCTGCTCTACGCGGGCGACAGTGCGTTCGCGCTCGGAGGCGGGCGTGACCTCGCAGTGCCGCTCGCGCGACTCTGGAGCATGTAGGGCCTGCCGCGCCGGCCGGCCCCAGCTCCGAGTGCTGCACGCAGCGCCGTGCCGGGCGCACCCACCTTGCCAATTCACGGCGTGAATGAATTTCATCCACGCGCCGCCTGCTTTCCTCGGTCACGTCGGCCGTCTGGCTCCGGCCGCAAACCCTCCGGAAACTAAAACAAGGCGCCCGTCTTCCGTTCTTGTTAAAGACTGCCTATCATATGGAGCCATTCTGGCCCCATACGAAAGGCAGCCCTCTGGATGGCGACCGTCGGCGAAGCCCCGACCCGAGCGGGACGCTACATCACCCAGCCCTCGGGCTACCGGGCGTTCATGCCGGCACCCCTGCCGCCACAGCCCGCTCTGGCACTGGGCGGCCAGCCGCTGCATCTTCTCTTCGAACGGCTCGCCGTCGTCGTCCTGCTTCGCGGCGCCGACGTAGCGCCCGGGGGTAAGCACATAGCCGTGCTTGCGGATCTCCTCCAGCGTGGCGCTCTTGCAGAAGCCCGGCACGTCGGCGTAGTCGCCTGCGCCCGGCTCACCACGCCAGGCGTGGTAGGTGTCGGCGATTTTTTGGATTTCGTCGTCGGTCAGTTCACGCCGGGTGCGGTCCACCAGCACGCCCATCTGGCGCGCGTCGATGAAGAGCACCTGCCCGCGCCGGTCGCGCCAGCCCTTGCCAGGGTTTTTGTTGCGGGCCAGAAACCACAGGCAGGCCGGAATCTGGGTGGAGTAGAACAGCTGCCCGGGCAGCGCCACCATGCAGTCCACAAGGTCCGCCTCGATGATGGCCTTGCGGATCTCGCCCTCCCCGGACTGGTTCGAGG
>JAOAEA010000066.1 GCA_026417035.1 Burkholderiales bacterium
CCACGGCGAGACCTCGGTGCTCACGTCCCTCGTGGACGTCACGGAGAGCCGGCGCGCGGAGGCGGCGATCCGCGCCTCGCGCGAGCGCTTCGAGAAGCTCTTCCGGGCGAGCCCGCAGCCGCTCGCGATCTCGGGCATCGACGACGGCCGGGTGATCGACGTCAACGATACCTGGATGAAGACCTACGGCTACGCACGCGAGGAGATTCTGGGCCGCGACTTCGTCGAGCTCGGCGTCTGGGCCGACCCGCAAGCCCGCGAGCCGATCCGCCACGCGCTGCGTCGCGAGGGGGCGGTGCGCAACGTGGAGTGCCGCTGGCGGCGCAAGTCGGGCGAGATCGCCGACGTGCTGTTCTCCGGCGAGCGGATCCGGCTCGACGGCGCGGAGGTGATGCTTTCGACCGGCATGGACATCACCGAGCGCAAGCGCGCCGAGCGGCTGCTGCGGGAATCCGAGTCGCGCTTCGCCAAGATCTTCCAGTCGAGCCCGTTGCCGGTCGTGATCAGCCGGCTCGAGGACGGCCGCTACCTCGACGTGAACGCGGCGTGGACGGCGTTCTTCGGGTACCCGCGCGCGGAAGCGCTCGGCGCGACCTCGATCGACCTCGGCATCTGGACGAACCCGGCCGACCGCGACGACCTCGTGCGCGCGCTCGCGCAGGGCGACGCCGTGCGCAACCGGGAAGTCCGTTTCCGCAAGAAAAGCGGCGAGGTCGCCGACATCCTGATCTCGGCCGAGTCGATCGAGCTCGCGGGGGAGCGGTGCGTGGTGAGCCTGCTCCTCGACATCACCGAGCGCAAGCGCGCCGAGCAGCAGCTGCGCGAGAGCGAGCGCCGCTTCCGCGACTTCGCCGAGGCGGCGGGTGAGTACGTCTGGGAGGTCGATCGGGAGTCGCGCTTCACCTTCGTCTCGCGCCGCGTCGAGGCGGTGCTCGGCTACCGCCCGGAGGAGCTCTACGGGCGTCACCCGTTCGACCTCATGCCACCCGGCGAGGCCGAGCGCGTGCGCGAGCTGCTCGCGCACGCGCTCGCGCTCGGCCAGCCGCTGCGCAACATCGAGCACCGCTCGCTCACGCGGTCGGGCACGCTCGTCTGGCAGCTCGTGAGCGCGGTGCCAATCCGCGCCGACGACGGCCGCGTCGTCGGGCTGCGCGGCACCGCGCTCGACATCTCCGAGCGCAAGCGCGCCGAGGCGCGCATCGAGGAGCTGGCGACGCGCGATCCGCTGACCGGGCTGCCGAACCGGCTGCTCCTGAGCGACCGGCTCGCGCAGGGCATCGCCGGCTCGCAGCGCTCGGGCAGCCAGCTCGCGGTCATGTTCGTCGACCTCGACCACTTCAAGGCGATCAACGACAGCCTCGGCCACCACGTGGGCGACCTGCTGCTGAAGGAGGTGGCGAAGCGGCTCGGCGCAGTGGTCCGCAAGGACGATACGCTCGCGCGGCTCGGCGGCGACGAGTTCGTCGTGGTGCTCGAGGGCCTGCGCTCGCCGGAGGACGCGGCGCAGGTGGCGCAGAAGATCCTCAACTCGCTCGCGCATCCCTACCAGGTCGAGGGGCACGACCTGCGCACCGCGGCGAGCGTCGGCATCGCCCTCTACCCGTCCGACGGCGAGGACCCGGCCACGCTGATGCGCCACGCCGATACTGCGATGTACGCGGCGAAGTCAGGCGGGCGGCGCAACTACCGCTTCTTCTCGGCGGAGATGAACGCGCGCGCGGTCGAGCGCGGCCGTCTCGAGGCGGCGCTGCGCCGCGCCACCACCGACGGCGAGCTGCGCCTCTTCTACCAGCCGCGCGTCGACGTCGCGACGGGCCGCGTCACGGGCGCCGAAGCGCTGCTCCGGTGGCGCCATCCGGAGCAGGGGCTGATCGGCCCCGACCGGTTCCTGCGCGTCGCCGAGGAGACGGGCCTCGTGGTGCAGATCGGCGAGTGGGTGCTCGACACTGCCGCGCGGCAGGCCAAGGCCTGGGCGGCGGCCGGCTGGCGCATCCCCGTGGCGGTCAACGTCTCCGGCCGCCAGTTCGCGCCGGGGCTCGGCGAATCAGTCGCCGCCACGCTCGCCGCGACCGGCCTCGAGCCCGCGCTCCTCGAGGTCGAGCTCACGGAGGCCGCCCTCATGCGCGATCCCGAGTTGGCGCGCGCCGTGCTCGCGGGGCTCGCGGCGCAAGGCGTGCGCGTCGTGGTCGACGACTTCGGCACCGGCTATGCGTCGATGCACTCCCTGCGCCGCTTTTCCGTGAGCTCGGTGAAGATCCACCGTTCGCTCGTCGCCACGCTCGAGGCGGGCAGCGAAGACCAGACGGTGGTGCGGGCGATCCTGGAGATGGCGCGCAGCCTCGGGGTGGACGCGATCGCCGTGGGGGTCGAGACCGAAGCACAGCTCGCGCTCCTCGCGGCGATGGGCTGCCGCGAGTACATGGGCCACCACTTCCTTGCGCCAGTACCCGCTGCCGAGCTCGAGCGCCGCCTGCTCGCGGGCACGAACGTCGCGACCATCGCCTCGCGCCGCTCGCCGGGCTAGCGGGTCGGGGCGGACGGGGCCACACCTCCGCCGGAACCCCCGAAGCCGGCGACCCGAAACGCGCTCTCCGCTCCGGGGAGGCTCTCCCGCAGGCGCCGTTTCGCCGTGAGTCCGGCGTGTTGCATCACGCTACCGGCAGCGCCCCGCGGCGCCGCTCACTTCGAGAGCGAGCGCATCGCCTGCTCGAGCCCCGCGAGCGTCGTCGCGTACATCCGCCCGCCGAAGATCTCGCGGATGATCGCGATCGACTGCCGGTAGGGCCAGACCTGCTCGGGCTCCGGGTTGAGCCACACCGCCTTCGGATAGACCTCCAGCAGCCGGCGCAGCCACACGGCGCCGGCCTCCTCGTTGTGGTACTCGATCGAGCCGCCCGGCTGCAGGATCTCGTAGGGGCTCATCGTCGCGTCGCCGACGAAGATCACTTTGTAGTCGTGCCCGTACTTGTGCATGATGTCCGCGGTGCGGGTGCGCTCCGCGTGCCGGCGGCGGTTGTCCTTCCACACGAAGTCGTAGAGGCAGTTGTGGAAGTAGAAGTACTCGAGGTGCTTGAACTCCGTCTTGGCGGCCGAGAACAGCTCCTCGCAGAGCTTCACGTGGTCGTCCATCGACCCGCCGATGTCGAGGAAGAGCAGCACCTTGACGGCGTTGTGCCGCTCCGGGCGCATGGCGAGGTCGAGCCAGCCGGCGTTGCGGGCGGTCCTGTCGATGGTCGTCTCGAGGTCGAGCTCTTCGGGCGCGCCCTCGCGCGCGAACTTGCGCAGCCGCCGCAGCGCGACCTTGATGTTCCGCGTGCCGAGCTCGACGTCGCCGTCGAGGTTGCGGTACTCGCGCTGGTCCCAGACCTTGACCGCGGAGCGGTTGCGCGAGCTCTCCTGGCCGATGCGGATGCCCTCGGGGTTGTAGCCGTAGGCGCCGTAGGGCGAGGTGCCGCCGGTGCCGATCCACTTGTTGCCGCCCTGGTGGCGCCCCTTCTGCTCCTCGAGCCGTTTCTTGAACTCCTCCATGAGCCGGTCCCACCCGCCGAGCGCCTCGACCATGGCCTTCTCCTCGGGCGTGAGGTTGAGCTCGGCCTGCTTGAGGAGCCACTCGAGCGGGATGTCCACCTCCGTGCCGAGCAGGCTCTCGACGCCCTTGAAGTGCTCGGCGAACACCCGGTCGAACTTGTCGAAGTTCGCCTCGTCCTTCACGAGCGCCGCGCGCGCGAGATAGTAGAACTCGTCGATCGACGGGCCGATCACCTTCTTGTGCATCGCCTCGAGGAGCGTGAGGTACTCCTTGATCGAGACCGGCAGCTTCGCCTGCTTCAGCTTGAGGAAGAAACCGGTGAGCATGGCGCCCTCACTCGCTGTCGTGCCCGCACGACTCGTAACCGCGTTGCAGATGGAAACACTTTCCGGCCGGCCGCACCGTAAACCCGGCCCGCACGGTGGCGTTCAAAGAGCCATGCAGGCCGCGCGCGCCGCGCCCGGCCGGCAGCAAAGGAGAGAGCCATGAAACCACTGCGAACGTTCCTCGTCGTTGCGGCGGCCGCCGTACCCTCGCTTGCCTGGGCGAGCGGCGGGGTCGGCGTCACGATCTCGTTCGGCGTCCCCGTCCCCGGAGTCGCCTGGCCGGCGCCCGTCTATTATCCGCCTCCGCCGCCCGTCGTCGTCGCACCGCCGCCCCCGCCGCGCGTCGTGTTCTACCCGCCGCCGCCCGCGGTCGTCTATCCGCCCGCGCCCATCTTTCGCCCGCTGCCGCCGGCCATGGGTTACTACGGCCCGCCCGGGAAGGCCAAGGGCTGGCACAGGTGGCACGGCCATCACGCTCGCTGGTGAAGTGGCGCCCGCGCGGGTACGCGGCCGGCCGGGCGCTCCCGCCGGCCGGTCGCTCGCGCCCGGCACAGGCCTTCAGCGGTTCTCCCGCGCTATCAACACCAGCCGCTCGAAGCGGTGCACGTCCTGCTGCCCATCGAGCAAGGGGGCGATGCCCCTTGCAGATCGTCCGGGCCAGCGCTCGCGCGCGCACGAGCAGGACGCGGGCCTTCAGCGGCTCTGCCGCGCCATGAACACCAGCCGCTCGAAGAGGTGCACGTCCTGCTCGTTCTTGAGCAGCGCCCCGTGCAGCGGCGGGATGAGGTGCTTTCGCTCCTTCGAGCGCAGCGCCTCGGGCGGCAGGTCCTCGGCGAGCAGCAGCTTCAGCCAGTCGAGGAGCTCGGAGGTCGAGGGCTTCTTCTTCAGGCCGGGGACGTCGCGGATCTCGAAGAAGACCTCGAGCGCCTCGCGCAGCAGCGCCTTCTTGATGCCGGGGAAGTGCACCGCCACGATCCGCTCCATCGTCTCCTTGTCGGGGAAACGGATGTAGTGGAAGAAGCACCGCCGCAGGAACGCATCCGGCAGCTCCTTCTCGTTGTTCGACGTGATGAACACGATCGGGCGGTGCTTCGCGCGCACCAGCTCGCGGGTCTCGTAGACGTAGAACTCCATCCGGTCGAGCTCGCGCAGGAGGTCGTTCGGGAACTCGATGTCGGCCTTGTCCACCTCGTCGATCAGCAGGACGACGGGCGTATCGGACGTGAACGCCTGCCACAGGGTCCCGCGCACGATGTAGTTCGCGATGTCCTGCACGCGCGGGTCGCCGAGCTGCGAGTCGCGCAGGCGGCTCACCGCGTCGTATTCGTAGAGGCCCTGCTGCGCCTTGGTCGTGGACTTGATGTGCCACTCGAGGAGCGGGAGCCCGAGCGCGGTCGCGACCTCCTCGGCGAGCTTGGTCTTGCCGGTGCCCGGCTCGCCCTTCACGAGGAGCGGCCGCTCGAGCGTGATGGCCGCGTTGACCGCGAGCATCAGGTCGTCGGTCGCGACGTAGGTCGATGAGCCCTTGAAGCGCATGGGGAGTCCCGCAGGTGTGGAGTCGGCCGATTATAGCCCCCGCGTCCCCGAGCCTTTACCCCGCGGCCGCGGCTCGGTTAGAATCGCGCGACTTCCGGAGGGCGCGCGCCCGTCCGGCACCAACGAGAACGATGAACAACAGAACGATGAAGAAGCATCTCGGATCGGCGCTCGTCGGCGTCGCGCTCGTCGCGGGCGCAGCGCAGGCGCAGCAGGCGCCGGCGGGCAACGCGGCGGCAGCCAAGGCCAAGGTCTCGATGTGCCAGGGCTGCCATGGGATCGAGGCGTATCGCGTGGCCTATCCGGCCGTCTACCACGTGCCGAAGATCGCCGGGCAGTCGCCCGCTTACATCGCCAAGGCGCTCGAGGACTACAAGACCGGCCAGCGTCCCGCGGCGACCATGCAGGCGATCGCGAAACAGCTCTCCGCGCAGGACATCGCCGACCTCGCGGCCTACTACGGCGCGGCGAAGTAGGGGGATGGCCATGAGACCGATCGTCGCTCTCGTCCTCGCCGCCATCGCGGCCTCGCCCGCCTTCGGCGCCGGCAACCCGGCCGCCGGGGAGGCCAAGGCCAAGTCCGTCTGCGCGGCGTGCCACGGCCCCGACGGCAACAGCCCCACGTCGCCCGAGTTCCCGAAGCTCGCCGGCCAGTACTACGATTACATGGTCCGCGCGCTCAACGAATACAAGTCCGGCGCGCGCAAGAACGCCATCATGGCCGGCCAGGTGCAGCCGCTCACGGCGAAGGAGATCGAGGACCTCGCCGCGTACTACGCGGCCCAGAAAGGGAGCCTCTACACGAAGCGCTGACCGCCACGGCGCGCGGCGCGGCCAGGGCTGCCTCCGGGCGGCCCTTTTCGTTTCCGGCGCTGCTCCGCTTGACCGGGATCAGCGCTGCCGCCGCAGGCAGTCGAGGTAGGTCTCGGCGTCCGGGACGGCCCTCTCGCGCTGCGCCCGCCAGACGGTCTCGCCGAGGCAGTCGAGGAGCGCGTGCAGGGCATCGTGGCGGTCGCCCCGCGATGCGAGCAGCCGCTCGAACTCCGCGCGGATGCCGGGCGGCTGGTCGATGGCGAGCTGCTCCTCGACCGCGACGTGCAGGCTCATGTGGAGGAAGGGGTTCATCCGCCCGTCGTCGGGCGAGTAGTCGGCGTCGAGGAAGCGCGCCGGATCGTCGAGGACGTGGTGGTGCTCCGGGTGGAGCAGCATCACGTCGGCCGCGACTGTCTCCAGCCCTTCGAGCGGCTGCCCCGCGCGGTATTTCCGCCACGCGTCGAAGAAGAACTGCCGGACCTGCTCGCGGGTGGGGTTGAACATCAGCATTCACGATTCGGGATCAAGGAATTCAGGATTCGAGACGACCCGGCATCGACCGCCTGGCGTCGCGACGCGACCACGCAGCATGCGAGGGGAGGGTCCCGATCCCGCGTCTGTCGCGGCGGGCCGCTGCGGGCGTCGCGCATAGGCAACTTCCGTCAGCACCGAATCCCGAATCCTACGCTTCCGTCTTCCTCCCATACTCGCAGAGATCGCGGATCAAGCAGTTGGGGCAGTCGGGCTTCCGCGCCTTGCAGACGTAGCGGCCGTGCAGGATGAGCCAGTGGTGGGCGTCGCGGCGGTAGGGCTCGGGGACGAATTTCAGGAGCGCCTTCTCCACCGCGAGCGGCGTCCTGCCCGGAGCGAGGCGGGTGCGGTTCGCCACCCGGAAGATGTGCGTGTCCACCGCCATCGTCGGTTCGCCGAAGGCAGTGTTGAGGATCACGTTCGCCGTCTTGCGCCCGACGCCCGGCAACGCCTCGAGCGACGCGCGGTCGCGCGGCACTTCGCCGCCATGCCGCTCGAGGATGAGCCGGCTCGCGGCGACGATGTTCTCAGCCTTGTTGCGCCATAGGCCGATCGAGCGGATGTAGGGCGCGAGACCCTCGGCGCCGAGCGCAACGATGGCCTGCGGCGTATTCGCGACCGGGAAGAGCTTCGCGGTGGCGGCATTCACGCTGCGGTCGGTCGCCTGCGCCGACAGCACGACCGCGACGAGGAGTTCGAACGGGGTGCGGAACGCGAGCTCGGTCGTCGGGCTCGGGTTCGCCGCTGCGAGGCGGGCGAAGATCGCGGCGCGCTTGGCGGCGTTCATCCCGTGCCCCGTTGTCCCGCGGCGTCAGCGCGCGTTCTCGCGCAGCGCGCGCTTCGCGCGCGAGCGCGCGACGGCGCGCCGGATCACCGCCAGCTTGTCGTCCGCGGCAGCCTCGCGCGCGGTCGCGAGCCGCGCTCCGGCGGCGCGGGCGAGCCGCGTGTTGCGCCGCGCGAAGCGTCGCCGTGCCTCGTCGCGCCGGGCGTCGGACCAGAGGCCATCGGCGTCCGGCACCATGGCGATGCAGTCGACCGGGCAGGGCGCGACGCACAGCTCGCAGCCGGTGCACAGGGCGGCGATCACCGTATGCATCTGCTTCGGCGCGCCGACGATCGCGTCCACCGGGCACTTCTGGAGGCAGACGGTGCAGCCGATGCAACGCGGTTCGTCGATCGCCGCGATCCGCAGGGGCCCTTCCGTGCCACAGGCGGGGTCGAGCGGCAGCGGCGCCTCGCCCGTGAGCGCGGCGATCATGCCGATCACCGCGGCGCCGCCGGGTGCGCACCGATTGAGCCGCGCGGCGCCCCGCGCGATGGCCTCGGCGTAGGGCCGGCACGCATCGAACCCGCAGCGCGTGCACTGCGTCTGCGGCAGGATCGCGTCGATCGCATCGGCAAGGCGCGTGAAGCCGTTGCCGTGACGCGCGTCGGCGCCGGCCAGCTCGCTCACCGGCGCGGCCTCGTCTGCGCGAGCGCGTCGACGACCTCGCGCACCAGACCCGGGCCTCGGTAGACGAGCCCGGTGTAGAGCTGCACGAGGATCGCTCCCGCGCGGATCTTCTCGCGCGCGTCCTCGCCGGAGAGGATGCCGCCGACGCCGATGATGGGCAGCCTGCCCGCGAGACGGCTCGCGAGCTTCGCGACGATCGCCGTCGAGCGCGCCTTGAGCGGCGCCCCCGACAGGCCGCCCTGCTCCTCGGCGTGCGGCATTCCGGCGACGCCCTCGCGCGAGACCGTCGTGTTGGTGGCGATCACGCCGTCCACGCCGTGCGCGACGAGCGCCTCCGCGATCGCTTCCAGGGCGGCGTCGTCGAGGTCGGGGGCGATTTTCACCACGACCGGCACGCGGCGCTTCGCCGCGCGCGCCTGCCGGTCGCGCGCGCCCATGATGCGCGCGAGCAGCGGCCCGAGCTCCTCGCCGCCCTGCAGCTTGCGGAGGTTGGCGGTGTTCGGCGACGAGATGTTGACCGCGACGTAGCTCGCCAGCGGATAGACGCGCTCGAGGCACGCCACGTAGTCGTCCGCGGCGCGCTCGAGCGGCGTGTCGAAGTTCTTGCCGATGTTGATCCCGAGGATGCCGTCGTAGCGCGCGGCGCGCACGTTCGCGACGAAGCGCTCGACGCCCGCATTGTTGAACCCCATGCGGTTCACGAGCGCCTGCGCCTGCGGGATGCGGAAGAGGCGCGGCCGCGGGTTGCCGGGCTGGGGGCGCGGCGTCACCGTGCCCACCTCGAGGAACCCAAAGCCGAACCGCGCGAGGACGTCGATGAACGCGCCGTCCTTGTCCAGACCCGCGGCGAGGCCGACGGGGTTCGGGAAGTCGAGCCCCAGTGCGCGGACCGGCGCGCCCGCGAGCGGCCGCCCCGGCAGGTGCAGCAGGCCCGTGCCGAGCGGGCCGAGGAGCCGGAAGGCGGGCAGCGCGAGATCGTGCGCGAGCTCGGGGTCGAGATGGAAGAGGAGCGGGCGCGCGACCTCGTAGAGCATGCCGCGCATTCTAGCGTTTGCACCCCCGGCGCGGCCGCCGCGAAGGGCGGCGAGGCGCGCGCGTTCAGCCGCCGAGATCCCGCTCGTCGAGCGGCTGCCAGGCGCCGTTCACCAGCCCTTCGATCGGGCGGAAGCGCGCCTTGTAGGCCATCTTGCGGCTGTCGCGGATCCAGTAGCCGAGGTAGAGGTAGGGCAGCCCCAGCGCCCGGCAGTGCTCGAGCTGCCAGAGGATGTTGAACGTACCGAGGCTCGCGCTCGGCAGGTCCGGGTCGAAGAACGTGTACACGGAGGAGAGGCCGTCGGAGAGGAAGTCGACGATGCTCACCATCGCGAGCCGGCCGTCGTCGCGGAACTCCACGAGGCGGGTGTTGACGCGGCTCTGCAGGAGGAAGTGAGAGTACTGGTCGCGGCTGTCCTGGTCCATCCCGCCGCCCGCGTGGCGCGCGGCCTGGTAGCGGAGGTAGAGGGCGTAGTGCTCGACGCGGAACCGCAGCCCGAGCGTGACCGCCTGCAGCCCGCCGTGGCGCTTCCAGGCGCGCCGCTGGTAACGCACCGGCTCGAACCGGGCGACCGGGATGCGCACCGGGACGCAGGCGCGGCAGGCATCGCAGTACGGGCGGTAGGTGAAGATGCCGCTGCGGCGAAAACCCAGGCGCACGAGGTCGCCGTAGAGCTCGTTGCCGATGAGGTGGCTCGGCGTCGCCACCTGTGAGCGGGCCATCCTTCCGGGGAGGTAGCTGCAGGGGTACGGCGCGGTGACGTAGAACTGCAGGACTGCGTGCGGAAGGTCGTTCAGCTGCGACATCGATGCGGTCCGAATTCTCCCTGCCACCGGCCCGGCGGTTCGCCATAGTCTACCAACTCCGCGACGCGGCGGGCGAACGCCGCGCGTGGAATCGGGCACGCGCCGAGCGATTCGAGGTGGGCCGTGTGCATCTGGCAGTCGATCAGGGCGAAGCCCCGGTCGGCGAGGAACCGGACGAGGTGCACGAAGGCGATCTTCGAGGCGTCGCGCACCCGCGTGAACATCGACTCGCCGAAGAAGACGCGGCCGATGGCGACGCCGTAGAGGCCGCCGGCGAGCTCGCCGCCGATCCAGGTCTCCGCGCTGTGCGCGTAACCCAGGGCGTGCAGTCGCAGGTAGGCGGCGCGCATGTCGGCCGTGATCCACGTCCCGGGCTGGCCGCGGCGCGGCGCCGCGCAGCCCTCCAGCACCGCGCGAAACGAGGTGTCGAGCCGAACTTCGTAATCGCGGTTGCGCAGGACCTTGGCGAGCGACCGGCTGACGCGCAGCGCCTCGGGGAAGAGCACCGTCCGCGGGTCGGGGCTCCACCAGAGGATCGGCTCGCCCTCCGAATACCAAGGGAAGATCCCCTGCCGGTAGGCCTCGAGCAGGCGCTTCGGGGCGAGGTCCCCGCCGGCGGCGAGCAGGCCGTTCGGGTGCTTCAGCGCGGATTCGAGCGGCGGGAAGGGCGTTTCACGCTCGAGCCACGGGATCATCGGGCCGAGTAAGGGACGAAGGATTCGGGATTCGGGCTTCAGGATTCGGGATCCGGGATTCGGGATTCGGGAACGAGCGGGCGTGGGTCGGGGCAGGCTTCGCCCGTCGCCGCTTTCCCCGGTGCTCCATCTCCCATCTTGACCGCTGCACCCCGGTGCCTGAATCCACGAATCCTGAATCGTGCGTTCAGCACCTCACCTGCTGCCGGCAGTACTCGCCGAGCTCGCGCACGACCGTCTGGCCGGTGACCGGCGCGCGCGCGCCGCCGGCGTGCTCCATCGCGAGACGGAACTCGAACTTCTGGAAGAACTCGTTGAACATCTCGCCGCCCAGCGTGCCCACCGCGTAGAGCCCGTCGCTCGCCGGCTCGTACTCGAGGAGGATCGCCGCGAGCGGCTGCGGCGCCGGGCCGGCGAGGACGCGCCCGCCGCCGCCGGCGTCGTACTGGCTGTGCTCCGAGCAGCAGTGGATCACCTGGGCGTGCTTCGAAGTCGGCGTCGCCTCGCCGCGATAGGCGATGAAGCTGATGTCGCGGGTCGGATAGGTGAGCTTGTGGGCGCAGATCGCCGAATACGCGACGACCGAGCCCGCGGCGCCGACCCCGCCGGGCCAGTCGTAGGTGCGCGCGTCGGCGGTCTTCAGGGGGCCGGCGGGCTTCACCGGGCGGCCGAGGTTGACGAGGAAGCAGGGCGTCGCGGCGTACGGGTAGTGGAAGATGAAGTTCCGGTTCGCCGGCAGCGACCGCGACCGGATCGGTTTGCCCGTCTCGTCCACGAGCAGCGTGCGCGCGTAGGTCCGGGGGGCAGCGGTGCCCTGCGCGAACGCGGGGACGCTCGCGGAAACGCAGGTGAACGCACAGGCCTTGATGAAGTCGCGCCGCTCCATGCTCCGCTCCGGTGAAGCCGATCGGCGCAGAGGCTAGCCAAGCGGCGCAGGGGTGTCAAACCGCGCGGCCGGACCTCACCGGAGCGGCGGGATGTCGCCCGAGTGCAGGCGGAACGCGCCGCTGCGCCGGTCCTCGTAGAAGTGGCGCAGCGTCGCGCTCACCGTCCGGAACGCGAGCTCCTGCCAGGGGACGTCGTCCTCGCGGAAGAGCGCGACTTCGAGCGATTCGTGGCCCGGCGCGAAGTCGAGGTCGAGGAGCCGCGCGCGGTAGAAGATGTGCACCTGGTTCACGTGCCGCACCGAGAGGACGGTGAAGATCTCGCCGAGCTCGACGCGCGCACCGGCCTCCTCGAGCGTTTCACGGATCGCTGCCTCCGCCGTGGTTTCGCCGTTCTCCATGAACCCGGCGGGCAGCGTCCATTTCCCGAGCCTCGGGTCGATCGCGCGCCGGCAGAGCAGCACCTGGTCCTCCCACTCCGGGATGCAGCCGAGCACCATCTTCGGGTTCGAATAATGGACCGTCGCGCAGGCGTCGCACACGTGGCGCTCGAGCGTGTCTCCGGGAGGCACTTTCAGCGAGACGGGCGCGCCGCAGTCGGGGCAGAACTTCATCGCGAGGGGAGGAGCAATGCCGATGCTATGATAACCGAGGCATCTTTCCGCGAGCGCGCGTCGCGTCCATGCGTCCCTCCCAGCTGCAGGCGGTGCTCGAGCGCGAGTTCGTGGCCGCGACCGCCGGCACGCATACCCCGGTGATGGTGTGGGGGCCTCCCGGCGTCGGCAAGAGCCAGATCGTCGCGGCGATCGCCGCGCGGCACAGGGTGCCCATCGTCGATCTGCGGCTCGCGCAGATGGAGCCGACCGACCTGCGCGGCATCCCGTTCCGCGAGGGGTCGCACGTCGTCTGGGCGCCGCCCGCGGCGCTTCCGGATGCCTCGCGCCACGGCCCGCGGGGCGTGCTCTTCCTCGACGAGATCACCTCGGCGGTGCCGACGGTCACGGCGGCTGCCTACCAGCTCATCCTCGACCGCCGTCTCGGCGAGTACCGCGTCCCCGACGGTTGGGCGATCTTCGCCGCGGGCAACCGGCACGGCGACCGCGGCGTCACCTACACGATGCCCGCGCCGCTCGCCAACCGGTTCGCGCACTACGAGATCGAAGCCGACCTCGACGACTGGGTCGCGTGGGCGCATGCGCACGGCATCGACCCGCGACTCGTCGGGTTCCTGCGGTTCCGGCCGGATCTGCTCTTCGATTTCGACCCGGCGCGTTCGGGGCCGGCGTTCCCCTCGCCGCGGTCGTGGGAATTCGCGAGCCGCGCGCTCGTCAAGTTCGGCCACGACGCGGCGCTGCTCGGCGAGAGCCTCAAGGCGACGGTGGGGGTCGCGGCCGGCCTCGCGGCGCGGGCGTACCTGGAACATCTCGACCGCCTGCCCGACGTGGAAGCGGTCGTGGCCGGGCGGGTGAGTGAAGTACCGCCGGGCGTCGAGCTGCAATACGCGCTGGCAGCCGCCCTGGTGCGCCACGTGACGCGCCTGCCGCGTGCCGCGCAGGACCCGGCCCTCGCCAACGTGCTCACCTACGCACGCCGGTTCCGCGAGCGCGAGCTCGGCGTGATGCTGGTGACCGACCTCGCCCGGCTCCTCGGCCGGCCGCTCTACGACGTGCCGCAGTTCTCGGAGTGGGCGGCGGAGGTCGGGGATCTCCTCGCCTACGACCGCGCCTAGCCGCATGGCCGCGACGCCCGCGGACGTGGCGCGCAAGCTGCACGCGGCGCGCGCCCGGCTGGTCCTGGAGCGGCCGTTCATCGGGGCGCTGGTGCTGCACCTGCCGCTGGTCCCGAGCCTCCGCACGCGCTCGCTCGCGACCGATGGCGCGGCGCTCCACTTCAATCCGGACTACGTGGCGTCGCTCGACTTCGCCGGCACGCAGTTCGCGCTCGCGCACGAGGCGCTGCACTGCGCGCTGGGGCACTTCGCGCGCGGGCGTCACCGCATCCGCCGCCGCTGGGACCTCGCGTGCGACTATGCGGTGAACCAGCTGTTGGTGGACGACGGCATGGCCGCACCGCCCGGGGCGCTCCTCGACGCGCGCTTCCGGGGGCTCGCCGCCGAGGAGATCTATGCGCTCGTCTCCGAGGACGAGCCGGGCCTGCCGCTCGACGACCACTGGTTCGGATCGCCGGGCGCGTCGCCGGCACCCCCGGAGTCGTCCGCCGGCACGCGCGGCGATGCATCGCCCGATGCGGCGTTCTTCGCCGCGCACCGTGACGGGTTCGAGGAGATCGCGACGCGCCTTCCCGCGACGGCGCTCGCCGATGCGTGGCGCGACCGCCTCGCCGCTGCCGCGCACGAGGCGGCGCAGGCGGGGCGGCTGCCCGCCCACTGGCGCGACCGGCTCGGGCGTCTCGCGCAGCCGCAGCTTCCCTGGCGTGCGCTCCTCGAGCGCTTCCTGGTCGGACTCGCGCGCGAGGATTATGGCTACGCCCGGCCCTCGCGCCGCGAAGGCCCGGCGATCCTGCCCGGGCTCACCGGCCGGGAGGCGAACCTCGTCGTCGCGCTCGACACCAGCGGCTCGATCGACCGCGGGGCGCTCGCCGAGTTCGCCGCCGAGGTCGATGCGCTCAAGGGCCGCGTGCGCTCGCGCGTGACGCTCCTCTTCTGCGACGCCGCCATCGCGGGCGCGCCGTTGCGCTTCGAGCCCTGGGAGGCGATCACGCTGCCGGAAACGCTCGCCGGCGGCGGCGGGACGCGGTTCACGCCGGTGTTCGACTGGATCGCGGCGGAGCCGGAGCGTCCCGATGCCCTGGTCTACTTCACCGACGCACAGGGAGAGTTCCCGGAGCGCGCGCCGGACTACCCGGTGCTCTGGATCGTGACTGGGACCGCGCCGGTCCCCTGGGGAGGCCGTGTCCAGCTCAACTGAGCGCGCCGCGCCGCGCGGTCTCGCGGCGCTCGCGCTCGCTGCAGCACTCGCGGGATGCGCGGTCAACGCGCCCGCTCCCCCGCGCCCGGCGGGCTACGGCGACGCCGGCCGGTTGATCGGCGCGCATCTCGGGACACGGGTGCTCGCCGAGCGCTGCGCGGGGCTCGATCCCGAGCTCGCGCGCGATCTCGACGCTGCCCTCGCCGGTTGGCGCTGGCGCAACGACGGCCTCGTGGCCGACGTCGAGCGGCGCATGTGGGCGACTGTCGCCGCCGGCGCGAGCCCGGCGGAGCTCGAGGCGGCCCGGTCGAGCTTTGCGCGGACGCTCGAGGGGATCGCGGCAGAGCTCGCGGACTGGTTCAGGCGCTGGCCCGCGGACCGGCAGACGGCCTTCTGCGGCCGTCTCGCCGGCCGCCTCGCGTTGGGCGAGGACGACCTCGAGCGCCGCTATCCCGCCGAGCTCCGCCGCTGGCAGGGCGCGACGCGGTGACCGCGCACCCCGCCGCGAGCCGCGCCGCCTCATTGGCGCTCCTCTTCGCCGGCGCGACGCTCGCCTTCCCGTTCCTGCTCCCCGAGCACCGGCTGCCGATCACGAGCTTCTACGACGAATGGCTGGCCGTTGCGCTCGGTGGCGCGGCGGTCGTTGCGGCTCTCTTCGCCGCGCGGGCACGCGCGGGTGAAGTTCCCGAGGCCTCCGCGTGGTTCGCGCTGCTCGCGCTCTGGCTCGGCGTGCAGCCGTTCCTGCGTTCCCCCGCTTACCTGCAGCTTCCGGCGGCAGGGATCGTGTTCCTCGGGTTCGCGGCGGCGCTCGCGTGGGCGGGGCGGGCGCTCCGCGACATCTTCGGCGCGGAGCGCGCAGCCGATCTCCTCGCGTCGTTCCTCGTCGCCGCCGGCGTGTTCAATGCGGTCGCCGGCATCCTGCAGGCGTATGGCGTGCCCAGGGCGCTCGAGGGCCTCTTCGCGACGTCGTGGGGCGAACGCTCGGTGGGCCATGTCGCGCAGGCGAACACCTATGCGTGTTATCTCGCCGCCGGGCAGGCATCGCTTCTCTATCTGCTCGCGCGGCGCAAGCCTCCCGCGTGGGCCGCGTGGGCCTGCGGCACGCTGCTCGCGGTGGGCATCGCCTATTCGCATTCGCGGACGGCGGTGCTCTACTCGGTGTGGCTCGCTGCGCTCGCCTGGTTCGTCGCGCCGTCGGGCCGCGAGGATGTCCGCAGGCTGCGCGTGGCGGCGCTGGCGATCGGCGCCGGAACGCTCGTCGCGATCTTCCTGCTGCCGCCGCTCCACGATCTCCTCGGGATCCCATTGCGGAAGCCCTCGCGTCTGCGGATGTTCGACCCCGCCGTCCTTGGCGCGGAAACACGGCCGATGATGTGGGCGCTGTCGGCGGCTCTCGCAGCCCGGTCGCCCCTCGCTGGCACGGGCTGGGGTGAATTCGCGGGCGGGGCGTTCGAGGCGGGTCTGCCCCCACTGATGGCCAAATTCAGCGATATCTGGTCCTCGCCGCACAACCTGTTCGCGCAAGTGCTCGCGGAGGGCGGCGTGGTCGCCGGTGCGATCGTGGTCGCGGCGTTCGGACGCTGGTGGTGGGCCGCGCTGGCGGCGGTCCGGAGGGAGCAGTCGCCCGCGGACGGGTGGGTGGCGGCCGTCGCCGGCGTCGTCTGCATCCACGCGATGCTCGAGTATCCGCTCTGGTATGCGCACGTGCTCGCCTTGCTGGCGCTCGTCGCCGGCATGGTCCGGGGACCTGCGTTCAACGTCCCGGTGTCCCTGTTGCGGACGTCGTTCGCAGCGGGGCTCGTCGGGATCGCGGTCCTCCTCGCCTGGACGTTCGCGGACTATCAGCGCTTCGAGAGCGCGTTCCGGACCGCCACGGGCCGCACGCTCGCCGGGCCGGCCGAGGTGGCGGAAGCGAGGAAGACGCTTGCCGAGGTCGCGCGCGGCCCGCTCGCGCCGCAGGCAGAGCCCTGGCTGCACGCTTCGCTCGCGCTCGATGCGCCCGGCATGCTCGAGATGGGCGAGCGGGTGCTGCGGCGCGCACCGGACGCCCAGGCCGTGGCGCGGCACGCGGCGGTGCTCGCGCTCGCCGGACGCCGGGAGGAAGCCGAGGCCCTCGTGGCGAACGGCATGGCGACGTTCGCCGTAGCGAGCCGCGAGCGACTCGAAGCCGCGCTCGGCGAGGCCGCGCGGAGCCATCCGGACGCTGCCGCGCCGCTGCTCGATCGCGTTCGGGCCGAGCGAAGGCCGGAGTGAGGCCTGCCTCATGCGCCGACGAGCGCGGGCAGGTCGGCGAGCGTTTCGATCACGTGGTCGGGCCGCACGCCGAGCTCCTCGAGGGGCGCCCCGTTGCGATTGATCCAAAAGACGGTGAAGCCGAAGGCCTTGGCGCCCGCCGCGTCCCAGCCGTTCGACGAGACGAAGCCGATCGCCTTCGCCGGCAGCCCCAGCCGGTCGACGGCGAGGCGGTACACCCGTGGGGAGGGCTTGTAGGTCCTCACCGCATCGACCGAGAGCACGTCGCGGATCCGGCCATCGAGGCCGGCGTTGAACATCGCCGGCTCGAGCATCGCGGGCGAGCCGTTCGAGAGGATCGCGAGGCGGAAGGCTTTCAGCCGGTCGAGGGTGGCCGCGACATCGGGGAAGGGCGTGAGGCGCCGGTAGGCGTCCATCAGCCTGGCGATGTGGACCGGCCCGAGATCGAGGGCGAGCGCGGCGCAACTGTGGCGCAGCGCGGCCTCGGTCACCGCGGCGAAGTCCTCGTAGCGGTCCATGAGCGCGCGCAACCACGTGTACTCGAGCTGCTTCGCGCGCCACGCCCGCGAGAGCTCGCTGCCGCGCCCGGGCCAGAGCTCGTCGGCCACCGCGACGACCGCGTGCACGTCGAAGAGCGTGCCGTAGGCATCGAACACGAGCGCGGCGGGACGCATGGCGGCCTCCCCTCGATTCGGTGATCGCCTCCTGTTAGATTATGGCACGCGGCCCGAGCCGCGCTTCCCGCCATGAGCCGCGAGTTCGAGCACGCCCTCCTCACGACGCTGCGCCGCGCGCGGTCGATCGCCGTCCTCACCGGCGCCGGGGTCTCCGCCGAGAGCGGCATCCCGACGTTCCGCGATGCCCAGACGGGGCTCTGGGCGCGTTTCCGGCCGGAGGATCTCGCCACGCCCGAAGCGTTCGAGCGGGACCCGAAGCTCGTCTGGGAGTGGTATGCCTGGCGCCGCGACGTCGTGGCGAAGGCCGCGCCGAACGCGGGTCACGCCGCGCTCGCGCGGCTCGCCACGCTCGTTCCCGAGCTCGCCCTCATCACGCAGAACGTCGACGGGCTGCACCAGCGCGCCGGCAGCCGCGACGTGATCGAACTGCACGGCAACATCCACCGCAGCCGCTGCGTCCGCGAGAACACGGTCGTCGAGTCCTGGGCGGACACCGGCGATCTGCCGCCGCGGTGCCCGCGCTGCGGCGCGCTCCTGCGGCCCGACGTCGTGTGGTTCGGCGAGATGCTCCCGGCGGCGGCCCTCGAGCGGGCCGAGGCGGCGGCGCGCGGCTGCGACGTGTTCTTCTCGGTGGGGACCTCCGCGGCCGTGTACCCGGCGGCGCACCTGCCGCTCGTCGCGCGCGATGCGGGCGCGACCGTGATCGAGGTGAACAAGGATCCGACGCGCATCTCGAACGCCGTCACCTACGTCCTGCGCGGGCCGAGCGGGGAGATCCTGCCGCAGCTCCTCGCCGCGGCCTGGCCGGGGTGAGCGGCGCGCGGGCTGGGGAGGGCAGATGAGCGACCGCTACGAAGAGACCTACCGCGCGTTCCGCTGGGAGGTCCCGCAGCGCTTCAACATCGGCGTGGCCTGCTGCGGCCGGCATGCGGCCGAGCGCCACCGCTTCGCGCTCTACTGGGAAGACGAGGAGGGCGGGACCGCGGCGTACACGTTCTGGGACCTGCAGCAGCAGGCCAATCGGCTTTCGAACGTGCTCGCCGCGCTCGGCGTGGGCCGGGGCGATCGCGTCGGTATCCTCCTGCCGCAGCGGCCCGAGACCGCCGTCGCCCACATCGCCTGCTACCAGATGGGCGCGGTGGCCATGCCGCTCTCGGTGCTGTTCGGTCCCGAGGCGCTGGAATACCGGCTCGCCAACAGCGAGACCGTCGTCGCGATCGTCGACCCCGCGTCGCTCGCGAACCTCGCCCCGATCCGCGACCGGCTGCCGCACCTTGGGCACGTCATCGGCGTGGCCGGCGCGCGCGAGGCGGGGGTCGCCCACTGGGACGAATTGCTCGCGAAGGCGTCGCGCCGCTTCACGCCGGCGGACACGGCTGCGGAGGATCCGGCGGTGCTCATCTACACGAGCGGGACGACCGGGCCGCCGAAGGGCGCGCTCATCCCGCACCGCGCCCTGATCGGCAACCTCCCGGGGTTCACCTACTCGCACGACCTCTTCCCGCAGCCGGGCGACGTGTTCTGGTCGCCGGCCGACTGGGCCTGGACCGGCGGGCTGATGGACGCGCTCCTGCCGACGCTCTACTTCGGCTACCCGATCCTCGGCTACCGCGGGCGCTTCGACGCCGAGCGCGCGTTCCGCCTGATGGAGAAATACGGGATCCGCAACACGTTCCTCTTTCCGACCGCGCTCAAGATGATGATGAAGGCGGTGCCGAGGCCGCGCAGCCGCTACGATCTTGCCCTGCGATCCATGATGAGCGCTGGCGAAGCGGTCGGCGAGACCGTGTTCGCTTGGGCGCGCGACGAGCTCGGCGTGGTGGTGAACGAGATGTTCGGCCAGACCGAGATGAACTACATCGTCGGCAACTCGCACACCCTCTGGCCGGCGAAGCCCGGATCCATGGGACGTCCCTATCCCGGGCACCGCGTCGCGGTCATCGACGACGACGGGAACGAGGTTCCGGCGGGAGAGGTGGGCGAGGTCGCCGTACACCGGCGCGACATCCATGGCGACCCGGACGCCGTCTTCTTCCTCGGCTACTGGAAGAACGAGGAGGCGACGCGCAGGAAATTCACCGGCGACTGGTGCCGCACCGGCGACCTCGCGACGCGCGACGCCGACGGCTACCTCTGGTACCAGGGCCGCGCCGACGACGTCTTCAAGAGCGCGGGCTATCGCATCGGCCCGTCGGAGATCGAGAACTGCCTCGTGAAGCATCCGGCGGTGGCGAACGCGGCCGTCGTCCCGAGCCCCGATCCGGAACGCGGCAACGTCGTGAAGGCGTTCATCGTGCTCACGCCCGGCCACGCGCCGAGCGACGCGCTCGGCGAGGAGATCCGCCAGCACGTGCGTGGCCGGCTCGCGCCCTACGAATACCCGAAGGAGATCGAGTTCATCGAGGCGCTGCCGATGACAACCACGGGCAAGGTGCAGCGCAGGGTACTGCGGGAGCTCGAGGCGAAGCGCAAGGGTACGGGCTCATGATGGCGCGCGCTGCACCTTCATGCTTCGGGGATCTGCAAGGGGCCGTTGGCCCCTTGCTCGTCGCCCACGGGCAAGGTGCAGCGCAGGGT
>JAOAEA010000067.1 GCA_026417035.1 Burkholderiales bacterium
ATGTAGGACCGCTCCGGGTCGCCGCCCTTGCGGCTCTCGATCGTGTCGGCGAGACGTTCCAGGATGTCCTGCATGGCGTGCCTCCGGAAAGGGTTCAGCGCGAAAGCGCGAAGCCGCGAACGAGGGCGTGCCGGCGGCGCGGGGCCAAGCCCGTCGATCCGGCGCCCGGCCGCGCACCTCGCTGCGTTCGTGCCCTCGTGGTGCGCATCGCGCGTTGCATGGCGTGCTCCAGGATGCCCCGGCCGGAAGTCAGCGCTTCCCGCCGTAGATGTCTTCCGGGGACTTCAGCACCGGCTCGTCCTCCACCCACCGCCCGCCGGCGAGCCGACGGAAGAAGCAGCGCTCCCGCCCGGTGTGGCACGCGATGCCGCCCGCCTGCTCGACCGCGAGCAGCACCACGTCCCCGTCGCAGTCGAGCCGCACCGCGCGCACCCGCTGCACGTGGCCCGATTCCTCGCCCTTCTTCCAGAGCCGGCTCCGGGACCGCGAGAAGTACACCGCCTCTCCCGTGGCCACCGTCTGCGCGAGCGCTTCCCGGTTCATCCAGGCAACCATCAGGACGCGGCCGCTCGCGGCATCCTGGGCGATCGCGGGCACGAGCCCCCGCTCGTCCCAGGCGACCTCGTCGAGCCAGAGCGCCGACACTATAGCCGCACCTCGATGCCGCGCGCGGCCATGAATGCCTTGGCCTCGCGTACGGTGAACTCGCCGAAGTGGAAGATGCTCGCCGCGAGGACGGCGTCGGCCTTGCCCTCGAGTACGCCCGCCGCGAGATGCGCGAGCGTCCCCACGCCGCCGGAGGCGATCACCGGCACGTCCACGGCCTCCGCGACCGCCCGCGTGAGCTCGAGGTCGAAGCCCTCGCGCGTCCCATCCCGGTCCATGCTGGTGAGCAGGATCTCGCCGGCCCCGAGGGCCTGGGCCTCGCGCGCCCACCCCACCGCGTCGCGCCCCGTGGCACGCCGCCCGCCGTGCGTGTACACCTCCCAGCGGCCCGGCCCGGCGCGCTTCGCATCGATGGCCACCACGATGCACTGCGAGCCGACCCAGCCGGAGGCTTCGGCGACGAGCTCCGGGTTCTGCACCGCGGCGGTGTTGATCGACACCTTGTCGGCGCCGGCGTTGAGCAGCCGGCGCACGTCCTCGACCTTGCGGATGCCGCCCCCGACCGTGAGCGGGATGAACACCTGCGCGGCGACGTCCTCGATCACGTGCAGGATGATGTCCCGCTCGTCGGCGCTCGCCGTGATGTCGAGGAAGCAGAGCTCGTCGGCGCCCTCGCCGTCGTAGCGCCGCGCGATCTCGACCGGGTCGCCCGCGTCGCGCAGCGCGACGAAGTTGACGCCCTTCACCACGCGGCCGGCAGTGACGTCGAGGCAGGGGATGATGCGCTTGGCGAGGGGCATTTCCGAGGACAGAGAACGGGGGACAGAGGACGGAGCGCGGAGCCCGATCCCCGATCCTCAACCGGCCTTCGCCGCGAGCTCGTCGGCGAGCGCCTGCGCCGCCTTGAAGTCGAGCGTGCCCTGGTAGAGCGCGCGCCCCGTGATGACGCCCATGACGCCCTCGGACTCGACGGCGCACAGCGCGCGCAGGTCGTCGAGCGCGGTGAGCCCGCCCGAGGCAATCACCGGCACACGCAGCTCGCGCGCGAGCTTGACCGTCGCCTCGACGTTCACGCCGGTGAGCATCCCGTCGCGGCCGATGTCGGTGTAGAGGATCGCCTCGACGCCGTAGTCCTCGAACTTCTTCGCGAGGTCGATCACGTCGTGGCCGGTCATCTTCGACCAGCCTTCCACCGCGACCTTCCCGTCCTTCGCGTCGAGCGCGACGATGACGTGGCCGGCGAACGCGGTGCACGCGTCGTGCAGGAAACCCGGGTTCTTCACCGCGGCGGTCCCGATCACGACGTAGGTGACGCCGAGGTCGAGCCAGTGCTCGATCATGTCGAGATCGCGGATGCCACCGCCGAGCTGCACCGGCACCTCGTCGCCGACCGCCTTGAGGATCCCGCGCACGACCGCTTCGTTCTTCGGACGCCCGGCGACCGCGCCGTTCAGGTCGACGACGTGCAGCCGGCGCGCGCCCTGCGCGATCCAGTGCTTCGCCATCGCGGCCGGGTCTTCCGAGTACACGGTGGCGTCGCTCATGTCGCCCTGCTTCAGCCGCACGCAGCGGCCGTCTTTGACGTCGATCGCCGGGATGATGACCATGGCGAGGGAGCAGCGCTGCGGCAGGGCGGTCCGGGGGAGACGCGCGGTTCGCGCGCTCAGGGATTCCAGGCGACGAAGTTGGCGAGCAGCCTCAGGCCGGAGGACTGGCTTTTCTCGGGGTGGAACTGGACCGCGAAGATATTATCCCGCGCTACTGCACAGGTAAAGGGGAAGCCGTGCACCGCGAACGCGGCGACGAGCTCCGGCGCGCCGGCCTCGACGAAGTAGCTGTGCACGAAGTAGAAGCGCGACCCGTCGGCGATGCCCGCCCAGAGGGCGTGCGGCTCGGCCTGGTGCACGCGGTTCCAGCCCATGTGCGGCACCTTGAGCTTCGCGCCGGCGTCGTCGACCATCGCCTCCGGCGGGAAGCGGCGCACGCGCCCGGGCAGGACGCCGAGCCCGCGCACGTGGCCCTCCTCGCTCGATGCGAAGAGCATCTGCAACCCGATGCAGATGCCGAGGAAAGGCCTGGTCCGCGCGGCATCGAGGACGGCGGGGCGCAGACCGCGCGCATCCATCTCGCGCATGCAGTCGGGCATCGCGCCCTGGCCCGGGAACACCACCCGGTCCGCGGCGGCGATGCGACCGGGGTCGGCGGTCACGACCACCTCGGCCCCGGGCGCGACGTGCTCGAGCGCCTTCGACACCGAGCGCAGGTTGCCCATGCCGTAGTCGACGACCGCGATGCGAACCATGGGGGAGCGGCCGGGATTCGGGATTCGTGATGCGGGCGTCGGGGCCGTGGCGCGGGTGCGCCGGCACGGGCGCGACTGTGGGCCCCGTGCCTTCGCGCTGCGGCTACAACGTTCCCTTCGTCGAGGGCACGGCGCTCGCCGCGCGCGGGTCGGGCTCCGCGGCCATCCGCAGCGCGCGGCCGAACGCCTTGAACACGGTCTCGGCCTGGTGATGCGCGTTCGCCCCGCGCAGGTTGTCCACGTGCAGCGTGACGAGCGCGTGATTCACGAAGCCCTGGAAGAACTCGCGCACCAGGTCGACGTCGAACTCGCCGACCCGGGCACGGGTGAACGGGACGTGGAACTCGAGACCGGGACGGCCGGAGAAGTCGATCACCACCCGCGACAGCGCCTCGTCGAGCGGCACGTAGGCGTGGCCGAAGCGGCGGATGCCCTTCCTGTCGCCGACGGCCTTCGCCACCGCCTGGCCGAGCGTGATGCCGATGTCCTCGACGGTGTGGTGCGCGTCGATGTGAAGATCCCCTTGCGCGGTGACCTCGAGGTCGACCATGCCGTGGCGCGCCACCTGGTCGAGCATGTGGTCGAGGAACGGCACGCCGGTCGCGAGCTCGGCGCGGCCGGCGCCGTCGAGACCGAGGGTCACGGTGATCCGGGTCTCCAGCGTGTTGCGGGTGATCGACGCGGTTCTCATAGGCTTTCCGAAAGCGCCGCCAGCATCAGCTCGTTCTCCTCCGGTGTGCCGACGGTGAGCCGCAGGCAGTTCGCGAGCAGCGGGTGGGCGCCGTCGAAGTTTCGCACAAGTACGCGCCGCGCCTTCATCCCCGCGAACGCCCGGCCGGCGTCGGGGACCCGGACGAGGACGAAGTTCGCCGCGCTCGGGAACACGGTCACGCCGGGTAGCTGCCCGAGCCGCTCGGCGAGCCCATCGCGATCCGCGCGGATCCGCGCCGCCTGGTCCTCGAGCACCTCGATGCGCTCGAGCAGCGCCTCGGCCACCGCCTGCGGTGGCGCGAAGGCGGCAAACACCTTGCCTGTGCCCGTGTGCCGCAGCGACGCCGGCGTGCCGTGCCGCATGGCCACGTGCACCGGCGTGGGCCCGTGCTCGACGTGCACGATGATCGGGCCCATCGGTCCCCACACCGCCGCCGACACCGTGCAGCCCAGCTGCGCGGCCAGCGCGGGCAGTTGCGCCACCGCCAGCCGCACCGGGTCCACCTGCTGCAGCCCGATCAGCCCCAACTGCAACGCCAGCGGCCCCAGCCCGTAGCGCCCGCTGACGGCGTCTTGCTCCACCAACCCCAGTTTGCCAAAGCTGACCAGGTACGGGTGGGCTTTGGCCGGGGTCATGCCCGCCGCGCGGGCCAGGTCTTTCAGGGCCAACGCGCTGCCGGCGCGCACCAGCGCTTTGAGCAATTGGCCGCCCACTTCGATGCTTTGGATGCCGCGCGGGCTGCGGGCGTCGCCGTCGTCGTCGGTGCCGCCGTTCGTCGCGGCGGGGTGCAGCGTGGGGTCGTTCATGCGCATCATTGTCGCTGCACGCCGGTCCGCATGGGCCGCGCCAGCACTACGGGTTTATACCTATGCGAATCGGTTTGACATGGTACAAAAACCTCGCGTAAGATCCGCATCAATGTATGACAAACGCGTTCGGCATGGTTGAATGATCATGCCGGCCTTCCAGGAGTCTCCGATGAGCGCCAAAGCCTTTGCCAGCCAGGCCGACCTGCAGGACAAGCAGGTCAGCTTCACCAAGCTGTCCGACCACGCCTACGCCTACACCGCCGAGGGCGACCCCAACACCGGCGTCGTCATCGGCGACAACGCCGTGATGGTCATCGACACCCAGGCCACGCCGGCCATGGCGCAGGACGTCATCCGGCGGATCCGGGAGGTCACGGACAAGCCGGTGAAATACGTCCTCCTTTCGCACTATCACGCCGTTCGCGTCCTCGGGGCCTCCGCGTACCAGGCCCGGGAGATCATCGCGTCGCAGGCGACGCTCGAGATGATCCGGGAGCGCGGTGCCCAGGACATGGCGTCCGAGATCGGGCGCTTCCCGCGGCTCTTCCGCGCCGTCGAATCCATCCCCGGGCTCACCTGGCCGACGATCACGTTCGAGCGCCAGATGACGCTGTGGATGGGGAAGCTCGAGGTGCAGATCATCCACATCGGGGCCGGGCACACCCGGGGCGACACGATCGCCTGGCTGCCCGCCGAGCGGGTGCTGTTCTCGGGCGACCTCGTGGAATTCAACGCCGGGATCTACGCAGGCGACGCGCAGCTCGAGGAATGGCCGGCCACCCTGGACCGTCTGCGCGCCCTCGGGCCGGAGAAGCTCGTCCCGGGGCGCGGGCCCGCGCTGATGACGCCGGCGGAATGCGAGGAGGGCATCGCTTTCACCCAGGACTTCGTCCGGGCGCTCTATGCCTGCGGCAGGGAAGGCGCCGCCGCCGGGTGGAGCCTCAACGAAGTCTACAAACACGCTCGCCGGCAGCTCGACCCCAAGTACGGCAAGTACCCGATCTACGAGCATTGCATGCCCTTCGACGTCACTCGGGCGCTCGACGAGGCGAACGGGATCAAGCACCCGCGCATCTGGACGGCGGAACGCGACCTGGAGATGTGGAGGTCGCTGGAGGGTTGAGCGCCGGCCCCGGGAGCCGCGGGCGCGCGCAGCGCGCAGAGATCGCCCTTGCGGCCCGAGCCCCTCGTCCTCGTGCCGGGGCCTCACCTGCGACGCAGGCGTCTGGGAGCACCAGGCCGCCGCGCTTGCCGACGTCGCCGTTGCCGTGGACGCCCGGTCACACGCACCACGACGCCATGCGGGCCCTCGCGGCGGCGATCCTGCGCGAGGCCCCGTCCGAGCGTTTCGGAGGGCGTCGAGAACGGGGGACACGTCCGCCTTGATCCCCTGATTCGGAGGCTGCGAAGAAGCGCTTCCCTCTGACCGCGCCGGCGGTGGTGGCCGCCGGCGAGTGCCGGGAGGCATTTTTCGCCAGCCTGTTCGCGCGCGCGCCTCGCGATGGGTGGCTACGTCGCGCCGGAGACGGTCGCGCAGCCGCCGGAGCGGATCGAGCGTCGCGCGCTCGTCGACAAGAGCTCGCGGCCGCACACGTGGGAGAGCACCGGGGCGCGCCTGTGCCTGATCGTGCTCGCCGAGCGCGGGCGCTTCCACGCGGTGACGGACGCCCTCCTGGCGCTCATTCGGCACCGGTCGCGCCTTCCCGATGCGGGCTTCGCCGCGACCATCCGCGACGCGGCGCGGCGAGAGGGCGAGGATGCGTTCGTGCGCCAGGAGCAGGCGATCATGAGCCGCGCCGGCAGCCGGCCGGGGCTCGCGGCGATCCGGTGCCCGACGTTCGTCCCAAGCGGGCGCGAGGACCCGATCACGCGACTCGGCGGCCACGAAGAGAGGGCAGGCGGCGCCCCCGTACGCGAGGCTACGCGGGCTCGGCATGTGCGGACACATGTCCACGGTCGAGTGTCCCCAAGCGGTGAGCGCCGCATGGCGGAAACGGCTCGCGGCCGAGTGAGCCCGGAACCCGCCGCCGCCAGGGCCGCTCCAAACGGGCGTGGCCGCGCGGCGACGTAGAATAGGCGCCCACCGACAAGAGAAGAGCGCCGCGCGCGGGGCCCGGAGGCGACGTGGGCCGCGAGCCGGCGTGGCCGGAGCCGATGCGAGGCAGCCGCGCTCGACGGGCCAGGAAGGAGACACGATGAACGCGCCCGCCCGATTGCACGAGGTCACCCTCGACGACAAGTACACGCTCGGCCACGGGCGCGCGTTCATGACCGGGACGCAGGCGCTGGTCCGACTGCCGATGCTGCAGCGTGCGCGCGACCTCGCGGCCGGGCTCAACACCGGGGGCTTCGTTTCCGGCTACCGCGGCTCGCCGCTCGGCGGCCTCGACCAGGCGCTCTGGAAGGCGAAGAGGCACCTCGCGGAGAGCCACATCGTCTTCCAGCCGGGCGTCAACGAGGATCTCGCGGCCACCGCCATCTGGGGCACGCAGCAGGTCGGCCTCTTTCCCGGAGCGCGATACGACGGCGTGTTCGCGATGTGGTACGGCAAGGGGCCGGGCGTGGATCGCTGCGGCGACGTCTTCAAGCACGCGAACGCGGCGGGAACCTCGAAGCACGGCGGGGTGCTCGTGCTCACCGGCGACGACCACGCGGCGAAATCGTCCACCCTGGCGCACCAGAGCGAGCACATCCTCAAGGCGTGCCTCATCCCGGTGCTGCACCCCGCGAACGTGCAGGAGTACCTCGACCTCGGCCTGCACGGCTTCGCGATGAGCCGGTTCTCCGGTTGCTGGATCGGGTTCAAGTGCGTGACCGACGTGGTGGAGAGCGGCGCCGCGGTCGAGATCCACCCCGAGCGCGTGCAGGTCGTGATCCCGGAGGACTTCGCCATGCCCCCGGGCGGGCTGAACATCCGCTGGCCCGACGGCATCCTCGAGCAGGAGGCGCGGCTCCTCGACTACAAGGTCTACGCGGCGCTCGCGTACAACCGCGCGAACCGGCTCGACCGCATCGTCTGGGACAGCCCGCGCGCGCGGCTCGGCATCATCACCACCGGCAAGAGCTACGGCGACACGATGCAGGCGCTCGCCGACCTCGGCATCGACGCCGGGGTGGCGCGCGACGCCGGCATCCGGGTCTACAAGGTCGCGATGCCGTGGCCGCTCGAACCGCAGGGCGTGCGGCGCTTCTCCGAGGGCCTCGAGGAGATCCTCGTCGTCGAGGAGAAGCGCCAGCTCATCGAGTACCAGCTGAAGGAGGAGCTCTACAACTGGCGTGAGGGCGAGCGCGCGCCGCGCGTGGTCGGCAAGTTCGACGACAACGGCGAGTGGAGCATCAACGAGGGCAAGCCCGCGGGCAACTGGCTGCTGCCGGCCCACTACGAGCTCTCGCCCGCGATCATCGCCAAGGCCCTCGCGAGCCGCTTCGCCAAGCTCGGGCTCGACCGCGCGATGGGCGACCGTTACCGCGCGCGCCTCGCCTTCCTCGAAGCGCGGGAGAAGGCCCTCGCGGTGCCGCGGGCCGCCGCGGTCCGCCAGCCGTATTTCTGCTCCGGCTGTCCCCACAACACCTCGACACGCGTGCCGGAGGGCAGCCGCGCGCTCGCCGGGATCGGCTGCCACTTCATGGCGCTGTGGATGGACCGCCACACGGCGACGTTCACCCACATGGGCGGAGAGGGCGCGCCCTGGATCGGGCAGGCGCCGTTCACCGACGAGAAGCACGTCTTCGTGAACCTCGGCGACGGAACCTACTTCCACTCCGGCCTCATGGCGATCCGCGCGGCGGTCGCGGCGAAGGTGAACTGCACCTACAAGATCCTCTTCAACGACGCGGTCGCGATGACCGGCGGCCAGCGGCACGATGGCCCGCTCGACCCGGCGCAGATCTCACGGCAGATCGCCGCCGAGGGCGTAAGCCCGGTCGTCGTCGTGACCGACGAGCCGGAGAAGTACCCGCGCGACGCCGACTGGGCCCCCGGGGTGACGATCCGCCACCGTGACGAGCTCGACGCGATCCAGCGCGAGCTGCGAGCGACGCCCGGCGTGTCGGCGATCATCTACGACCAGACCTGCGCGTCCGAGAAGCGGCGCCGGCGCAAGCGCGGCGAATATCCCGATCCGGCGAGGCGCGCGGTCATCAACGAGATGGTCTGCGAGGGCTGCGGCGACTGCAGCGCGAAGTCGAACTGCCTCTCGGTCGAGCCGCTCGAGACCGAGTTCGGCCGCAAGCGCCAGATCAACCAGTCCTCCTGCAACAAGGACTTCTCCTGCCTGAAGGGGTTTTGCCCGAGCTTCGTGACGGTCGAAGGCGGCCAGCTCCGCCGCGGCAAGGCGGCCGCGAAGGACGGCGGCGACGCGTTCCCGGCGCTGCCGGAGCCGGTCGTGCCAGCGCTCGGGGCGGGCTTCGGGTGCCTCGTGACCGGCGTCGGCGGGACCGGCGTGATCACGGTGGGCCAGATCCTCGCGATGGCGGCGCACCTCGAGGGCAGGGGCGTCTCGGTGCTCGACATGAGCGGGCTCGCGCAGAAGGGCGGCCCGGTGATGTCGCACGTGAAGATCGCGCCGGATCCGGACGATCTGCACTCGACCCGCCTCGGCACCGGCGCGGCCGACCTGGTACTCGGCTGCGATCTCATCGTCACGGCGAGCGCCGATGCCCTCTCGCGCATGTCGCCGGGGCTGACCCGGGCCGTGGTCAACGCGACGCTCGCGCCCACGGCCGCGTTCGTGAAGAACCCCGACTGGCGGCCACCACAGGCGGCCTACGAGGCGCAGATCGCGGAAGCGGTCGGCCCCGGGGGCGCGGCGTTCGTGCCGGCGGGGAGGCTCGCCACGGCGTTGATGGGCGACGCGATCGCGACCAACATGTTCGTCCTCGGCTACGCCTGGCAGCGCGGCTGGGTGCCGCTCTCGGAAGCGGCCATCCTGCGCGCGATCGAGCTGAACGGCGTCTCGGTGGACTTCAACAGGAAGTCGTTCCTGTGGGGCCGCCGCGCCGCCGTCGACGCCGCAGCGGTCGAGAAGCTCGCGACGCCGGCGGAGGTCGTGCCGCTCGCGCACGCCTTCTCGCGCAGCCTGGACGAGGTGATCGAGCGGCGCGCGGCCCTGCTGACGGCCTACCAGGACGCCGCCTATGCACGCCGCTATCGCACGCTCGTCGACCGGGTGCGCAAGGCGGAGGGCGAGAAGGTCCCCGGGAGCACCGGGCTCACCGAGGCCGTGGCGCGCTACTACGCCAAGCTCCTCGCCTACAAGGACGAGTACGAGGTCGCGCGGCTCTACGGCGATCCGGCCTTCGCGCAGAAGATCGCGGGGATGTTCGAGGGCGACTACCGCCTGAAGTTCCACCTCGCGCCGCCGCTCCTCGCGAAGCCCGACCCGGTGACCGGCGAGGCGCGGAAGCGCGAGTTCGGGCCCTGGGTGATGAAGGCCTTCGCGGCGCTGGCGAAGCTCAAGTTCCTGCGCGGCACCGCCTTCGATCCGTTCGGCCACACGGCCGAGCGGCGCGCGGAGCGCCGCCTCATCGCCGACTACGAGAAGACCGTGGACGAGCTCGTGGCGAAGCTCACGCGCGAGAACCACGCGACCGCGGTGGCGATCGCGGCGATCCCCGAGGAGATCCGCGGCTTCGGCCACGTCAAGGCGCGGCACATCGCGGCGGCGAAGAAGAAGGAAGCGGAGCTCCTCGCCGCGTTCCGCAGCCCGCAACCGGCGGCGAGGGCGGCGTGACGGCCATCCCGGAAGGCTTCCACCGGCTCGAGCCGATGAGCCCGTTCCACGAGCTCGTCGGCCCGCTCTTCGAGCGGCGCGACGAGCGCGGCCTCACGATCGGCTTTCGCGTCGCGGAGAAGCACAAGAACCGCCGCGGCATCGTGCATGGCGGGATGATCTGCACGCTCGCGGACTTCGCCATGGGCCACGCCGCCTCGAGCGCCTCCGACCCACCGCGCAAGCTGGTGACCACGACGCTCTCGATGGACTTCGCCGGGAACGCGGTGCCCGGCGACTGGGTCGAAGCGCGCGTGGACCTCTACCGGCCGGGGAAGCGCGTGGCGTTCGTCGATTGCTTCATCTGGCGCATGGGCGCCCGCCCCGAGCGGATCGGACGCGCGAGCGCGACCTTCCTCATCCTGCGCGCCGACGAATAACGCACGAGGAGCCACGGGGACGAGATGAGCGAGCCCGCGCCGCCGAGCCGGTCCGTCGACCTCGGCACGCTCAACCGCTTCGCCCTCGAGAACAACCGCCTGCGCGAGGGCCTGGAGCACTCCCCGCTCGCGCCGCTGCTCCTCTCCGAGGCCGAACTCGAGCGCTCGCTGCAGGCGGTGCTCGCGTCGCCGCACCACGCCGGCGACCTCTGGCTCTTCGCCTACGGGTCCCTCGTCTGGAACCCGGTGCTCTCCTACGCGGAGCGGCGCCTCGTCACGGTGCACGGCTACCACCGGCGGTTCTGCCTGTGGTCGCGCATCAACCGCGGGACGCCCGAATCGCCCGGCCTCGTGCTCGGCCTCGACCGCGGCGGACGCTGCACCGGGGTCGCCTACCGCATCCCCGCCCGCGAGGTGGAGATCGAGTTGCGGCTCCTCTGGCGGCGCGAGATGCTGCTCGGCTCCTACGAGCCGAGGTGGGTGCTCGCGCGGAGCGGGCGCGACACCCTGCGGGCGCTGGCGTTCGTGGTCGACCGGACCCGCTCGGGCTATGTCGGCCGGCTCCCCGACGACGAAGTCGTGGCCATCCTCAAACGCTCCCGCGGCAGGCTCGGCACCGGCCTCGATTACCTGCTGCGCACCGCGGACGGTCTCGCCGAGGCGGGGGTCCGCGACCCCTACGTCGCCCGCCTCGCCGCGCAGGCGCTCGCCGCTTGAGCCGGATTGCACACGGCGACCCCGCGGCGGCGGTCAACGTCCCGCCGGGATCGCCCGTTGGCACCCTTCATGCTTCGGAACCGGGCGACGCGCACCCATCCGCCAACGCCATGTCACTGACGCGAGAGCACTTGGAGTCCGGCTACCTCCGCCGGATCTTCGCGGCCCGGCCGGGCGGACCGCGCTGCCTCACGGACGAAGAGCACCGGGCATCGATCGCCGCGCTGCTCGCCGGCCACTGCCCCGAGTGCGACATCTGGGTGTTCGGTTACGGGTCGCTCGTCTGGAACCCCCTCTTCCACTACGCCGAGCGCCGCACCGCGACCCTGCACGGCTTCCACCGGCGCTTCTGCCTCTGGTCGCTGACCGGGCGCGGCACGCCCGAGAACCCCGGCCTGGTCCTCGGCCTCGACCGCGGCGGCCGGTGCAGCGGCGTGCTCTACCGCATTCCGCGCAATGCGGCCGCGGAAGAGCTCCTCCTGCTCTGGCGCCGCGAGATGGTGGTCGGCTCCTACGCGCCGCGCTGGGTCAAGGTCCGCGACCGCCAGGGCCGCGAGGTCCGCGCGATCGCCTTCGTCGTGCGGCGCGACCACCCGAGCTACGCCGGCAAGCTCCCCGCCGAGCGGGTCGCCGCGACGATGGCGACCGCGTGCGGGGCGATCGGCCCCTGCGCGGACTACCTCGCCAGGACCGTCGCCGGGCTCGCCGAGCACGGCATCCGCGACGGCCATCTCCTCGACCTGCACGAGCGCGTCTTCGGCGCGCCCGGGCCGCGCACCGAGCCCGCCTGAACCCGCGCGCGCCGCGCGGGTTGACACCGCCTTTCGCGCGGTGCGATATAGGCGCGTCACCACGCAGGGAGGCGCGCCGTGAACCTCGAGAAGGTGGTCTTCGGGTTCTTCATCATCCTCGCGATGACCCTCAACTTCGGGTTCTTCATCGGCGACCTGACCGATCCCGCGCAGCACGACGTCAACGAGCTCTTCGCCGCGATCGTCGTCAACCTGATCGCCTCGGTGCTCAAGCTCGGCGACCGCACGCAGGTCGGCGCGATCCACCTCGCCGCGAGCCTGGTGGCCGACCTGCAGCTCGTCGCCGCGGCGATCCTCTGGGCGGTCGCGGTGCACGGCACCGGGGCCGGCCTCACGCCCACGACGACGGCGAGCATCGTCTCGCTCGCCGGCGGCGCCTTCCTCGCCAACGTCGTCTCGGTGGTGCTGCTCATCATCGAGACCGCGATGCTCCGCCGGTGATCGCGGGCGCCGCGCGTGGCGGCCGCGGCGCGGAAGACGCGCCGAGCGTCGTCTTCCTCTTCCTGCGGCGCATGCGCGCGCCGCTCATCGTCCTGGTCGCGAGCTACGCGGTCGCGATGCTCGGGCTCACGCTGATGCCGGGCGTGGACGCCGAGGGGCGGCCGTGGCGCATGGACTTCTTCCACGCGTTCTACTTCTTCAGTTACACCGCGACCACCATCGGTTTCGGCGAGTTGCCGCACCCGTTCAGCGACGCGCAGCGGCTGTGGGTGAGCTTCGCGATCTACCTCACCGTCATCGCGTGGGTGTACGCGATCGGCAAGATCATCGCGCTCTTCCAGGATCCGGCGTTCCAGCGCGTCCTCGCCGCGGCGCAGTTCGCCCGCAGGGTGCGCGCGCTGGCCGAGCCCTACTACATCGTCTGCGGCTACGGCGAGACCGGCGGGCTGCTCGTGGACGCGCTCGACCGCGACGGCGTACGCACCGTGGTCGTCGACATCGACCCCGGGCGGATCAACGAGCTCGACCTCGCCGACCTGCAATCGGCCGTCCCCGGGCTCACCGCCGACGCCTCGCTCCCGCAGTCGCTCCTGCTCGCGGGCGTGCGCCGCGGCCGCTGCGCGGGCGTCGTCGCGGTCACCAACAGCGACACGGCGAACCTCGCGATCGCGATCGCCACGAAGGTGCTGAACCCGCGCGTCCCGGTGGTCGCCCGCTGCGAGTCGCGCGAGGTGGCAGCCAACATGGCCTCGTTCGGCACCGACTACATCATCGACCCCTTCGAGCGCTTCGGCTCCTACCTCGGCGTCGCGGTGTCGGCGCCGAGCCTGTATCTGCTGCGCGAGTGGCTCACCGCGGTGCCCGGCTCGCCGCTCGCCGAGCCGATCGAGCCGCCCAAGGGCACCTGGGTGCTCGCCGGTTTCGGGCGCTTCGGCCGCGCCGTCGCCGACAGCCTCGCCCGGCACGGCAACCGGGTCTCGGTGATCGAGGTCGACCCCGAGGGCGCCGGCCGGCCGCAGGCGGTGCGCGGCAGCGGCACCGAGGCGCACACGCTCGAAGCAGCCGGGATCCGCAGCGCCGTCGGCCTCGTCGCGGGAACGCCGGACGACGTGAACAACCTCTCGGTGGTGATCACCGCGCGCGAGCTCAACCCGAAGCTCTTCGTCGTGATGCGCAAGAACCGCATCGCGAACGGCATCCTGGTGGAGCGCATCGCGCCCGACATCGTGATGCAACCGAGCCGCATCGTCGCACGCACCGCGTTCGGCATCCTGACCGCGCCGCTCCTGCACCGCTTCTTCGCGCTCGCGCGCGGCCGGGACGAGGACTGGGCGAACGAGCTCGCCGCCCGCATCGCGGCGGTCGCGACCGATGTCGTGCCCGATTCATGGTCGGTGAGCGTGGACCGACAGGGCGCGGGCGCCGCCTGCGAGTGGGCTCGGGCCGGGGCGCTGCGCATCGAGCATCTGCTCGGCGATCCCGCGGACCGGACCAACCGGCTCGCCTTGATCCCGCTCCTCCTGGCGCGCGCCGACGAAGAGATCCTGCTGCCGCCCGACCCGACCGCCGTCCGGCCGGGCGACCGCGTGCTCTTCTGCGGCTCACGCGAGACCGCGCGCCGGCAGAGCTACCTCGTCCACAACGCGAACATGATGCAGTACGTGGTCACCGGCGAGATCCCCTCGAGCGCGGTGTGGCGCTGGCTGCGGCGTCGCGCCGCGACCCCGGCCGGCGGGGCCGCGCCCCGCGGCACGTCCTGAGCGCATCGGGCCCGACGCCGCCGGGACGGTCCCGCGGCTCGCACGCGGAGTGCGGACGCTGCCGCGGCCGACGCGAGGGCCGCGGCGACGCCAGGCACCGCTACTGCAGCTTGATCCGCTGCTCCACGGGGTTGTCCTTGATGGTCCATTCGACCATCGAGCCGTCGTAGAGCTTCGCCTGCTTGTTGCCGAGGAGCTCGCTCGAGACGAACCAGCCGATCGACGCCCAGTGCCCGGTGTTGCAGAAATTGATCTGCTCGCCGCTCGTGGGCACGCCGGCGACCCGGTAGAGCTGCTCGAGCTGCGACTTCGCGCGGAACTCGCCGCCGCCGTTCTCGGTGAGCCACTGCTGCGGCAGGTTCTTCGCGCCCGGGATCGTGCCGGCGGCCTTCGCCTTGCCGTGGCGCGAGATCGCCGCGAAGTGGTCCTCGGGCCGGTTGTCCACGAGGAGGACCCCGGCGGCCTGCGCCTTCTTCACGTCGTCCATCGTGATGAGCATCTCCCTGCGCAGGTTCGCCGTGAAGGTCTTCGGCTCGGGCTTCACGCCGCCGGAGGCGAGCGGGTACTTCTTCTCCTTGGCGAGGTCGAGGTAGTCGGCCATGCCGCCGTTCAGGATCGAGACCTTGTCGTGGCCGAGCACCTTGAAGGTCCAATAGACCCGGGTGCCCATGCCCATCTCGGTCGAGTTGGCGCCGCCGGGGACGAGCACGACGTGGGTGTTGTTGTCGATCCCGAGCCGGCCGATCATCGCCGCGAGCTTGGCGACGTCCGCGGGGAACATGTCCGGCACCTTGTCGGCGCGCTCCTCCCGCCAGCCGTCCCTCGCGTAGTTGCTGTTCACCGCCCCCGGAATGTGGGCGCGCAGGTAATCGGGCGCCGGCCGGAAGTCGACGAACACCACGTCGGGCTTGCCGACGTTCGCCGCCACCCACGCCGAATCGACGAGCGGCTGCGCAGCCGCGGGACGCCCCGCGGCGACGAGGGCGAGGGCAGCGAGCACGAGGAGCCCCCGCATCCCCGCCATGAAGTGCCTTTGCATATCCATCTCCTCTATGTGGTCACCACGAGATCGGAAGCCAGGATCGCCTCGAGCAGGCGATCCCAGTCCCCTTCGCCCATGCCTCGCCGCGCGGCCTCGAGCCGCACGACCGCATGACTGTCCTCGAGCCGCGCGAGCGCGGCCCGCAACGTCCCGGCATCCGGGAAGAGGTCCGCCTCGAGCACCGCGATCCTCATCCCCGTCCCTTCACAGGCTCACGACCGCGTCGGCGCCCGCGATCGCCGCGGCGAGCGCCGCGGTGTCGAGGAAGGCGAGCTCGTCCGCCATCGCTCGGATCGTGGTGCGCGGTGCGATCCCGGAGAGCTCCAGGAGCTCCGCCATGGCGGCGTTCTCCTCGGTCTCGGCCACCGGCGCGCCCATGAACACGAGGTCCACGGCGTGCCCGAAGATCGTGAGCCCGGCGGCGACGCGCATCGCCTCCGCGTGGTCGCGGCGCGCGAGCACCAGCACCGACTTGGCGCGCGCGGTCGCGGTTCCCATCACAGGCTCACCACCCGGGCGGCTTCGCCCGCGAGCTCGCTGTTCAGGGTCTGGCTGGCGAGCTCGACCGGACACGCCGCGTCGCCGCGGTAGCGCTGCCAGGAATGCTCGCACACCGCCGCGCGCGCCGCCGCCGCGACCGCGTCGCGCACCTCGGGTGCGTCGAGGAGCTGCACGCCGTCGTGGGTGAAGAAGACCGCGAACCGCGTGCCGCGCCGCGCGCAGGCGCGCGCGAGCCCCGCGAGGATCCGCCCCGAGCCGGCGTTGCCGACATGGAACAGGAGGTCCATCAGCGCGTCCTCCGCCGCGGTGCGCAAGGGTCCACGACCGTGCGCTCGCCTGCGGCCGCACGCGCCGCCGCGGTCGCGGACAAGGCTCTCGCGGTGGCGCACGGCAAGCTAGCAGCCTCCGAAGCGCTTCGGCCGCGCGGGCGCGGTGCCGGGCGCGCGGCCCGCCGCGGGCGCCTGCCGCGGGTTCTCGATGTAGTAGCCGACGAGCTCGACCACCGGCACCTTCCCGAAGCCGCCGCCGAGATCGACGTCGGGGAGCGTCTCGGCGCGCGCCGGCGTCGCGGCGCGCTCGATCGCGTCCCTCGGCAGGGCCGCGAGGCGGAAGCCGAGCGCCGCCGCCGCGACGCTCGCGGCGAGGGCGAGGGTGCAGAAGACGGCGCTCGCGCGGTCCACGGCGGCTAGAGCGTATCGCTCAAGAAGGCGAGGTACATGACGCCGAAGGCGAGCGCGAACGCCACGATCTGCGCCCAGGTCTCGAAATCGAGGCTCACGGCGAGCCCTCCTTGTAGTGGCGCGCGAGCTCCTGGAGCGTGAGCGGTTCGCCGGTGAACGGGTGTGCGACGGGCGGCGAGAGGTGCGGCACGCCGTCGCGATCGACCCGCATGCTCGCGGGCGGCCAGGCGTAGACGTAGACGAGCGCGGCCACGCTCGCGGCTGCACCCGCGCCGACGAAGAGCCGCATCAGCCAGCGCCCGGGCACGGGTTCAGTCCTTGCGGATGAAGACGCGCCAGCAGTGCGCCGCCTTGGCCGTTTCGAGGTGCGTCGCGTCGAGCTCGTCGCACATGGGCGGGAGCGCCTCGACCGAGGACGGGTTGTCCACGAGCACCTCGATGACGTCGCCGGGGCGCGCCTCGCCGACCGCCTTCTTCGTCATGAGCTGCGGCCGCGGGCAGGAGTCGCCGATGCAGTCGATGCGTCGCGTGACACGCACCACGGTCCCGTCGCTCAGCCGTTCTTCGACCGCGGTGTCGGCCGCGGCCTCCTTCGCCTTCTTCGATCCGAACAGACCCATCGCCTAGCGCCTCCCTCCTGCGACGACCTTCACTCCCGGCCCGCCCGCGGCCGCCGGCGCGGCGGCCGGCTTGTCCGCGACCGCGGCCCTGTGCTCCGCGGCGGCGCGCTCGTGCTTCGCGTGCTGCGCCATCTCCTTGCGGCGGATCGCGCGGTAGATCGCGAAGAGCGCCGCGGTCTGCACCAGGCCGAACACCACCGCCGGCACGCCGAGCTTGTCCTGCAGCGTGCGCGCGTTGGCGAAGCCGAGCTGCAGCGCCGCGAGGTTCGGCTCGCCGGTCATGCTCGCGGGCGCCGGGGGCCAGTAGTTCCACGACCACACGACCGAGAAGAGGAACATGCCGATGAAGGTGAAGAGGAGCGCCCAGAGCGCCCCGAGGTTGCCCTCGCCGGTCTTCACCCACGTCGACACGGTGCACGCGCCGGCGAGCACCATGCCGACCCCGAACAGGAAGAGCCCGATGAACTGGTTGAAGCCGACGTCGAACTCGAGGGGGTGCCCGGCGCCGAGCGTCATGAACGTCGTGAACGCCACGGTGAGGATCATCATCGCCACCAGCAGCGCCTTGGTGTTGCGGTAGCTCTTGAACATGATCGCGTCGCGCAGGGCCGCGGTATTGCAGAAGCGCGAGCGCTGCACCAGCAGCCCGACCACCGACCCGAAGATGAACGCGACCACGCATTCGGCGACCGTCGACATGCCTCAGCCCTCCAGGATGCGCTTGTAGATGAGCGACCCCACCCACGCCCCGGCGACGATGCCCGAGATCGCGATGTAGCCGCCGAGGTTCATCTCCGGGGTGAGGCCGAAGAAGGTGGACACGTTGCAGACGAAGGCGAGCCGGATGCCGATGCCCATCAGCAGGCCGCCGAGGGTGATGAGGACCCACTCCGAGAGCCGCCGCGGGATGCGCAGGTAAAACTCCTTCGAGGCGACCGCGCCCACGACCGCGCCGAAGAGCATCCCGAGGCTGATGTAGATCTTCCAGTAGTCGCCGTGCACCGGGAACACGAGCGTCCAGAAGGGCAGACGCTCCAGCTCGTCGCCGAGGAACGCTTTCGCGATGAGGCCGGTCATCATCGTCTCGCCGCCGCCGACCGTCCAGGCGCCGATCACGAGGAAGAGGAAGATCTCGAGGATGGCGATCGCGGCGAGCGCCACCATCGGATCGAGCGTCTTGCGGAAGAACTCCATGCCCTCGCTCCTAGCGAGTTGTTGCAAGAGGGACCACACCCCCTCTCGGATCCCCGCAGCCGGTGACGCAGACCGCGCGCTTCGCTCCCGGGAGGCTGTCCGGCAGGGACCTCGTCGCCGTCATTCCGGCGTCTTGCGTCACGCTGCCAGAGCCACGCGCGCCTCCGCCCGCACGGGGTCTCCGTCTCCTGCTGCCGGCGCCGATCCTACGGCAGCGCGGCCCGCGCCGGGGTAGTAATTATTGCCAACCGCGCGCCCGCCGGGCCGCCTTGCGCGGGCGGCGGCGACCCGACAGAATCGGCCCGGTCGCCCCCGGGGAAGCGCCGCGCCATGTCGATCTACGTCGAGGACCAGGACCTGCTCGACCACATGTTCAACGCGTGCACGACCTCGCAGATCAGCGAGTTCGTGCCCGAGAAGCGCGGCTTCCGCATCCACGGTCACAGCACGACCATCGCGCTCGAGCGCGCCTTCTGGACCGTGCTCGAGGACATGGCGCGGGAAACGGGTCAGACCCTGCCGCGGCTCATCGAGCGCATCCACTCGGGCTGCCTCGTCGCGAACGACAAGAACATCGCCTCGTGCCTGCGCGTGATCTGCCTGAAATATCTGAACGTCTACGCCAACGGCGAGCTGCCGAAGGCGCTGGCGCGCACGGCGGCCGAGTAAGGCTGCCGCGCGCCGACCCTGTCCGTCTCGCGTTGGCGTGACACGCCGCGCGAATCGCCGCGGCGAGCCGGTCGGGTCGTCCTGCAGGTCCGCGGGCGAGGTCGTCGCGCATCGTCGCCACCGCCCGGCGCGTGTGCGCCCGCGGGCGGCGAGCGCCGCGGCGCAACGGAGGCGCACGAAGCCGCCCGTCAGCCGAACAGCAGCGTTGCGATGCCGAGCGCGAAGAAAAGCGCCGCCGCGATCCAGCGCATGACTTGCAAGTTGATGCGCTGCGCCAGCCGCTCGCCCAGCCAGACGGCCGGCACGTTGGCAAGCATCATGC
>JAOAEA010000068.1 GCA_026417035.1 Burkholderiales bacterium
AACGTAGAGGATGCGCATGAACCAGGGTGGTTGGGCTCTCGTGAGCAAGCAGTCACCGGACCGGCCCGGTGCTGGGCGCGCCACCGTATGGTATCGACACCCAGACGAAGCCGGAGCTCGCGCGCTGGCTCCTGGCCGCGCTCTTTCCAGACCGCCTTGCCAACCCGTGTGACAAAGCCTGTTCCATGTGGGGGACAACGGCGCGCATCACTCCGGCTCAGGCCGCCGCGCGCGCGCCGGTGCGCGCCGAGAGCCGGTCCCACGCGGCGAGCGCCGCATCGACGGTGATGTCCGCGACCGTGCGGCTCGCGGGCTGCAGGACTTCGTGCGGCACGCCCCAGGGGCGCCAGCTCGCGACGCTCGAGTTGCCGAAGAACGCGAGCACCGGGAGGCCCACGCCCGCGCCGAGGTGCATTGCGCCGCCGTCGGAGGTGACTATCGCGCTCGCGAGCGAGAGCCCTGCGATGAGCTGGCGCAGCTCCGCGGTGGCGTAGGCCGCGCACGGCACGCCCTCGAGCCGCGCCATCACCTCGCGCGCTTTCGCGTCGTCGCCGGGATGCCGCGGGTTCGCCGCATCGCCCGGCGACCAGACGAGCATGAACGCGACGCCCTCGCGCGCCGCGAGCTCGCGCATGAAGCGCGCGAACGACTCGGCGGGCCAGCGTTGGCGCACCTTGCGCGAGCTCAGGTTCACCGCCACGAGCCGCTTGCCGAGGCCGAGCACCGGCGCGAGGCGCTCGCGCGCCTCGCGCACCTCGGCCTCCTGCGGGAAGAGCCGCAGCGGCCCGGGCGGCCCGGCGATGCCGAAGTGCTCGGCGGTGCGAAACGAGCGCACCACCTCGTGCACGTCCGGCGATGGGTCCCAGGCGATCGCGTGGGTGAGCTTCCTCGCCAGGTGGTCGCCGGGAGCGAGCACGCCGACGATCTCGGATGCGCCGATGCGCCGCGCGCGCGCCACGAGCCGCGGGATGGCGAGCGAGCGGGCGAGCAGGATCGCATCGTAGCGCTCGCGGCGGAGCTCGCGCGTGACACGGAAGCGCTGCAGATAGACGCGCAGCCGGCTCACGCCCTCGCCGCGGTGGTGCGCCTTCGTGTACACGTACACGTTGTCCACGTCCGGGTTGCCGAAGAGCACCGGCTCGGCGTAAGAGTTGGTGAGGACATCGATCTGCGCGTCGGGTAGCCTCTCGCGCAGCGCCGCGAAGAGCGGCGTGGTGAGCACGAGGTCGCCGATGTTGTCGCGGCGGATGACGAGGATTTTTCGCGTCATCGGCCGCGGCCCGCCCGCTCCAGCGCCGCGAGCAGCCGCCGCGCGGACGCCTCCCAGGTGAACGTCCCCGCGATCCGCTCGCGCGAGCGCTCGCCCATGCGCTCGCGCAGCGCGGGGTCATCGGCGAGGTGCGCGATCGCCGCGGCGATCGCCTGCGGATCGGCGGGCGGCACGAGCAGGCCGCACGAGCCTTCGTTCCCGACCACTTCCGGGATGCCGCCGATCCAGCTCGCCACCACCGGCCTTGCGCAGCTCATGCACTCGGCGATCACGATGCCGAAGGCCTCGTCGGCGATCGACGGGAAGACGCCGATGTCGGCGAGCGCGTACCAGCCGGGCATCTCGGCATGCGGCTTCGCGCCGGCGAAGACGAGCTTCCCGGCGACACCCAGGTCGCGCGCGAGCAGCTCGAGCCGCGGCCGCTCGGGTCCATCGCCGACGACGACGAGCTTCACCGGCCGGCCCGCGAGCGCAGGTTCGGCGAGCGCTCGCACCGCGTGCGCGAGGCCCTTGAGGCCCACGAGCCGGCCGGCGGAGACGAGCACGAGGTCGTCGGCGCCGATACCGAGCGCCGCGCGCGACGCGGCGGGTGCGATGCCGGGGCGGAACCGCTCGACCTCTACGCCATTCCAGATCACCGCCGGGAAACGCTTGAAACGGCTCGCGGCCTGCCAGGCGGTGAAGTGGCTCGCCGCGACGAAGGCGTCGATGCGCGGCGCGAGCCGGCGGTCGAAGGCGATGAAGTCGGTGCCGCCGCTCATGAAGCAGAAGCGCGTGCGCGTGCCGCGCGGCAGTAGGAGCGGCCAGAAGAAGTCGAGCGGCTTGGTGAGGATGATCCAGTCGTGGCCGGCAGCGGCCACTTCGCGTCGGGCGTGGCGGGCGAGCGTCGCGCGTTCGACGAGCTTCGCGAAACGGTTGCCGAACCAGGGCGCCCGCTCCCGCGGCGTGAACGGAAAGGTCCGCACGCGCACCTCGCGCCCGCCGAAGTCGGGCCGCACGTCCCCCTCGCCGCCGTAGACCGTGATCGGGTGCCCGAGATCCACCAGCGCCTTGGCGAGCTNCCACACGACGGTCTGCACGCCGCCGGAGGAGCAAGTGATGGTGACGTCGATGAAGGCGAGGTTCACCGCTGCCCCCGCAGCAACGTGTAGAGCCGGCCGAGCACCGGGCTCGCGTAGATCCGTACCCGGCTCGCGAGCCAGGCGCCATCGCGCTCCTTGGTGACGATGCGCCCGATGCGCTCGGGATCGGCGCCCGGCCGGTTCACGCCCTTTTCCGTCGTGTAGAAGACGCGAAAGCCCGCCTCGCGCGCGACGCGGCGGTAATCGTCGTCGTAATAGCCCTGCGGCCAGCAGAGGTGCCGCGTCGCGCCGCCGAGCCGTGCCGCGAGCGCCCCGCGCGAGGCGGCGAGGTCGGCCGCGAGCGCGGCGTCGCGCTCCGCACCCCGCGGCATCTTCTGGTCCCAGCGGGTGTGGGTGTGGGTGTGCGAATGGAACTCGGCCGTGCCCGCCTCCTGCATCGCCGCCGCCTCCGACCAGCGCAGCATCGCCCGGTCGGCGCGGCCTTCGCGCACGGCGGCCATGCAGGCCTTGTGCTCCGGCGTCGCCGGCGCGCCCGGCTCGCCCGCCTTCGCCCGCGCCGGCCCGTCGCCGAGCCAGCCGGTCACCGCGAAGACCACCGCCTTCATGCCGGTCTCGGCGAGGATGGGATGCGCATGGACCCAGTTGTCGAGATAGCCGTCGTCGAACGTGATCATCACGCTTTTCGCGGGCAGCGGCTCGCCGGCGAGGAAGCGCTCGAAGTCGGCCGTGCCGACCGCGCGCCAGCCGCGCGCCGCGAGCGCACGCATGTGGCCCGCGAAGGTCGCGGGCGACACCGTCACCAGACCAGGGGCCGGGCTCACGTGGTGGTACATCAGCACCGGCAGCGCGCGTGCGGCCTTCATCGCCCGCGCTCCGCGAGTAGTCTTTCGTAGAGCGCGAGCATGCGCTCGGCCATCCGGCCGGCGCCGTGCTCGGCGAGCACCCAGGCGCGAGCCGCTTCGCCCATGCGCCGGCGCCGGTGCGGATCTCGCGCGAGCGCGATCACCGCCTCGGCGAGCGCGGCCGGGTCGCGCGGCGGCACGAGCAGCGCCGTTTCGCCCTCGCGCACCATCTCCGGCACCCCGCCGACGCGCGTCGAGACCACTGGCACGCGCATCGCCTGCGCCTCGAGGAACGACTGCCCGCCCGCCTCCTCGTGGGTCGGCAGCACGAAGAGGTCGAGCGACGCGAGCACGTTGGCGACGTCGTGGCGCAGCCCGATCATGCGCACGCGGTCGGCAAGCCCGCGTGCGGCGATCTCACGCTCGAGGTTCGCGCGCTGCGGCCCGTCGCCGGCGAGGACGAACACCGCCTCGGGCACCGCCGCGACGATCGCCGGCACGGCTTCGAGCAGGTCGCGATGGCCCTTCTTGACGCGCAGGATCGCGACCGTGCCGACGACGAGCGCGTTCTTCGCCAAGCCGAGCTCGGACCGCAGCACCGGCGGCGTCCGGTCGGGGTCGAAGGCGTCGAGGTCGATGCCGCTGCCGATGACCGAGATGCGCTCGCGCGGGACGCCGGCGCTCGCGAGATAGTCGGCGAGCGCATGGGTCACGGCGACCACGTGGTCCGGCAGCCAGGTGTAGGTGGCGCGGTGCGTGATCGGGAGGATGAGGTGGCGCGTGCGCACGTGCACCGGCCGCGGCCACAGGAGCCGCGCGGCGAGGCCGGCCACCAGCGTGTCGCCGCTCGAGTGCGTCGAGACGACGTCGAACCGCCCCCGCTTCAGGATCGAACGCAGCGCGAGGATCGACCCCAGGTCCCCGGCGCCGCGCATCGGCACCTCGTGCACCTCGAGGCCCGCCTCGCGCGCGCGGGCGCCGAGCTTCGCGCCGGGCCGGCAGGCGATCGCCGCGTGCACGCCGCGCGCACCGAGCTCGCGCACCTCTCTCAGCGTGCGGTTCTCCTGGCCGCCCCAGCCGGCGCTCGACTCGGTGTGCAGCACGCGCACGCCGCTCACGCGGCCTCCGCCGCCGCGAGCCGCCGCGCGACTGCCTGCCACACGGTGTCGGCGTCGATCGCGGCCATGGGCGTCGTCTCGGCGCAGTCGGCGTCGGCCGCCGGGTGCTCGATCACCTCGAGCGCCGGATGCCCGAGCGGCGCGAGGTGTCGCCCGCGGTGCCGGCAGTGGTAGAGCGCCACCATCGGCAGCCCAAGCGCTCCAGCGAGGTGCGTCGGCCCGGTGTCCACGCCGACGTAGAGGTCGCACGCGGCCATGAGCGCCGCCGACTCGCGCAGCGACCGCGCGCCGGCAGCCGCTGCAACGCGCCCCGGGAAGCGCGCGCCGAGCGCCTCGGCGACGTCGCGCGCCCCGGCGTCGCCGAGGACGACGGCGCCGGCCGCGGGCCGCTCGCGGAAGAGCCGATCGAGGAGCGCGACGAAACGCTCTTGCGGCCAGTCGCGGTAGGCCTTGGTCGGGAAGCTCTTCGGCGCGAGGGCGAGAAGCGGATGGGGCCGGCGCGCGAAGGCGCGGGCGATGAAACGCCCCGCTTCGGCGGCCTCCGCGGGCGCGACGCGGTACTCGGCGCGCGGATCGGGCATCGGGACGCCGACGGCCTCCAATAGCAGCGCGCGCTCGCGGACGGCGTGGATCGGGCCGGTGGGCGGCTCGACCGCGCGGTAGAGGCGCTCGTTCAGGCCCGCCTCCGGCTGGCGGAAGGCGATCACCCGGCGCGCGACCGCGAGCGCATGGCGCACGAGCCAGCCGTCCCTCCCGTAGACGAAGGCATAGTCGTAGCGCCGGCCGGCGAGCCGCGCGACCGCGAGCCCGAGCTTCCGCGCGCCGACGATGCGGCCGACGTAAGGCAGCCCCTCGAGCAGCCCGGCGCGGTTCGCCTGCACGATCACGTCGAGGCGGCCCCGCGGGATCGCTGCGGCGAGGGCTCGCAATACCGGCGTGGCGAGCACCGTGTCGCCGATCCGGGCCACCGCGATCACGAGCACCCGGGACTCCGGCTCGATCATGACGCCGCCGCGACGGCCTCCGCCTCGCCTTCGCGGAACTGCATCCGGTGCAGGCGCTCGTAGATCCCGCCCGCGGCGAGGAGTTCGGCGTGGCGGCCCGATTCGACGATGCGGCCGCGGTCCATGACGAGGATGCGGTCGGCGTTCTGGATCGTCGAGAGCCGGTGCGCGATCACGAGCGTCGTGCGCCCGCGCATCAGCGTCTCGAGCGCCTCCTGCACCTGGCGCTCGCTCTCGGTGTCGAGCGCGCTGGTGGCCTCGTCGAGGACGAGGATTGGCGCGTCCTTGAGGAAGGCGCGCGCGATCGCGAGCCGCTGCCGCTGCCCGCCGGAGAGGCGCGCGCCGTCCTCGCCGATCAGCGTGTCGTGGCCCGCGGGGAGCTCGCGCACGAAGCCCGCGGCGTGCGCTGCTTCGGCGGCCGCGGCGATCTCCTCCGGGCGCACCTCGCCGCCGCGCCCGTAGGCGATGTTCGCCGCCACGGTGTCGTTGAAGAGCACGACGTCCTGCGAGACGAGCGCGATGTTCCGGCGCAGCGACTCGAGCGTCGCGTCCTGGATGTCGACGCCGTCGATGGTGATGGTCCCGGCCGTGGGCGTGTAGAAGCGCGGGATGAGGTTGGCCACGGTGGTCTTGCCGCTGCCGGAAGCGCCCACGATCGCCACCGTCTCGCCCGGCGCGATACGGAAGGACACGCGCGTCAAGGCCTCGCGCGTCGCGCCCTCGTACTCGAAGCTCACGTCGCGGAACTCGATCTCGCCGCGCACCCGGCCGATGTCGCGCTTGCCGGTGTCCGCTTCGCGCTGCTCGTCGATCAGCGTGAACACGCTCTCGGCGGCGGCGAGCCCGCGCTGCAGCGTCTGGTTGACGCCGGCGAGCCGCTTCAGCGGGCCGTTCAGGAGCAGCATCGCACCGAGGAACGCGACGAAGCCGCCCACGGTCGTCTTGTCGGCGGCGGCCTGCTCGAGGGCGAGGTAGACGATGAGCGCCACCGCGAACGACAGGATCACCTGCGTGAGCGGCACCGTCGCCGCCGCCGCGGCGTTGCTCTTCATCGCGAAGCGGCGCACCTTCTCGACCGCGCCGCGGAAGCGGCCGGTCTCGTAGGCCTGCGCGCCGAAGACCTTGAGCACGCGCTCGCCGCCGATCGACTCCTCGAGCACGTGGTTCAGGTCGCCCATGGCCGCCTGCTCGGAGACCGACATGCGGCGCAGCCGCGCGGCGAAGGCGCGCATGACGTAGACGAGCAGCGGCATCACCGCGAACGTGATGAGCGTCAGCTTCCAGTTGGTGTAGAGGAGGTAGGCGATGAGGCCGATGCCGGAGAGGCCGTCCTTGACGATCACCGTGATCGCGCCGGTCGCGGCGCCCGCCACCTGGGCCACGTCGAAGGTGAAGCGCGAGATGAGCCGGCCCGTGGTCGTGTTGTCGTAGTAGCGGGTCGGCAGCCGCACCAGGGTGCCGAACATCTCCATGCGCAGGTCGGCGACGACGCGCGTCGCCACCCAGTGGCCGCAGTAGTCGCTGCCGAACCCGGCGACCGCGCGCACGAAGGCCAGCCCGATGAGCAGGAACGGCGCCCAGCGGATGAGCGTCGTGTCCTTGTCGACGAAGCCGCCGTCGAGGATCGGCTTGATCAGCGCCGGGACCGCGGGCTCGGTCGCCGCCACGATGGCCATCAGGAAGACCCCCGCGGCGAACACGCGCCAATAAGGCCGCACGTAGCGCAGCAGCCGCAGGTAGAGCTGCAGGCTCGAGGCGCGGGCCGGGGTCATGCCTGCGGCGGCGGCTCGCCGCGGGCGAGAGCTCGGCCGCCGGGGACGCCGGGGACACGGAGGAAGCTGGAAGCCGTCATCGGATCGCTGGCGTCATCGGGGAGGCGGGAAGGCGCCGGGAGGGCGACACGCCCCATGCGGGCTCGCCCGCGGCGCGTGGGTGCCGAGCCTTTAGGGCCGCGGCATTTTATCAGGCCCCGCCGTCCGGTCCGCCGAGGGTGGCCTCTAGCAGGTCGATGACAGGGGAACGCGTCTCCCTTGACCCCCGATCCGGGGGCTGCCGGCCGACCCTCGCCTCACGCGCGGGACGTGAGCGCCGCAGGAGAACGCCGGGGAACGTTTCCCGACACCCGCTAACCGCTCGCCAGCGAGCGGTACAGCGCGAGGAGCTCTTTCGCCATCGACGCGATGTCGAGCGGCTCGGCGGCGCGGCGCGCCGCCGCCCGTGCGGCCGGGTCGCGGCCGAGCGCCAGCGCCGCGTCGCAGGCGCGGGCGATCGCGGGGATGTCGAGCGCGTCGCAGACGTGGCCGTTCGCGCCCGTTTCGACGAGTTCCGCCGCGCCCGACTCGGGGCTCGTGACGACCGGCAGGCCGCACGCGAGCGCCTCGAGCGCGGCGTTGGGGAACGGGTCGTAGAGGGTCGGCAGCGCGAACGCGTCGGCGAGGCCGTACCAGGGCCGAACGTCCTGCTGCCCGCCCGCGAAGTGCACCCGGCCGGCCACGCCGAGCCTGCGGGCCATCGCCGCGCAGCGCGCTTCGGCCTTGTCTTTGCCGACGACGACGAGCCGCGCCTCGGGCGTCGCCATGCGGGCGAGCGCCGTGACGAGGCGCGCCACGCCCTTGCGCTCGAACCCGGAGCCGACGAAGAGCAGCACCGGCGCGTCCGGCGCGATGCCGAGCCGCGCGCGCATCGGTGTGCGGAACTCGTCGCGCACGCGCGGGTGGAAGGCCTCGGTGTCCACGCCGTTGTAGATGACGCGGAGCTTTTCCTCGGCGAGGCCGAAGTGGCGGCGGATGTCGTCGCGGACCATGCGCGAATTGCAGATCACCGCGCGCAGCCGCGGGCTCGCGAAGAGGCGCCGCTCGGCGGCGAGCACGTAGCGATGGTAGGGCCCGAGCGCCTGCGCCAGGCGCGCGAGCGGGCCGAGCGCGCGCGACCGGTTCTCGAGCCACTGGCGGTGCACGCCGTCGCCGGCCCGGTAGATGTCGCAGCAGGCGAGCCGCTCGTGCGACTGCACGAGGTCGAACCGCTCGCGCGCCGTCGCCGCGCAGGCGGCGCGTGCGAAGCTCCAGTCGCGCCAGACACGGCCGACGTAGAACGGGTCGCAGCGCACCGCGCGCACCTCGCCGCCGCCCTGCCAGTCACGCGCGAACACCGTCACGCCCGCGCCCTCGGCCGCCAGGGCCGCCGCGGCGCGCGCGACGAAGCGCTCCGCACCGCCGAACGGGTTGTAGCGCTGGCGGATGAGCGCGATCTTCATGGCCGGGCCGCCCGCTCGGCGGCGAGGCTCGCGCACACCGCCGCCATCGCCTGCAGGATGCGCGGACCCTGGCGGTGGATGAGCCGCGCATCGACCGCGTGCACCCGGCCTTCGCGGACCGCGCGCAGGCTCGGCATGTCGCGCCACAGTGCGAGCGCCTCGGCGCGGTCGCCCGTCCCGGCGCTGGAGACGATGACCTCGGGGTCGCGCGCGAGGAGTTGCTCGCGCGCGACCTGCGGCGCGAGCAGCGGCGCCGTCGCGAAGACGTTCTCCCCGCCGCAGCGCGCGACGAGGTCGCCGATGAGGTGGGCATCGGTGACGGTGAGCAGCGGGTCGTGCCAGATCTCCACGAAGACCCGCACCGGCCGTGCGCCAGGCGGCGCGCCGAGGCGCCGCGCTTCGGCCGCGAACGCGGCGGCAGCCGACTCTGCGGAACCCGGCACGCCGGCGAGCGCGCCGATCGCGCGCAGGATGCGCGGGATGTCCTCGAGCCGGCGCGGCTCGGTGACGAACACCGGCACGCCGAGCCGTTCCAGGCGCGCGATGTCGCGCGCCGGGTTGCCGCTTTGCCACGCCAGCACCAGGTCGGGCCGCATCGCGACGATGCGCTCGACGTCCACGCGGCCGTGGCTGCCGACGACCGGCAGCCGCGCTGCGGCCTTGGGATAGTCGGTGTAGGTGGACACGCCGATGACGCGGTCGCCCGCACCGGCCGCGAACGCGAGCTCCGCGAGGCTCGGCGCGAGCGTGACGATGCGCTGCGCCGGTGCGGCGAGCGTCACCGCGACGCCGCGGTCGTCCACCACCCGCACCTCGCCGTGCGCCGGCGTGACGAGCGCGAGCGCGGCGAGCGCGGCCGCGAGCCTCATTCCGCGAGCAGCGACTGCGCTGCGTCCCAGACGGCCTCGAGCGGGAGCGTGGCGAGGCAGTCGCTCACCTTGCCGCCCCCGCAGCCGTCGATGCCGCAGGGCCGGCACGGATGCCGGTCCGAAGCAACGACGCGGTGGCGAACCATCCACGGGCCCCATTCGGTATCGCCGCTCGGGCCGAAGATCGCCACCGTCGGCGTGCCCATTGCGGCGGCGATGTGCATCGGCGCGGAGTCCACGCCGACGAAGAGGCGCGCGCGCGCGGCGAGGGCGGCGAGCTCCTTGAGCGAAAGCGCTCCGGCGAGATCGACCACGTCGGCGCGCGTCCGCGACCGGATCTCACGGACGAGCGCGAGCTCCGGCTCGCTCGGCGCCGCGGTGAGGACGACGCGGTGCCCCGCGTCGTGCAACCGGTCGGCGAGCGCAGCGAAACGCTCCGCGGGCCAGGCCTTGAAGAGCCATCGCGAGGCGGGGTGGACGTGCACGAAGCCCTTCGCGGCGAGGCCCGCTTCCGCGAGGTGCCGGTCGATCGCAGCCTCGGCCTCGGCGCCGGGGACGAGCACGACCCGTCGCTCCTCGGGCGCAGGCTGGATGCCGAGCCGGCGCAGCGCGTCGAGGTTGCGCTCGACGGCGTGGCGCCGCGGGTTCTTCGGCAGCTCGAAGCGGTGCGTGAAGCTTCGCTTCCAGAAGCGTGAGCGGCCGGAATACGCCGGTGCGATCGACCAGCGCACGCCGAGAGTCCGCGCGAGCCAGGCGCCGCGGTTGTGCTCGGTCAGCGCGACGAGGAGGTCGTAGCGGCGCTCGCGCAGGGTCGCGAAGAGTCGCCACTCGGCGGCGAGCTTCGCCGTGGCCGGGAGCTCGCGCCAGCCGCGGCCGATCGTGTGCACTTCCGCGATCGCCGGATGGCCCTCGAGCATCGGTCGCGTGTCTTCGTACACCAGCGCGTCGATCTCCGCGTGCGGCGCCCGGTTCTTGAGCACGCTGAAGACCGGCGCCGACAGCAGGACGTCGCCGTGGTGGCGCAGCTTCACGACGAGCGCGCGCCGGATCGAGCCGAGGTCGATCGCGTCGCCGAGGCCGTAGGACATGGCGCGAAAGTAGCAGAGGCGGCGGGCAGCCGCAAAAGCTTCCGCGCAAAGCGCCAACGCAGAGGACGCGGCGGGCGCAGCGCGAGCTCACCCCGGCGCGAAGCGCACCCCCACGAACACCCCCCGTCCCGGCGTGCCGTAGTCCTTCACGATCTCGTACTCGCGGTCGAAGAGGTTCACGAGCTTCGCGAAGAGCGTCCAATCGCGCCGGAACACGTACTCCCCATAGAGGTTGACCACCCCGTAGCCGGCGAGCGGAATCGTGTTCGCGGCATCGGCATAGCGCCGCCCGACGCCGAGCACTTCGACCGAGAACCGCGCCGGGCCGAACGCCCGCCCGACCTGCAGCGCGCCGTATTCCTTCGCGCGCAGCGGCAGGAGGTTGCCGGTCGCGGCGTTTTCCGAGCGCGCGATGTCGACCGAGGCCGCGACCGTCCACCCGGCGATCTCCGTGCCGCCGGCCACCGTCACGCCCCGCAGCAGCGCCTCGCCGATGTTCAGCGGCGCGCAGGCGATGAAGAGGGGGTCGCAGACGATGGTGATGAGGTCGGTGACGGCGTTGCGGTACGCGACGACGCTCGCCCGCGCCGTGCCGCGCTCGTAGCGAAGCCCCGCTTCCACGTTCTTCGAGGTCTCGGGCTTGAGGTTCGGGTTGCCGAAGAACGGGAAGTAGAGGTCGTTGAACGAGGGCGCCTTGAACGCCGTGCCTGCGGCGGCCGTCATCCGCCAGCCCGCGGCGAGCTCGTAGCCGGCGGCGACCGAGCCGGTGGTTTTGCCGCCGAATTGCGAGTTGTCGTCGTAGCGGACGTTGGCCTGGAGGCTCGCCGGCCCGAAGCCGCCCGTCCAGCCGCCGAGGACGGACCACACCGTGCGGCTCGACACCGCGTAATCGGTCGTGCCGCTCACCCCGTCGCGGCGCCACTCCGCTGCCGCGAGGAAGCGTCCAAGGCCCGTCTCGATGTCGTTCTGCCAGACCGCCTGGTTCTGCGTTGTCGTCACGACATCGGTGGCGGGCGTATTGGTGAAGCCGTCGAGACCCTGGATCGTGAGCGCGTCGCGGCTCTGGCCGACGCGCAGGGTGCTCAGCCACGAGTCACCGACGCGCGCGCGGGCGTAGGCCGCGAGCGTCTGCAGCTCCTGCCGGTTCCTGAAGTCGAACGCGGTGATCGGGTTGAAGAACGGGTCGAAGGTGACGCCGTCGAACCGCGTGTTCGCGTTCGCGCGGAAGAAGTTGACGCCGGCCTCGAAGCGCTCGTGGAACTGGTGCGAGACCGACGCGGTGAGGTTGCGGTTGGTGTAGCCGTCATCATCCGGGTTGTAGGCGAGGTTCTGCGGGTTCGCGATGGCGGAGAAGCCGTCGGAGGACGTGTAGCCGACCTGCGCCTGGTAGCGCGTGGCGCCGGACTGGCCGGAGAGCCCCGCGGAGCCGATGAAGGTGTTGTAGGTGCCGTAGCCCGCCGAGGCGTTGACGCGCGGCTCGCCGCTGCCCCGCCGCGTGAAGATCTGGATGACGCCGCCCACCGCGTCGGCGCCGTAGAGGCTCGAGGCCGGGCCGCGGACGATCTCGATCCGCTCGATCTGGTCGAGCGGCAGGTGCTCGATCGCGGTGGTGCCGACGGTCGCCGATGCGAGCCGCATCCCGTCGATGAGCACGAGCGTCTGGCCCGTGTTCGCGCCGCGGATGAAGATCCCGCTCACCTGGCCCGGACCGCCCGCGGACGTGACCTGCAGCCCAGGCAGCCCGCGCAGCAAGTCCGGGAGCGTCGTGCGCGCCGAGCGCGCGATCTCGTCGCGCGTGATGACCGTGGTGTCGGCGAGCGTTTCGGCGACGCGCGTGGGATAGCGCGTGGCGGTGACGACCACCGGGTCGAGCGGCGCCTGCGCGCGTCCCGTGGAAGGCCCCGAAAAAAGAACGAAGGCCGCGAGCGCTGCCGCGCCCGCGCGATGGATTGCCTGGATCATGACTCCCTCTCCCTTCCGGCGAGCGTCCCCGCAGGCCGGCCACTTCGATGAGAGGGAAGGTGAGGGGTTGCGGGCGCGTCCCGCGTGCCGATGCCGTGCCGCCGCCCGCAGCACCTTCCCGCCGGCGTCCGGGGCCGGTCTCCGGGCTCGCGAGCCGTCCGGCGCGCGCGAAAACGCGCCGGCGCTACCGCGTCGCCTTCCCGCGGCGCCGCTTGACGCGGACGCCGCAGTGGCCAGATGACGCGGCCCTTGGCTCGCCTACCGTTGCGGGGGCAGCTGGGGAGTTGATGCGGGATTCAGGAATCAGGATTCAGCTTGGAAGGCGGACGACCTGCCGCGCGCTCGATCCTGGATCCTCGATCCTCGCTTCGGACCCCATTCCCGTTTCATCCCGGCGCGCGGGTGGGCGCGACGGGACACCTCGGACGAGGCGGTAAGTCTAACAGGGCGTCGAAAAACGCTTCCCGGCAGTCGCCGGCGGCGACTCCGACCGACGTGGTCAGAGGGGAGCGTTTCTTGGCGGCGCCTGAATCAGGGGGCCAAGGGGGACGTGTCCCCGCTTGCGAAATCCTCCTGACCCAGCCGGGCGCAGCCGCGTTGTCAGCGGGATCGAACGCGCCCTCAGAAAGGCTCGAGCCGCGCCTCGAAGCGATGCACGAGCAGGCGGTAGAGCCTGCCGGCGACCTGAACGTGCGCCGCTTGCGGCGTGTCGAGGTCGAGCGTGTCGCCCCCGGCGAGGCTCGCCGCGCGGAAGCCGAAGGCGTCGGCCGCGATGAGATCCGCGAGCAGGGACTCGAGCTCGGCGCGCGGGAGCGCGTCGCCCGTGTTGTCCACCAGCGCGCAGGGCCGGCCGCGCCGCGTCGTGCCCGGCACGCGCACCGCGTCCGGCCGCAGCCCGTCCGGTGTGACGCAGTTCACGCCGGCTACAGGAGCACCGGGTGTGTCGCTCATCACGAAATTACTTTGAGAACCGGGCCTTACTTCTTGACCGGTCTTGAGTTTCGACCCAATATTGCGCCGATGGACGCCGAACTCGCTGCCCTCGAAGAGAGAGTCCGCCAGGCCGCGGAATTGTGCCAGCGGCTTCGCGAGGAAAACAGGGCCCTCCGGCAGCAGCTCGCGCAGGCCGAGCTCGACCGCGAGCGGCTCTCGTCCAAGGTCGAAGGCGCGCGCGAGCGGCTCGAGTCCCTCCTCAGGCAGATCCCCGAATGACCGCCAAGAAGGGCGTGCTCGACGTCACCATCCTCGGCCGCTCCTACAAGGTGTCCTGCGCGGAGGACGAACGCGAGGAGCTGCTGCAGGCGGTGTCCTATCTCGACGGCAAGATGGGACAGATCAAGGCGAGCGGCAAGGTGGCGAGCACCGAGCGCATCGCGGTGATGGCGGCGCTCAACATCGCGCACGAATACCTCGCCGTGAAGACGCCCGGCGGCTTTGACATCGCGGACCTCAAGCGTAGAATCGAGGCGATGCAGGCGATGCTCGAGCAGGCGCTCGCGCCGCAGGAGAAGCTCTTCTAGTTTCCCCGCAGTCCCTTGTGCCGGGACGCGACGTGCGGCGCCGCGCGAGAGCCAAGTGCCGCCAGGCGCCGGCACGTTCGCCACGATTCGATGTCCCCTGCGGTGCGCGCGAGGGCCAGGCAATCCCTGAACCAATGCGTACCCAAGGCTGCCCGTGCTCGCGTCGCCGGTGTGCGCGTCCCTCCGTCGGACGTACCTGATGGCGACCGGAAGGCGGCCGACCTGAGCCGAAGGGTTCAGGATTCAGGGCCTAACGCCATCTGCGGGGGGCGCCCTTTTCAGCGCCGGGAGCGCAGGCGATGCCTGCGCTCCCGGCCTCAGAGGACAGAAGACAGCGGGCAGACCCTCGATCCTCGATCCTCGATCCTGAATCTCGAATGCCCTATTGGCTCATGAAGTCCGAGCCCGACGAGTTCTCGATCGACGATCTCGCGCGCGCGCCGCGGCGCACCGCGCCGTGGACCGGCGTGCGCAACTACCAGGCGCGGAACTTCATGCGCGACGCGATGCGCGTCGGCGACGGCGTGCTCTTCTACCACTCGAGCTGCGCGGAACCGGGGATCGCCGGCATCGCCGAGGTCGCGCGCGAGGCCTATCCCGACGAGACCCAGTTCGATCCGAAGAGCGAGTACTACGACCCCGCAACGACGCGCGAGGCGCCGCGCTGGCTCAACGTGGACGTGCGCTTCGTCGCGAAGACGCGGCTCGTGCCGCTCGCCGAGCTGCGCGCGCACCGCGAGCTCGCCGGCATGCGCATCCTGCAGCGCGGCAACCGGCTCTCCATCACGCCGGTGACGCCACGGGAATGGACGTTCATCACGGGAAGGCTCCTCGCGCCCGCGGCGAAAGCCCGGCGCCGGTAGGCCCCCGCGGCGCGAGCGCGCCGGCGCGCGCTCTGTGACAATCGGCGGCCTCGCGCCCGCCGCCCGAACACCCTCATGAGCCCCCTCGAGAACGACACCCTGTTGCGCGCCCTGCTCCGCGAGCCCACCGGCTACACGCCCGTGTGGCTCATGCGGCAGGCGGGCCGGTACCTGCCCGAGTACAACGAGACGCGCCGGCGCGCCGGCTCGTTTCTCGCGCTCGCCAAGACGCCGGCGCTCGCGACCGAGGTGACGCTGCAGCCGCTCGAGCGCTTTCCCCTGGACGCGGCGATCCTCTTCTCCGACATCCTCACGGTGCCGGACGCGATGGGGCTCGGCCTCTACTTCGCCGAGGGCGAGGGCCCGAAATTCGAGCGGCCGGTGCGCGACGAAGCGGACGTCGCGAAGCTCGCCGTGCCCGACCCCGGCGCGGAGCTCCGCTACGTGACCGATGCGGTGGCCGAGATCCGCCGCGCGCTCGCCGGCCGCGTGCCGCTCATCGGCTTCTCCGGAAGCCCCTACACGCTCGCCTGCTACATGGTCGAGGGCGGGGGCTCGGACGACTTCCGCGTCGTGAAGTCGATGCTCTACCGGCGGCCCGATCTCCTGCACCGCATCCTCGACGTGAACGCGCGCGCGGTCACTGCTTACCTCAACGCGCAAGTGGCTGCGGGCGCGCAGGCGCTGATGATCTTCGACACCTGGGGGGGCAGCCTCGCCCACGATGCCTTCCGAACGTTTTCGCTCGCCTACATCGAGCGCGTGGTCGCGGGCCTAGTGCGCGAGTCCGAAGGCCGGCGCGTGCCCTCGATCGTGTTCACGAAGGGTGGCGGGCAGTGGCTCGAGGCGATCGCCGCCACCGGGTGCGACGCGGTGGGGCTCGACTGGACCACGGACCTCGGCGAAGCGCGCCGGCGGGTCGGCGCACGCGTCGCGCTGCAGGGGAACCTCGATCCGGCGGTGCTGTTCGCCGACGCCGAATCGGTCCGCCGCGAAGCCGGCAAGGTGCTCGCGTCTTTCGGCCGTGGCCACGGCCACGTCTTCAATCTGGGCCACGGGATTTCGCAGTTCACCCCGCCCGAGAGCGTCGCGGCCCTGGTCGCCGCCGTGCACGAGCTGTCCCGGCCCTGGCACGCGTGACTTTTTTCACATTGGGGGTCGAATCCGGCCGGGGGCTTGACTTATGCACAAACTCGTGCCCCGCGGCGGTTCTCGTGGCTTCCCGGGCGTTCCCCTCGGAAGCCCGACGTAACGCACTGATGCAGCGCGGCTTTTTTGCGCGCTTATGAAAGAGGCATAGACGGAAAGTCCTTATCGCAGGCCGAGTTACCGTTTGTTTGCGGCGTTACTCACAGTTTTATCCACAGAAACTGTGCACAAGTGCAAATCACGTTTCTGCTCAAGCCTGTCAGGGCTTCTTTCTAGAATCGGCCTCAGGTCTTGGGCGTGATCGAGCACCCCCGCGCTGCCGTCGGCCCACCGGGATCCGCCGTGCGCGTCGCGCGCGTCGCGCTCGACGTTCCGCTGCCGCAGCTCTTCGATTACGCGGTTCCGGAAGGGATGGCGGTCGTGCGCGGCGCGCGCGTCGTCGTGCCGTTCGGAAAGCGCAGCGTCGTCGGCGTGGTGATGGCCCTCGGCGACGCGAGCGACGTCCCGCCGGAGCGGCTGCGCGCCATCGCCGCGCTCGCGCAGGATGCGCCGCCGCTGCCCGAGGCGTGGCTCGAGCTCGCGCAGTTCGCCGCCGACTATTACCAGCGCCCGCTCGGCGAGACGCTGCACGCGGCGCTGCCGCCGCGCCTGCGGCGCCCGAAACCCTTGGAGCGCGCGCCGCTCGCCTGGGCGATCACGCCGCCCGGCCGGGAAGCGCTGGCGGCGCTGCCTGCGCGCGCTCGCACGAAGCGGGCCGTCCTCGCATTGCTCGCGCACGGTCCCGCTGCCGCGGACGCACCCTCGCTCACGACCGCTGCCGCGCGGCGTGCGGTGCGCGAGCTCGCCGCAGCGGGCTCGATCGCACCACACCGCCCGGAGATCGCGCCCGTCGCGCCCGAGGCCCGGTTCCCGCTCACCGACGCCCAGCGCGACGCAATCGACGCAGTGGCTGCCGCGCTCGGGCGGTTCGCGGCGTTCCTCCTCCACGGCGTCACCGGCAGCGGCAAGACCGAGGTGTATCTGCGGCTCGCCCTAGCGGCGGTGCGTGCGGGGCGGCAGGTGCTCGTGCTCGTGCCGGAGATCAACCTCACGCCGGCGCTCGAGCGCGAGTTCCGCGCTTGCTTCCCGGGGCATCTCCTCGTGACGCTGACGAGCGCCGCCGCAGAGAACGAGCGCGCCGAAGGGTTCCTGGCGGCGCAGGAGGGCGTCGCGCGCATCGTGCTCGGCACGCGGCTCGCGGTGTTCACGCCGCTTCCCGACCTCGGCCTCGTGATCGTCGACGAGGAGCACGACCCGTCCTACAAGCAGCAGGAGGGCCTGCGCTACTCCGCGCGCGACCTCGCGGTGTGGCGCGCGCGGGCCGTGGGCTGCCCGGCCGTGCTCGGCTCCGCGACGCCCTCGCTCGAGAGCTGGACGAACGCGCGGGCCGGCCGCTACCGCATGCTCGCGCTGCCCGAGCGGGCGCGGCCCGGCGCGGCGCTGCCCGCGGTGCGCACGATCGACCTGCGCGCCGACCCGGCGAAGGACGGCGTCGCGGCGACGCTCGCCGCCGCCATCGAAGCGCGCCTCGAGCGCGGCGAGCAGGCGCTCGTGTTCCTGAACCGTCGCGGCTATGCGCCGGTGCTCGGCTGCGGCGCGTGCGGCTGGGCGGCCGGCTGCGGCCGCTGCGCGGCGCACCTCGTCGTGCACCTCGCCGACCGGCGGCTCGCCTGCCACCACTGCGGCCGCGTCGAGCCCATCCCGCGCGCGTGTCCCGTGTGCGGCAACGTGGACCTCTTCCCCTTCGGCCGGGGCACCCAGCGTGTCGAAGCCGCGCTCGCGGCGCGCTTCCCCGCGGCGCGCATCCTGCGCATCGACAGCGACTCGATGCGCGCGAAAGGCCGGTGGCAGAGCACGTCGGACGCGATCCGCGCGGGACGCGCCGACATCCTCGTCGGCACGCAGATCCTCTCCAAGGGCCACGACTTCCCGATGGTGACGCTGGTCGGCGTGCTGAACGCCGACGCCGCGCTCTTCGCTGCCGACTACCGCGCGCCGGAGCGGCTCTTCGCGCAGCTCGAGCAGGTGGCCGGGCGCGCGGGGCGCGCCGACCGGCCCGGCGAGGTGCTGATCCAGACACGCTACCCGCACCATCCGCTCTACCGCGCGCTCGTGGAGCACGACTTCGCGCGATTCGCGGAAGCGCTCGCCGAGGAGCGGCGCGTGGCGGGCTTCCCGCCGTTCGTCCACGAGGCCGTGCTGCGCGCCGAGAGCCGGTCGCTCGACGCTGCGATCGCCTTCCTGCGCGCGGCGGTGCGCGCGGCGCCGCGCGAGCGCGAGGGGGTGCAGGTCTACGACCCGGTGCCGATGACCCTTTCCCGGGTTGCAGGCTGGGAGCGGGCGCACGTGCTCGCCCAATCGCGCTCGCGCCGGGCGCTGCAGACGATGCTCGCCGCCTGGCGAGCGACACTCCACGGGATGCGCCCGCCGGGCGACGTGCGCTGGCACTTCGACGTCGATCCGATCGAGTTCTAGCTCTGGCGCAGGGCGCTGCGCGAGAGCGCGAATCCGGGAACGCCCCCGCGCCATGATCGGACCCGCACCGCGGCCCCAGCGTCGGCGGACTAGAATCGGAACTTCCGCCGCCGGTCCGGGTCGGATCGGCGCTCAGAAGGGGAGTAGCCAGGGAGGCGCCCGCCTCCCCCGTGCGCCGTCAATACGGCAGGCGAGAGCCTGTCCGGCGCGCCGGGCTCGGAATCCAGGTTCCGTTGCAGGCCAGACCTTTGTCGCGCGCTCGCGGCCCGTTGGCGCGTCCGGCATCCAGCCGGGCGCCGCCCGTGGCCGCGCGGCGGGAAAGGGGACGCACGCGATGAGAACGAACTTCGCCGGGATGGCTGCCGCGCTCGCGGTCGCGCTCGCCGCGCCGGTGGCGGCGCAGCCCGGCCCCGAATTCTCGTCGGCCCGGCAGCCGGTCGGCCCGCAGCAGCCGCTCGACCTCGCGGGCG
>JAOAEA010000069.1:0-13260 GCA_026417035.1 Burkholderiales bacterium
CTCTCCATCGTCCCCGGGGGCCCGCCGATCGCCTGGATCGGCGCGACGCTGTGGCTCCTCGCCGAGGACCGCTTCGGCTGGGCGGTGTTCATGGCGCTCTACGGCTTCTTCGTGATCAGCAGCATCGACAACGTCGTGAAGCCGCTGCTCATCAGCCGCGGCGCGGCGCTGCCGCTCCTGCTCGTCCTGCTCGGCGTGTTCGGCGGCATCGTCGCGTTCGGCTTCATCGGCCTCTTCCTCGGGCCGGTGCTGCTCGCGATCGGCTTCGCGCTGGTGCGGTCCTGGGCCGCGGGCGGCGTGGAGCCGCCGCCGGAAGCGAAGCGCGAGTGACCGCGGCGGGCCGCGCCGCAGCGTTCCCGTAGAATCGCGCCGGCCGCCAGCGCGAAAGAACCGTTTCGATGTCCCATGCCCCGGGGCGGACGCCCCGCTCCGTCTTCTTCGCGCTGTTCGCGGCCTCGGGCTTCGCCGGGCTCGTCTACGAGTCGCTCTGGAGCCAGTACCTCAAGGTCTTCCTCGGGCACGCCGCCTACGCGCAGACGCTCGTCCTCGCCCTGTTCATGGGCGGCATGGCCGCGGGCGCCTGGCTCGCGAGCCTCGCGGGGAGCCGTACGCCGAACCTCCTGCGCGGTTACGCGGTCGCCGAGGCGCTCGTGGGCGTGGCCGCGCTCGGCTTCCACGAGGTGTTCGTCGCGGCGACCGACTCGGCGCACGCGACGGTGCTGCCGCTAGCGGGCAGCGCCGCGGCCGCGAGCGCCTACAAGTGGACGCTCGCCGGCGCGCTGATCCTGCCGCAGTCGATCCTGCTCGGCGCCACCTTCCCGCTCATGAGCGCCGGCATCATCCGCCGCCATCCCGAGCGGCCGGGCGAAACGCTCGCGATGCTCTACTTCACGAACAGCCTGGGCGCGGCGCTCGGCGTGCTCGCGGCCGGCTTCTTCCTCTTGGGCGAGCTCGGCCTTCCCGGCACGATGCGCGCCGCCGGCGTGGTGAACCTCGCCCTCGCGGCGGCCGTGTGGGCGCTCGCGCCGGGCCGCGATCCCGCGCCGCCCGGGCCCGCGCCCCGCCCCGCGGCCGGCGAGGCGGCGGTGCCCTTCGCCCTGCTCCTCGCCGTCGCGTTCTTCACCGGGCTCGCGTCGTTCGTGTACGAGATCGGCTGGATCCGCATGCTCGCGCTCGTGCTGGGCGCCTCGACGCACTCGTTCGAGCTGATGCTCGCGAGCTTCATCCTCGGGCTCGCGTTCGGCGGCCTGTGGGTGCGGCGCAGGATCGACACGCTCCGCGCGCCGGCGCGCTTCCTCGGCGTCGTCCAGGTGCTGATGGGGCTCGCGGCGCTCGCCACGCTGCCGCTCTACGGCCAGATGTTCGACCTGATGCAGGCGGTGATGAAGGGGCTCGCGCGCACCGAATCGGGCTACGCGATGTTCCTCGCCGCGAGCAACGCGATCGCGCTCGCGGTCATGTTCCCGGCGACGTTCTTCGCGGGGATGACGCTCCCGCTCATCACCTACTCGCTGCTCGCGGAAGGCTCGGGCGAGCGCGCGATCGGAGAGGTCTACGCCGCCAACACCGCGGGCGCGATCGCCGGCGTGGTGCTCGCCGCGCACGTCCTGATGCCGCTCCTCGGCCTCAAGGGGATGATCGCCGCCGGCGCGGCGGTGGATGTCGCGCTCGGGCTCGTGCTGCTCGGCTACGGCGCGAAGAACCGGCGGCCCCTGGGCGTCGCGGCGCTCGTCGCGCTCTTCGCCTTCGGCGCGGTCGCCGCCGGCGTGAACCTCGACGAATACAAGATGGCCTCGGGCGTCTTCCGCCGGGGGCAGCTCTATTCCGCGGGCGATGCCGAGCTCAAGTTCTACAGGGACGGCAAGACCACGTCGGTCGCGCTGATGCAGTTCGACGAGGGCCTGTCGCTGCGCACCAACGGCAAATCGGATGGCGCGATCAACCTCGGCCCGGGCCCGCGGATTTCCGACGAGGTCACCATGGTGATGACCGCGGCGCTGCCGCTCGCCTACCGCCCCGACGCGAAGCGCGCGGCGGTGATCGGCATCGGCACCGGCCTCACGACGCACACGCTGCTCGCGAACCTGGGCCTCGAGCGCGTGGACACGATCGAGATCGAGCCGGCCATGGCGGAGGCGGCGCGCGGCTTCGCGCCGCGCAACGGCGCCGCGTTCGCCGACCCGCGCTCGCGCATCGTGTTCGACGATGCCAAGACCTTCTTCTCGACCGGCAACGAGCGCTACGACATCGTGATCTCCGAGCCGTCGAACCCGTGGGTGAGCGGCGTCTCGAGCCTCTTCACCACCGAGTTCTACCGGCTGGTGCGCCGCTACCTCAACGCGGGCGGCGTGCTGGTGCAGTGGTTCCAGCTCTACGAGATCGACCCGAGCCTGGTCGCCTCGGTGATCTCGGCGCTCGCCGAGAACTTCCCCGACTTCGCCATCTACGCGGCGACCGACTCCGACCTCCTCATCGTCGCCGGCGACACGGAGACGCTCTCCCGGCCGCTCGCCGACGTGTTCGCGCTCATGCCCGGCGTCGCGAAGGAGCTGCGCACGGTGCACGTGCAGTCGATCGGCGACATCGAGGTGCGCCGCCTCGGCGGCCGCGCGAGCCTGCTGCCGCTCTTCCTCTCCTACAACGTCCCGGCGAACTCCGACTACCGGCCGTTCCTCGACTTGAACGCCGCCAAGCACCGCTTCCTGCAGACGAGCGCCGGCGACCTCACCCGGCTCGGGCTCGCGGGCCTGCCGATCGTCGACATGCTCGAAGGGAGAAGCGGCACCCGGCCGCTCTCCTACGATGGCGGCGACTACCTGGAGCGCATCGAGACGGCGCGGCGCGCGGCCTACGCGCGCGACTTTCTCGTCGGCGGCGAGCCGCCCGAGCCCGCGGGCATCCCGGCGCAGCTCCAAAAGGACCTCGAGCTCGTCAAGCTGCGCGCGCTCGATTGCAGCGAGCCCGCCACCTACGACGTCTGGCTGCGTTCGGCCGCCGACGTGGCGAAGGTCCTGAACTCGGGTCTCGCGCCGGCGGAGGCGACGCGCGTGTGGCGCGCCTTCGCCGCGGCGCCCTGCCGCGCGTCGCTGTCCGAGCGGGAGCGCGAGCTCTTCGCGCTCTTCGCAGCGATCGGCGCGCGCGACGCGCAAGCGATGGCGCGCTACGCGGCGGCGGTGCTCGCGGGCGGCCTCGAGATGTCGAGCGCCACCAAGCAGTACGCGCTCGCCGCGGGCATGGCCGGGAATCTCCTGGCCGACCGGCCCGCCGACGCGGTCGCGCTCTGGGACAAGCACTCGCGCGACGCGCTGCGCGCGGGCTTCGACATCAACCTGCGGCTCCTCTACGCCTACGCGCACGCGGCGCAGGCGATGCAGGCGCGCAAGTAGCCCGCGCCTCGCTCAATCGCCTTCGCGGCCGGCGCGCCAGCGCGCCGCGAGCCAGCCGAGCGCGCCGAGGATCGTCGCCCAGCCGGCGATGCGCACGACGAACGCGAGCGTCGTGTCCCACCGCAAGAGCCCCCAGCGCGACAGGATCTCGCGCCAGTCGTGGGCGTCCTGGGGGTCGAGGCCGCCGACGAGCGGGAGCTGCAGCGCGCGCGCATCGGCCATGTAAGTCGCGACGTTGAGGAGGTTCTCGCCGAGCCAGATCGCCGCGACCGCGAAGCTCGCCGGATGCCGCCGCACCCAGAAGCTCGCGGTCACCGCCGCGGGGAACGCGAGCTGCGCGAGGGTGCCGCCATAGACGGCAAGCCGTCCCGAGAGGAGGCCCGCGATCGGATGCCCCGCCTCGTGGAACGCGAGGTTCGCGCTGTCGAGGATCCACACCCAGCGCTCGCCGGTGTGCGCGAACCCGAGGACGAACGCCGCGAACGCTGCCGTGCCGGCGAGCGCACCCGCGGACACCGCCGGCCACGGCTCCTCGCCGATCGCCCGCAGGCGCGCGAGGAGACCCGTCACGGCGAAGCGAACCGGACCGGCCCTGCCGCGAGCGCGCCCGCGTCGAGGAGCTGCTGTGCCGCGGCGCCGAACGCCGGTGACTGCAGGATCTCCCGCGCGGCGCCGGTGCCTAGCGCGGCGAGCGAGCCCTCGAGCCCGTAGCGGTAAGCGAGATCGCCGCCCAGGGCCGCGTCGTCGGACGATCCGAGATGCGCGTCGAGGAGCGCATTCATCGCGCTCCAGCGCGCGAGGTTCGCCGGCGCCGCGCGCGCCGCGTCGAAGGCGGCCACCAGCGCCCTGAAGTCGAAGCGCTGCGTCTTCGCCGCGGCGAGCGCGTCGGCCGAGCCCGGGTCGTTGCCCGGCATCGCCGCGGCGATCACCTGCAGGTAGGCCACGGTGCGGTTCACAGCCGCCCCGTACCAGTTCTTGAGCGTGATGCGGTCCGCGCCGCCCGCTTCGAGCACGAGGTCCCTGCCCGCGCGGCTGAAGGCGAGATCGGCATAGGCGATGCGCCCGCCGAGCGAGAGGGTCTTGCCCGCGCCGCTGCCGGGATGGAGCACATCGGCGCCGTCGCCGGCGTTGAAGGCGACGACGTCCGCTCCCGCGCCGGGCTTCAGGACGTCGTCGCCGCGGCCGCCGGCGAGGAACTCGGCCGCTTCGCCGCCGCTGAGGGTATCCGCGCCTTCGCCGCCATCGAGCAGGTTCGGGCCCGCTTCGTCGAAAAGCCGGTCGTCGCCCGGCCCGCCCTGCAGGAGGTCCGCGCCCGCCCCGCCGCGAAGGACGTCGTCGCCCGCTGCGCCTGTGAGGCAGTCATCGCCCGCCGAGCCGGTGATGCGGTCATCGCCCGCACCGCCGTCGATGCGCGCGATGCCGAAAACCGCCGTGCCGGAGAGGTCGATCACGTTGTTCGCCTCGGTGCCGGCGATGAGGTCGAGGCCCGCCCCGCCGTCGATGCGCTCCACGGTGTTGGCGCCGCCAAACGCGCGCACGCGGATCAGGTCGCGCGCCGCGCCGCCCACGAGGATGTCGTCACCCTCGCCGCCGGAGAGAAAGTCGCCGCGCTCGCCGCCGCCTTCGCCGCTCGCGCCAAATGCCTCGGCAAGCTCGACGCGCGCCTCGGCATAGAGCCGGTCCTCACCCGCACCGCCCAGCAGGATGTCGCCATCGGCGCCGCCTTCGAGCAGGTCGTCACCGGCGCCGGCATCGACGTAGTCGCGGCCGCCACCGGCGCTGATGCTGTCGGCCCCGCCGCGCGCGGCTTCGATCCAGTCCTCGCCCCCGCCCGCGTCGATACGATCGCCGCCAGCGCTGTCGTAGAGCCAGTCGGCGCGCTCGGGATCCAGTGCGCCAGTGACGCGCACGTTGCCAAGCTCGTCCCACCCGGTCTGCACCCCCGGCTGCCCGGGATCGAGGTCTTCCGGCACGCGGTCGCCCAGGATCGCGCGCGTGGGCGTGACCTGCGGGGCGAGCTCTTGCAGGCGGATGCCGAAGTCGCCCGGCCGCCATTCCTCGATGAGCGCCACGAGAGTCCCGTCGGCTCGCGAGATCGCAAGATCGGCGCCCAAGGCCACCCGCAGCCCCCCGAGCGCCCATTGCGCCCCGTCCTTGACGAACAGCCTCACCGCCTGCCCCGCGACGACGAGCCGGTTGCGCCCCTCGCGGTCATGGATCGAATCGACGCCCGTGTCCGCAGCGCCGACGAGGTAGGTGTCGTTGCCAGCCTGGCCGTAGAGCTTGTCCCCGTCCGCTCCGCCAACGAGAAGGTCGTCGCCCAGGCCCCCGGCGAGCGTGTCCACGCCCGCAGCGCCGATCAGCACATCGGCGCCGCGCCCGCCAAGCAGCGTGTCGCTTGCCGCGCTACCCTCCAGCCGGTCGGCGCCCGAGCCGCCGAGCATGAGCGCCCCTTCGAGGGACTGCGTGGCCTGCGGCTGCCAGTCGGCCGCGCTCGCAACGAGCGGCCGTCTCGCATCGGTGGCGAAAAACCACCGGGCGCGCTTGCTCCTCTCGCCATCGAAGAGCTGGCGCTCGTGCTCGGTGTAAGCGTAGGAGCCGAACTCCTCGTCCTTGACCGGCAAGTGGGCCCTGAGCGCGTCCAGGGCCTTGAAGTTCGTCGCGTCGGTCGAGAGCGCGCCCCCGTCGAAGGCCAGCCCGCCCGCCACTTCGCTGAAGAACGCCCGCCGAAAGCCCTCGGCTTGCGCGTAATAGGCCTGCAGCGCCATCACGATCAGCGCCCGGTTGAGAAGAACATCGCCCGTGGCGAGCGAGCCCGCCCGGGCAACGCGCTGCATGTCCAGCGCAAAAGTCGTCCCACTCGTAGATCGTCCCGCTCCGGTAGATGTTGTTGACGTAGTCGGGAAGGCGGGTGTTGAGCATCGCCACGCGCTCGGCCGAGACCTAGCCCGCGGCCACCGCCGCACGGTGATCGTCGGTGCCGGCGATCGAAAGGTTGAGCCGCGCGATCTCTTTGGGAAAGGCCTCCACCTCGATGCGCCGCCAGGCAAGCCCATCGAAGCGGAAAAACACATACGGCGGCACCGGCCGGCCCCAGCGGTCGTAGTCGTCACAGAGCTTGGGCATGGCCGCAAGGAAGTACTCGCGCCCCACTCGCCCGAGGGCGAGCGGGTTCAGGCCCTGCCCTCCCACCACGCCGACCAGCCCCCGCCCGCGAGCGGCACCCGAAGCAGGTTCCCCTTCACCGGCGGGCGCGAGAGGCTCACTTCCGAAAACTCCCGGTCGAACGGGTTGCCCAGGACCTGCCCGCGCTCCACCACCACCTTCGCCCCGTCGAACATCACCACCTCCTCCTTCCAGGTGGGGCCGGCACGGCTGCGAGCGGCACACCGAGCGCGAGAAGGAGCGCCGCGCGGCTTAGGAAGGCGATCGGGTGGGTTCGGCTCAAGGCGAGATCTACTCGACTCGTCTATCGGTTCGACCGTCGGCGTCCGGCGCCCGCAGTCACGCAGCACGGGCCATCGGTCTTAGCGCCGCCGCGCGTTCTTGCATCGACGCCCGCGCAGGCAAGCCTACGCGAGGGCCGGGCTGCCCGCAATCGGCCCGATGGCCGGATCCGGCAGCCACGCGCCGCGACGGCATACCGCCGTGCAGCATACGGGAGAAGGCTTTAGGAGCTCCTCCTACCCGGCTTCGGGTCTTTTCTCGGTTGCTCCGCCGCGGTATCTGTGGCTACCCCGCACGTGCATCCTTATCGGCTCGACCGCACTGCCCGAGCCTGCGGTCGATTCTCGGAAGCGCGGCATCGCGGGTTGGTACCGAATCGACGCGCCGCTTCGTCGTCAGCGTCGCAAGACCCCCTCCGGCGTGCTCTTCGGCCAGAAGTAAGCGGTGGGCGTTTGCAACGAGGCTCGGCTTGAAGGTCTCGGGGAACTGCACGAGCGGAGTCCGCTGCCAGCCCTTGCCCGATGGCTCGAAGGCGACGTAGCGCTCGCCTGCAGGCACAGCGCGATCCTCTCTGCCCGGATACGTCCTTACGACACCAGGAAGAAACCGCCTGCCCTCCGGACTGACATCGAGAACGAGCGGTGCGAGGGAACCCGCCGAGCGCACCACGCCCACCCCCGGCAGCTCCGCCACGAGCCAGGCTTCATCGAAGAGCCCGTTGGATCCACGAGTGCCAGGCTCCACAGCCGGCCGACGGCGATCACCCCGCTCGATCACGATCAGCCGCCCCGAGGAAAGCTCCACTTCCTCCTGCCGCCGCACCACCTTGCGCGCACCGCAACGGTTCTGTCCGGCGCACCCGGCGCCGGCCATCGACAGCACGACGACGATGATGCGCAACGCGAAGACAACTGTTCTTTCGTGCCGCGCCCGCCCTCGCGCCGATGCGCTCGGGTCGATCCGCGGCGCGCTCGGGCGCGTGCCCACGGCCCCGGCGGAGGGCCGGGCCTGGACCGGCCGTGGGAGCAAGGCGCGAACCGCCGCTACCGGATGCGGGCGGGAATCTTCGGCGTCGCGACGGTGACGTCGGCGTTCTGCGCGCGGTGGCGCAGCGCGTGGTCGATCAGCACCAAGGCGAGCATCGCCTCCGCGATCGGCGTCGCGCGGACGCCGACGCAGGGATCGTGGCGCCCCTTGGTCTCGACGGTGACCGGGTTCCCCGCGAGGTCGATCGACCGGCGTGGAATGCGGATCGACGAGGTTGGCTTGAGCGCGATGGCGACGACGATGTCCTGCCCGGTGGAGATGCCGCCGAGCACGCCGCCGGCGTGGTTGGATGCGAAGCCCTGCGGCGTGAGCTCGTCGCCGTGCTCGCTGCCCCGTTGCGCGACCGACGCGAAGCCCGCGCCGATTTCCACGCCCTTCACCGCGTTGATGCCCATCATCGCGTAGGCGATATCCGCGTCGAGCCGGTCGTACACCGGCTCGCCCCAGCCCGGCGGCACGTTCTCCGCGACCACGACGACCTTCGCGCCCACCGAGTCGCCGTCGCGGCGCAGCCCGTCCATGAAGGCCTCGAGCTCGGCCACGCGCGAGCCGCCCGGCGCGAAGAAGGGGTTGGCGTCCACGGCGTCCCAGCTCTCGAACGGGATCCCGATCGGCCCGAGCTGTGCGAGGTAGCCGCGGATCACCACGCCGTAGCGCTCGCGCAGCCACTTCCTCGCGATCGCGCCGGCGGCGACGCGCACGAGCGTCTCGCGCGCCGACGCCCGCCCGCCGCCGCGGTAGTCGCGCACGCCGTATTTCTGCACATACGTATAGTCCGCGTGGCCGGGGCGGAAGGTGCCGGCGATCTCGGCGTAGTCCCGGCTCCGCTGGTCCTCGTTGCGTACGATGAAGCCGATCGGCGTGCCGGTGGTGCGGCCCTCGAAGACGCCGGACAGGATCTCGACGGTGTCCGACTCCTGCCGCTGCGTCACGTACCGCGAGGTGCCGGGCTTGCGCCGGTCGAGCTCGCGCTGCAGGTCGGCTTCCGAGAGCGCGAGTCCCGGCGGGCAGCCGTCCACGATCCCGCCGTAGGCCTTCCCGTGGGACTCGCCGAACGACGTTACGGTGAAGAGCTTGCCGAGCGTGCTGCCGGACATCGCGTCAGTCGATGAGGAGCCGGATCGAGTTTAACATGGGGGTCCCGACGCTCCCGCGTGCGAAACCATGGACGATCCCGACAAGCTCGAGGGCCCCGGCGGCATGACGCTGCGCCAGATCCACGAGCAGGTGAAGAAGAGCGCCGAGCGCGACCGCGCGGCGCAGAAGCCCGCGAACCCTCTCGCCGCGCCGACGAGCCGCTGGCAGCGCTTCATCCGCTACGCGTGGGGCCGCAGCGGGCGGCGCTGACGCGCGCTCACCCGGACGGCGAGCCGCCCGATCCTGGCGGGGCGATCTTCCGCGCGAGCCGCCACGCCATCGCGCCGAGGAGCACCACCCCGGCGACGAGGCTCGCCCAGAGCACGACTCTCTTCCAATCGGTGCGCGGCGCCAGCGCCGCCGTGCCCGCGATCGGCGCGGGCTCACCGACGCTCGCGCGCGCGATCGTCACGGCCGCCTCGCCGCCTTCGCCGCGCCGGTACCCCGGCACGAGCGTCTCGATCGCGAGGCTCGCCGGACGCGCATCACGGTTGCCCCATGCGACGAGGAAAGGGTCGGCGCCGCGCGCCGCGAATGCGATCGCCTGCGGCACCCAGCCGAGCTCGAGCCGCGGCGCAGTCACCGCGCCGCTGCGGGGATCGACGCGCATCTGCCAGTAGCGCTCGCCGGGCGAGTGCAGGACGACGTCGGGGTTGGCGACCTCGTGCCCGTTCTCGACGAAGCGGTAGAGCACCGCGGCCGCCACCGGACGCCATTCGGCGTCGGGCCGCGCGCGCGTGAAGAAGCGCGCGTGCAGCACGGTGTTCGGCTCGGGCAGGACGACGCGCAGCCGGTCCGCCGGGAAGCGCCCGCCGAGGTCGAAATCGAAGACGTGCGCTGCACCCTGCACGGGAGTCGCCGCGGCGCCGGACCAGAGCCGCGCCGGCTCGACGCGGGTCGCGCCCGCCTCGGCACGCACGCCGGCGAGCTCGACGGCGGGGCCTTTCGGCGGCCAGGAGAGCCGCAGATATTTCGCCCGGCGCGGCGCGAACGCGATGCGCGTCGCCGCGAGCCGCTCGCCGTCGGCGGTGAGCCGCACCACCGGCGCGTCGGCGGCGAGCACCTGCCACACGGCGAGGTCGTCGCCCGCCTCCACCCGCACGCGGGCGAGCACGTCGCCGGCGCCCGCGAGCTCGAGCTCGAGCGCGGCCACCGGCTCTTTCAGTGCGCTCGCATCGACGATGTAGCCCGCGACGCGATCGGGCTCGCCCGCGCCGGGGGGGCGCGACGCGATGCTGACGATGGTCCCGTCGGCGGCGCGTTCGACGCGCACGTCCATGCCCTCGAGCCCGGCGCCGGCCGGGGCGCGCAGCGGAAAGAGCGGCACGCGGACCGGTGCGGGCGCAGCCACCGCGCCGGCCGTGCGCGGCACGAACGCGAACGGCACCGCCTCGCCCGCCGCGTTGAAGACGCGCAGGTCGCCGAGGTCGGCGCGCACCGTGCCCGCGTAGACGGCGGGCGGTATGGCGAACGAATACACGGCCGACTTCCCGTCGATGCGCACCGGCGCGCCGAAGGCGAAGTCGGCGGGGCGCTCCGCCGCGTGCGCACCGGCGGAGAGGAGGACGAGCGCTGCGATGGCGGCGCATCTCATCCCCGGTCCTCCTTCGTCTTCGGCGGTACGGGCGAGAAGTAGCCGATCACGAGCATCAGGAGGCCCACGGCGATGAAGGACACGATGCGCTCGACGCCGCCGATGTTGGCGAGGTCGAAGAGAAAGAGCTTCGCCACGACGACCGCCATCAGCCCCGCCCCGGCGAGCCAGAGCGGACGCAGCCCGCTCCGCGTCGCCGTGACCATCGCACCGAGCGCGAGCACCGTCCAGAAGATCGAGAACGCCGCCTGCACGAGCATCGAGCGCAGCATCGCGTCGAGCGCGAACGGCACGTGGGCGTAGTGGTGCAGCGTGCGCAGCAGCACGCCGTTCGCCCAGACGAACGCGGCCACGCCGAGCGCGGCGTAGGCGGACGCGGCCGCCTCGCGCGAGCAGACGAGCACGTTCCGGCGGCGGACCTCCGCGAGCCAGGTCGCGACGGTGAGCAGCGCGCCCGCCTGGGCGAGGTCGAGCGGGTTGAGGAGCGGCACGTACGGCAGCGGTGCGGGGTTGCCGTTCGAGGCCGCGTTCGCGAACAGCGTCCAGGCGACGAGATAGCCGGCGAGCGGCGCTGCTCCGACGAGCGCATAGGCGCGCAAGTGCTTCGCGAACGGCCAGGCGATGCGGTCGGCGCGCAGCGCGAGGAAGGCGAGGACGAGCGCCGGCGCGATCGCCCAGGCGACGAGCCCCCACACGGCGCGGCCGGCGACGAGGCGGTCGATCCACCAGGCGAGCTCCCACGACGCGAGCGCGGCGAAGACCCAGAGCCCGACCGCGTGCGCGGCGGCGGCCCAGCCAGGGAACGCGTCCTCGTGCCGGGCGAGGGCCAGGAAGTGCGCCGCGAACGCGAGCGGCCAGGCGACGAATCCGAGCATCGCGAACGGGTGCGCGACCTCGCCGACGGCGAACGCGGCGGCTGCGACCATGAGCGGCGTGATCGCGAGCGCGGCACGGGCGGCCAGCGGCCAGTCCAGGCGGCGTGCCGCGAACGAGAACGCCGCGCAGGACACCGCGAGGAACGCGAGCCCCGCCGCGAGCTCCAGGGGCTCGCGCACGAAACGGTCGATCTCGCGCAGCCCGCCGCCGGCCCACCAGAGCGCGCCCCACGCGAAGAGCGCTGCCGGCACGGCCTGGTCCTCGAAACGGTCGCCCGGTGCGCGCCGCCCGAGATACCAGGACGAGAAGAGCCCCGAGCCGGCGAGCAGCACGACGCCGAGGAAATCCGCGTTCAGGATCGCCAGTCGCGCCGCCGCAGGCTCGTCGCTGACGAGCGCGAGCCCGGCGGCGAACTGCAGGAACGCGCCGAAGAGCCGCGCGAGCCGCCGGTCCTGCCGCACGCCCACCCAGACGAGCGCGGCGCCCTCGACCGCCCAGGCGGCCGCCGTCCAGCGGCCTTCGAACGCGAGAGGGATCGCGAGCGTGGCGAAGCCGATGCCGAGCGCGAGGAACGCCTCCACCAGCATGGCGAGGCGCTCGGCGGCACGCCGGTGCACGGTCCAGGCGAGCGCGACGTAGAAGGCGCCGAGCGCCGCGGCGCTCCAGGCCGCGCCGTACTCGAAGTCGCGCACCAGCGCGAGCTGCAGCCCGAAGGCGACGATCGGCACGCCGAAGACGAGCGTGCCGTCGAGGTAGCCCGCGATGCGCGGCGCCTCCCGCCGCGCGAAGAGGATCGGGATCGCGACGTAGAAGAGGAAGAAGAGCACGAGGAACGGCTCGGTCGTCGCGAAGTGCTCGGGCCGGTAGAAGAGGCCGCCCCAGAGCGCGGCGATCACGAACGTGAAGACGAAGCCGATCACGTTGAGCGAGCGCCACGCCTTGTGCCAGGCGACGGCGAGGATGCCGGCGTTGAGCAGCGCGTAGTAGGAGAAGAGCATCACGTGGCTGCCGCCGCCGGTCGAGGCCAGCACCGGCGCGAGGAAGCCGCCCGAGACGCCGAGGATCGCGAGCGAGCGCGAGTCCTGCAGCACCGCGAGGGCAGCCGACGCGGCCGCGACGCCCGCCAGGAGCACGAGCGCCGCCGCGGGCGGCAGCAATCCGTAGAGCCGCAGCGCCGCGAAGATCGTGAGGTACAGGATGCCGACGCCGCCGCCTTGCAGCGCGAGCGCGTAGCCGGGCCGCGTGCCGCGCAGCCGCCAGCCGAGGCCGAGCAGCGCGATCGCGCCGGCCGCCACGCCCGCGAGACGCAGCTCCACCGGGACGCGGGCGTGCTCGTAGGCGTACTTGAGGAGGAACGCCACGCCGAAGAAGAGCACCACGACACCGACGCGCACGACGGTGTTGCCGCCGGTGAACCAGGCCCAGAGACGGCCGGCGAGGTCCTCGGCGGGGGCGGCCGGGGTTGCGCTCGCGACCGGCTCCGGAGCCGGAGCGGTCCGCGGGGGAAGGGGCGGCGGCTGCGCGGGTCGCTCCGCTTGCGGCGATTCCGCGGGCGCCGGCGCGATCGCTGCGGGAGGGGCCGCCTCCAGGCGGACCACCGGAGCCGGCGCCGGTGCGACGGCTTCCTCCCCGCGCGCCGGCGCGCCCTCGCCCGCGAGCCGGCGCTCGACCTGCGCGCGAAACGCGCTGACGCGCTCTGCGACGAAGCCCGCGTCGAATTCGTCATAGCGATACATGACATGCTCCGCTGATCCTGTCTCTTATACACATCTG
>JAOAEA010000069.1:13270-18905 GCA_026417035.1 Burkholderiales bacterium
CCCGCCGCTGGCGCCTCGCCCGGCGCGCTGACCCAGCGCCCGATGAGGAAGCCGATCGCCGCCCCCACGGCGGCCATCGGGATCACGTCGAAGCGCGTCGCGGCGCCGACGGCGACGCCGATGAGCGCGCCCATGACCACGCCGACGACCTTCGCTCCCAAGCGCGCCCCCTATCTCACGTCGCCGCGCAATCGCGCGATCTCGGCGTGCAGCGCTTCGGGGGTCGCGCTCTCCGGCGCCATCGGCGCGCCGACGGCGAGCTCGATCCGCGAGAAGAGGCCCCGCCGGAAGGGCTTCGTCATCGCCGGCCCGCCCTTGCGCGAGAAGAACGAGCCCCAGAGCCCGCGCAGCGCCATCGGCACCACTGGTACTGGCACCTCGGCGAGGATGCGGCTGATCCCGGGACGGAACGGCCCGAGCTCGCCCGTCTCCGTGATGCGGCCCTCGGGGAAGATGCCCACGAGCTCGCCCGAGCGCAACGCCGTGGCGGCTTCCACGAAGGCCCGCTCGAGGAGCGCCGGGTCCTCCTTGCGCCCCGCGATCGGGATCGCGCGCGCGGTGCGGAAGATGAACGACAGCACCGGGATCCTGAAGATGGCGTGGTCCATGAGGAACCGGATCGGCCGCGGCGAGGCGCCCATGATCACCACCGCGTCGACGAAGCTCACGTGGTTCGCGGCGATGACGGCCGGCCCTTCCTCGGGGATGTGGGCAAGGCCGGTCTTCCTGAGCCGGTAGGCCGAGTGGATGAGCAGCCACGCGAGGAACCGCATGAGGAACTCGGGCACCAGCGTGAAGATGAATGCCGCGACCGCGGCGTTGAGCAGCGCCGTGACGAGGAAGAGCTGCGGCACGGTCACGCCGAGGTGGAGGTAGGTCGCCGCGAGCAGCGCCGCGGCGACCATGAACGCGGCGTTCAGGATGTTGTTCGCGGCGATGATGCGCGACTGGTGGCTCTTCTCGGCGCGGGTCTGGACGAGCGCGTAGAGCGGCACCGCGTAGAAGCCGCCGAAGAGGCTCACCAGCACGAGGTCGGCGAGGATGCGCAGCGTGCCGGGCTGCGCGAGGAACGCGCCGACGCCCATCGGCGCCCCGGCGGCCGGCCCCGGGCTCGCGAAGAAGAGGTCGAGCGCGAACACGGTGAGCCCGATCGCGCCGAAGGGCACGAGGCCGATCTCCACCTTGTGGCCGGACATGCGCTCGACGAGGAGCGACCCGGCCCCGATGCCGATCGAGAACACGGCGAGGAACAGCGTCGCCACCGACTCGTCGCCGCCGAGGTAGTCGCGCACGAACGCGGGCACCTGCGAGAGGAACAGCGCGCCGTAGAACCAGAACCAGGAGATGCCGAGGAGCGACAGGAACACCGTCCGGTTGCCGTAGGCGAAGCGCAGGTTGCGCGCGGTTTCGCTCACCGGGTTCCAGTTGAACCGGAGCCCGGGATCGGGCGCGGGCACGCCCGGCACGCCGCGGCTCGCGAGATAGCCCGCCACGGCGAGCGCGATCGTGACGGCCGGCACGAGCGTCGTGCTGCCGCCTTCCACCGCCACCAGCACCCCGCCGAGGATCGTGCCGAGGAGGATGGCGAGGAAGGTGGCCGACTCGAGCAGCGCGTTGCCGCCGACGAGCTCCCGCTCGGCGAGCACCTGCGGCAGGATCGAGTACTTCACCGGCCCGAAGAGCGTCGACTGCAGGCCCATCAGGAAGAGCGACACGAAGAGGACCACCGCGTCGCCGCGAACGAAGCCGACGGCGGCGAGCGCCATGATCGGGATTTCCGCGGCCTTCACCCAGCGGATGATCGTCGCCTTGTCGTACTTGTCCGCGAGCTGCCCGGCGGAGGCGGAGAAGAGGAAGAAGGGCAGGACGAAGAGGCCCGCGGCGATGTTGACGGCCACCGGCGGGGCGAGCGTGCCGAGGCGCACGGCCTCGAAGGTGATCAGGATGACGATCGCGTTCTTGAGGACGTTGTCGTTGAAGGCCCCCAGGAACTGGGTGGCGAAGAACGGGCCGAAGCGCCGCTCGCCGATGAGGCGGAACTGGCTGCGCTCCCCGGCGTGCGCCGGCGCGTCGCGTGTCACGGTTTGCAAGCGGTCTTTCCTCCCGTTCCCCGCGGCGCCCGCGGGGGCCGGCGAGTCGACGCGAAAGGGGCCCTGCCCGCTCCCGCAGCCCCAAAGCCAGCGACGCGAGACGCGCTCGTCGCCCCGGGCCGGCTTCCCGGCCGGGACCTCGTCGGTGTCGTTCCGGCGTCCCGCATCGCGCCGCTAAGCGTTCTCGCGGACGTAATCGAGCACGTTCGCGAGCGCCGACTCGAGCGTCGGCCGGTCGATCCGGAACCAGACCTCCTTGCCGACTTTCTCCGCCGCCAGCACTCCCGCCTCGCGCAGGATCTTGAGGTGGTGCGACACCGCCGGGCGCGAGAGCGTCGAGGCCGCGGCGATCTCGCCCGCGGTGAGGCGCTCGCCCTTCCCGAAGAGGAGCAGGATGCGCTGCCGGTGCTCGTCGCCCAGGGCGACGAAGACCTTCGCCATGTCGCGCCACTCGCGTGGCATCGCGCGCATGTACCGGCGCCGCACCGGGGCCTCCCGTTCTGTCGATATGTTTAAATTTTTAAACACATTGCCGGCGCGCGTCAAGGGCGGCCGCGTGAACGGGTTCACGGCGGAGCGGCCACGGACGGCGGCGAAGGCGCGCGCCGTCGGCCGGGCGGACCGCCCTCGCCGGCCGCGCTACCCCGCGAGCGCGTAGGTCGTCGTCGCGTGCGCGCAGTCGGCCTCCGCCCCCGCGGCGCGCAGCGCGATCTCGCCGAAGACGAGCGTCTTGCCGAGCTTGAGCACGCGCGCCGTGACGAGCACGTCGGCGTCGGCGACCGGGCGGAAGAAGCTGACGTTCTGGCTCACCGTCGCCATCGGGCGGAAGCCACCGAGCGCGCCGGAGATGGCGATGACCATGGCGGTGTCGGCGGCGGCCATGAGCGCCTGTCCGCACACGGTCCCGCCGACGCGCACGAGCCGCGGAGCGAACGGGAGCCGCAGCACCGCCTCGTGGCCCCCGATGCGCTCCACGCGCAGCCCGAGCTCCTGCACCCAGGCGGCGAAGTTCTCGGCGAGGATCGCGTCGGCCGCGGCCGGCGTCATGCGCCGCGCGCTCCCGCCCGGCGGGAAGGGCGGCGGACTGCGCGCCCGCTCACTGCGGCCAGTCCTTGATGTAGGCCTTGAGCATCCGGTTCTCGAAGCTCTGCTCCTCGAGCACCGCCCGCGCCACGTCGTGGAAGGAGAGCACCCCGACGAGCGTGTTGCCGTCCATCACCGGCATGTAGCGCACGTGCGTGTCGAGCATCACCCGGCGCAGGTCGTCGATCTCCATGTCGGGGCCGACGAACTCCGGGTCGCGGACCATGACGTCGGACGCCTTCAGGGACGCGGCCGCCGCCGGGCCCTTCTCGTGCAGCGCCTTCAGCACCTCGCGGAAGGTCAGCATGCCCGCGAGCCTGCCGCGCTCCATCACCACCAGCGACCCGATGTCGAGCTCGGCCATGGTGCCGATCGCCTCTTCGAGCGACTCCTCCGGCGGACAGGTGAAGAGCGCCGCGCCCTTGATGCGGAGAATCTCCTTCGTCAGCATCGTCCCACCTCCTTCGGGCCGCAGGGGGCCCGGGGGGCCATGGTAGACCAGGGTCATCCGGCAGGGAAGGAGCGGGGCGCCCGCATTCCGGTACCCGCGCCGCCTCGCGCCCCTCGGCGCGCGGGCGGGTGGTCACCGCTCCAGGAGCACGCGCTTCTCGCGCACCTTCGCCCATTCGTCGGCGTCGGGAGGCGGATCCTTGCGCTCGAAGATCGGCTTCCAGAGGCCGGCGAGCTCGCGGTTCAGGGCGACGAAGTCGCGGCTCGCGGGCGGCACGTCCTCCTCGGCGTAGATCGCCTCGACCGGGCACTCCGGGACGCAGAGGGTGCAGTCGATGCACTCGTCCGGGTCGATGACGAGCATGTTCGGGCCCTCGCGGAAGCAGTCCACCGGGCATGCATCGACGCAGTCGGTGTACTTGCACCGGATGCAGCTCTCCGTCACCACGTAGGCCATGCGGCGCGCCCTCGGGCCTGCAACCGGCGACGATCCTAGCACGCCGGGCGCGCGCCTAAGGCCTTGCAGCGTCGGGGAAAACGCCGGAGGGCAGCGATGCGGAGCCTTCCCCTGGCGCCGATTTTTGGCTAGCATTCCGGCAGCATCAGCCCCTGTGCGGCGGCCATGCCGTCCCCCGGCCTCCGCTTTTCCCGGTGCAACGCGAGGAGCGAATGAGCGAGAACATCACACACGTCACCGACGCGACCTTCGAGCCCGAGGTGCTCAAGTCGGAGACCCCCGTGCTCGTGGACTACTGGGCCGAGTGGTGCGGCCCGTGCAAGTCGATCGCGCCGATCCTCGACGAGGTGGCGAAGGAGTACGGCGGGCGCCTGAAGGTGACCAAGCTGAACGTCGACGAGAACCACCAGGTGCCGAAGAAGTACAACATCCGGGGCATCCCCACCCTGATGCTCTTCAAGAACGGCAACGTCGAGGCGACCAAGGTCGGGGCCCTGTCCAAATCCGCGTTGGTCGCGTTCCTTGACAGCAACATCTGAACTAACTACTCTCTCCGTGCCGGCGCGCTAGCGTCGGCACATCCCCAGCGCGCCGGCCCACGGCGCCGTTCCCGTCCTGGATCCGCGGCCCGCCCGAGTGGCGTCGGCGCAATCACGCACCCGGCCTTCCCATGCATCTCTCCGAGCTCAAGCAGCTCCACGTCAGCCAGCTGATCGACATGGCGACCCAGTACGAAGTCGAGGGCGCCAACCGCATGCGCAAGCAGGAGCTCGTCTTCGCCCTGCTCAAGAACCGCGCCAAGAAGGGCGAGCCGATCTACGGCGACGGCACGCTCGAGGTGCTGCCCGACGGCTTCGGCTTCCTGCGCTCGCCGGACACGAGCTACCTCGCGTCCACCGACGACATCTACGTGAGCCCGTCGCAGATCCGCCGGTTCAACCTCCACACCGGCGACACCATCGAGGGCGAGATCCGCACGCCGAAGGACGGCGAGCGCTACTTCGCGCTCGTCAAGGTGGACAAGGTGAACGGCGAGCCGCCCGAGGCCGCCAAGAACAAGATCCTCTTCGAGAACCTCACCCCGCTGCACCCGGACAAGCTGCTGCGGCTCGAGCGCGAGATCAAGGCCGAGGAGAACATCACCAGCCGCATCATCGACATCATCGCGCCCATCGGCAAGGGCCAGCGCGGCCTCATCGTCTCGCCGCCCAAGGCCGGCAAGACGGTGCTGATGCAGCAGATGGCGCACGCGATCACCGCGAACTTCCCGGACATCGTCCTGATCGTGCTGCTCATCGACGAGCGCCCCGAGGAGGTGACCGAGATGCAGCGCTCGGTGCGCGGCGAGGTGGTGTCCTCGACGTTCGACGAGCCGGCCACGCGCCACGTGCAGGTCGCGGAGATGGTGATCGAGAAGGCGAAGCGCCTGGTCGAGCACAAGAAGGACGTGGTGATCCTGCTCGACTCGATCACGCGCCTCGCGCGCGCCTACAACACCGTGGTGCCGAGCTCCGGCAAGGTGCTCACGGGCGGCGTGGACGCGAACGCGCTGCAG
>JAOAEA010000070.1 GCA_026417035.1 Burkholderiales bacterium
GATGGAGGGCGGCGAGGGCGACGACGAGTACGCCGTGGACGAAGCGGGAGACCGGGTGATCGAGGCGGCTGGGGCGGGCTACGACACGGTCCGCAGCTGGACGAGCTACACCCTGCCCGCGAACGTCGAGCGGCTCGAGCTGCTCGGCGCCGCGGACCTGAGCGGCACCGGCAACGCGGGGCCGAACGTCCTCGTGGGCAACGCCGGTGCGAACCGGCTCGACGGCAGAGGCGGCGGCGACCGTCTGGAAGGCGGACCGGGCGACGACACGTACGTGGTGGATACACCCGGCGACCTCGTCGTCGAGCACGACGGGGAAGGGATCGACCGCGTCGTTGCCCATGTCGATCATGCGCTGCCCGAGAACGTCGAGAACCTGGTGCTGCGGGGCGGCGCCGTGCGCGGGCGGGGCAACGGCCTCGGAAACGCGATCGTGGGAAACGCGCTCGACAACGTGCTCATGGGCTTCGACGGCGGGGACCTCGCGTACGCGTATGGCCGTACGGGGGGCTTCGGCGGAATCAGCCTCGCGCAGGCGCAGGACTCGCTCGCGTCGCCCGCGTTCGGACACGCAATGGATCCGGTCCGGCTCTTCCCGGCCCTGCCGGCGGACGCCGTGAGGCTCGCCTGAGCCGCGCGCTCCGCGGCTTCGGTCCGGCGGCATAATCGCGGTCGTCGCCTGCGCCCGCGGGCGCTCCGGGAGTCCGCCATGCCTTCACGCACCGCCCGCTCGTCCGCCGCGCTCGCTGCGCTTTGCCTCGCCCTGCCCGCGCTCGCCCAGACGCCCGACATCCGCCCGGGGCTGTGGGAGTTCACGATGTCGGCCCCCGGCGCGCAGGGGTTCAGGCAGAAGGTCTGCTTCACGCCGGCGATGGTGCAGGACATGAAGGCGCTCGCGGCGAAGGGCGATCCGCAGAGCGATTGCAGGGCCTCGAACGAGAAGGTCTCGGGCAAGTCGCGTTCGTTCGACGTCTCCTGCACCCGGCCGCAGAAGTACGACGCGCGGGTCACCGTCACGGTGGACAGCCCCGAGAGCTTCTCCATGTCGCAGGAGTACACGGCCGACGCCGGCGGGAAGAAGGAAAAGGGCTCGATGACGATGGCCTACCGCCGCCTCGGCGAGTGCAAGTGAGCACCGCGCGCCCCGCCGTGGCCCCGCCGAGCCTCCCCGACCGCCCCGGAAGCCGCGACCTGCGGCCGCTCGTCAAGGTCGCGTCGTTCCTCGCGCCGTACAAGGCGCGCGTCGCCGGGGCGCTCGCGGCGCTCGTCGTCGCGTCGGCGGCGTGGCTCGCGCTGGGCCAGGGTCTCAAGTACGTCGTGGACGCCGGCTTCGGCAGCGGCGAGGCGCACCGGCTCGACGTGGCGCTCGCCGGGGCGCTGGTGGTCGCCGCGGTGCTCTCGGTCGCGACCTACGCGCGGTTCCTGCTGATGATGACCACCGGCGAGCGCGTCGTCACCGACATCCGCCGCGCGGTGTACGGGCACCTGCTGCGCCTCGAGCCGGCGTTCTTCGAGACCGCGCGCACCGGCGAGGTGACGAGCCGCCTCACGAACGACGTGACGCTGCTGCAGGCGGTGATCGGCTTCGGCTTCTCGATGTTCCTCCGCAACGCGCTGATGCTCGCCGGCGCGCTCGCGCTGATGGTGTGGACGAGCCCCAAGCTCTCCGCCCTGATCGTGCTCGGCATCCCGGCCACGCTCGCGCCGATCCTCGTCGTCGGCCGCAAGGTGCGCCGGCTCTCGCGCGAGAACCAGGACCGCGTGGCCGACGTGTCGGCCTACGTGGACGAGTCGATCCACGAGATCCGCACCGTGCAGGCGTGGGGCCACGAGGACGCCGACCGCGCGCACTTCGGCCGCCACGCGGAAGCCGCCTACGCTTCGGGCGTCGCGCGCGTCCGCCAGAAAGCGTTCCTGATCGGGGCGGTGATGCTGATCGCGTTCTCCGCGGTCGTGGTGATCCTGTGGATCGGCGGGCGCGACGTGTTCGCCGGCACGCTCTCGGCCGGGGCGCTCTCCGCGTTCGTCTTCTACGCGATGCTCTCGGCGGGCGCCGCCGCGGCGATCTCGGAGGTCTGGGGCGACCTGCAGCGGGCCGCCGGCGCGACCGAGCGGCTGATGGAGCTCCTCGCCACCGAGCCGGCGATCGTCGCGCCGCCGCATCCCGTGCCCCTGCCCGCGCCGCCACGCGGCGAGGTGCGGCTCGAGCGCGTCACGTTCCGTTACCCCTCGCGGCCCGAGGTCGCGGCGCTCGCCGACGTGAGCCTCGCGGTCGCGCCGGGCGAGCGCGTCGCGCTGGTCGGGCCCTCGGGCGCCGGCAAGTCCACCGTGTTCCAGCTGCTGCTGCGCTTCTACGACCCGGACGCGGGCGTGGTGCGCGTCGACGGCGTGGACGCGCGGCTCGCCGACCCGCACGAGGTGCGCGGCCGCTTCGCGCTGGTGCCGCAGGAGCCGGTGGTCTTCGCCGCCTCGGTGGCGGAGAACGTCCGCTACGCGCGCGCGGGCGCGACCGACGCCGAGGTGCGCGAGGCGCTCGCCGCCGCCTACGCGCTCGACTTCGTGGAGCGGCTGCCGCAGGGCCTCGACACGCAGCTCGGCGAGCGCGGCGTGCGGCTCTCGGGCGGGCAGCGGCAGCGGCTCGCCATCGCGCGGGCGCTCCTCGCCGACCGCGCGGTGCTGCTCCTCGACGAGGCGACGAGCTCGCTCGACGCCGAGAGCGAGCGCTACGTGCAGCTCGCGCTCGAGCGCCTGATGCGCGGCCGCACGACGCTCATCATCGCGCACCGGCTCGCGACGGTGCAGAGCGCCGACCGCATCGTCGTGATGGACCACGGACGCATCGTCGCGAGCGGCTCGCACGCGGAGCTCGTGCGCCAGGGCGGGCTCTATGCGCGCCTCGCCGAGCTGCAGTTCCTCGGCGAGATCGGCGCGGCGGGCGCGGTGCCGGCGCCGAGGGCGCGGGCGGTCACCTGACCGCCACGCGCCGCGGAGGGCTCAGAGGAAGACGAGCCAGACGAGCCCGCCGACGATCGCCCACTTGAGCGCGTAGTAGGCGGTGCGGCTCTTCGCCTTGAGCGCCTTCGCCCACAGGCGCAGCCGGTAGAACTGCGCGAACACGCGGTTCACGAAGCCCACTGCCTCGCCGGGCACGTTCTCGGTCGCGCTCGCGCGCATCACGTGCGCGCCGAACCAGCGGTTGAACCGCGCCAGGAGCGGCGAGGTGAGCGGCCGGTCCACGTCGCAGAAGAGGATGATGCGCTGCCGGTCGGTCCCGTTCTCGGCGTAGTGGATGAAGGTTTCGTCGAACATCACCGGCTCGCCGTCGTGCCAGGCGTGGCGCTCGCCGTCCACCACGATGAAGCAGCGCTCGTCGTTCGGCGTCGCGAGGCCGAGGTGGTAGCGCACCGAGCCGGCGAAGGGGTCGCGGTGACGCACCAGCCGCGCGCCCGGCGGGAGCGAGGCGAACATCGCGGCCTTGACCGAGGGGATCGCGTCGAGGAGCGCCACCGTCCGCGGGCAGGCCGCGCGCGCCGAAGGCTGCTCGACGCCGTACCACTTGAGATAGAACCGCTTCCAGCCGGTGCGGAAGAACGAATTGAAGCCGATGTCGTTGTAGCCGGTCGCGGCGCGGATCGCGCCGTCCTCCGCGAGGCGCAGCGCCTCGTCGCGGATCGTCCGCCAGTTCTCCGCGAGCGGGGCGAGCTCGGGGAAGTCCGCGACGTCGAGGTAGGCCTTCGCCGGCACGCGCGAGAAGAGGTACATGAGCGCGTTGTAGGGCGCGAGCAGCACCAGGTAGCTCGTGAGCGCGCGCACGATCGGGAAGCGGTCGCGGCCGCGGAAATGGACGTAGAGCGCGGAGGCGACGAAGCCCGCCAGCGCGACGTGCCCTGCCGAGGGAAGCCACATGGGCGCGTTCCCGGCGGGCTGCTGTTGGGTCCGTGCGCCCGCCGCCGATCGAGTTGCGACGGCCGCGATTCTATCCGACCTCATGGCGTCGATCGCACGGGCGCATGGCGGCCGCCGCGACGGATCGTGTATGATTCCGGCCGATTTTTCCGCGCCGCCCGCCCCGCAGAACAACCCTCCGGCGCGGCGGCACAAAAGGGGAGCGTCCATGAGAATCGGTATCCCTGCCGAGACCCGGCCGGGCGAGCGCCGCGTCGCGGCGACCCCGGAGACCGTCAAGAAGCTCGCCGCCGGCGGCAAGAACACCGTGCTCGTCCAGTCGGGCGCCGGCGTGAACGCGAGCTACCCGGACGCCGACTACCGGGCGGCCGGCGCCGAGCTCACCGACGCCGCGGGCGCGCTCGGCGCGGAGATCGTGCTCAAGGTGCGCCAGCCCACCGACGCGGAGCTCGGGCAGATGCGCCGTGGCGCAGTGCTCGTCGGGCTGCTCAACCCCTTCGACGGGGCGGCGCTCGAGACCTACGCGAAGGCCGGGCTCAACGCGTTCGCGATGGAATGGCTGCCGCGCACGACGCGCGCGCAGTCGATGGACGTCCTCTCCTCGCAGGCGAACCTCGCCGGCTACAAGGCCGTGATCCTGTGCGCGAACGAATACGGCCGCCTCATGCCGATGCTCATGACCGCGGCGGGCACGGTGAAGGCCGCGCGCGTCGTCGTCCTCGGCGCCGGCGTCGCCGGCCTGCAGGCGATCGCCACCGCGAAGCGGCTCGGCGCCGTCGTCGAGGCCTCCGACGTGCGCCCGGCGGTGAAGGAGCAAATCGAGTCGCTCGGCGCGAAATTCATCGACGTGCCCTATCTCACCGACGAGGAGCGCGAGATCGCGCAGGGCGTGGGCGGCTACGCGCGCCCGATGCCGGCGGACTGGATGCGCCGCCAGGCCGAGGCGGTGCACGAGAAGGCGAAGGCGGCGGACATCGTGATCACCACGGCGCTCATCCCTGGGCGGGCGGCGCCGCGCCTCATCAAGGCCGAGACCGTCGCCGCCATGAAGGCGGGCGCGGTGATCCTCGACCTCGCGGTGGAGCAGGGCGGCAACGTCGAGGGCACCGAGCGCGGCAAGGTCGTCACCACCGCCAACGGTGTGAAGATCATCGGCCTGGAGAACCTGCCGTCGATGGTCGCCACCGACGCGAGCGCGCTGTACGCGCGGAACCTCCTCAACTTCCTCGCCCTGATGGTGGACATGAAGACCGGGGAGCTGAAGATCGACCGCGCCGACGACCTCGTCGCCGGCACGCTGGTGGCGGCGGACGGCGCGGTGGTGAAGAGGGGCTAGGGCGGCATCAGCCGACGCAGGGGAGCGCAGAGGAAAGCAGCGGCGGGGTCGGCGCAACGGCGCCCCGCGCGAAGCGCCGCGGCCCGCCGCGATCCCTGCGATCTTGAAGAAGGCATCGAGCGGAGCGAGACCATGACCGGAAACGTCGATCCCACCGTCGTCAACCTGACCGTCTTCGTGCTGGCGGTCTTCGTCGGCTACTTCGTGATCTGGGGGGTGACGCCGGCGCTGCACACGCCGCTCATGAGCGTCACCAACGCGATCTCGAGCGTGATCATCGTCGGCGCGATCCTCGCCGCGGGCGCGCCGGTGCTCGACTTCGGGTCGGGGCTCGGCGCAGCCGGCGTCGCGCTCGCCGCCGTCAACGTGTTCGGGGGCTTCCTCGTCACGCAGCGGATGCTGGAGATGTTCAAGAAGAAGGAACGCAAGCCGAAGAGCGGCGGCTAGGCGCGGCGCCGCGCGCCGCCGCTTCCGCCCACCACCGGGACCCGCACATGTCTGCCAACCAAGTCGCCCTCTGGTATCTCGCCGCATCGGCCTTCTTCATCCTGGCGCTGAAGGGGCTGTCGCACCCCGAGTCCGCGCGCCGCGGCAACCTCTTCGGCATGATCGGCATGGCGATCGCCATCGTCGTGACGCTGGCGCTCGTCGCGCGCGGCAACCTCGGCATGATCGTGCTCGCGATCGCGATCGGCGGGACGATCGGCGCGATCGTGGCGCGGCGCGTCGAGATGACGCAGATGCCGGAGCTGGTCGCGGCGATGCACTCGCTCGTCGGCATGGCCGCGGTGCTGATCGCCATCGCGGCGGTGTACAACCCGTCGGCGTTCGGGATCGCCGACCCGATGCCGGTCGGCAACCGCCTCGAGCTCTTCATCGGCTCGTTCGTCGGCGCGATCACGTTCTCCGGGTCGGTGATCGCGTTCGGCAAACTCGCCGGGCTGGGCAAGCACTTCCGGCTCTTCTCGAGCGCGCCGGTGGTGTTCCAGGGCCAGCACCTGCTGAACCTGCTGCTCGCGCTCGCCATGATCGGCTTCGGCGTCTGGTTCTTCCTGTCGGGCAAGGAAGGCCAGTGGCTGCCGTTCATCGTGATGCTCGCGATCGCCTTCGTGCTCGGCGTGCTCATCATCATCCCGATCGGCGGCGCGGACATGCCGGTCGTGATCTCGATGCTGAACAGCTACTCGGGGTGGGCCGCGGCGGGCATCGGCTTCTCGCTCTCCAACCCGATGCTGATCATCGCCGGGGCGCTGGTCGGCTCCTCGGGCGCGATCCTCTCCTACATCATGTGCAAGGCGATGAACCGCTCGTTCTTCAACGTCATCCTGGGCGGCTTCGGCGCGGCCGAGGGCGCGGCGGCGGCGGGCGGCGAGCAGCGCGCGGTGAAGTCCGGCAGCCCCGAGGACGCGGCCTACCTGATGGCCAACGCCGACAGCGTGATCATCGTGCCCGGCTACGGTCTCGCGGTGTCGCGGGCGCAGCACGCGGTGAAGGAGCTCACCGACAAGCTGATCGAGAAGGGCGTGAGCGTGAAGTACGCGGTGCACCCGGTCGCCGGCCGCATGCCCGGCCACATGAACGTGCTGCTCGCCGAGGCCGAGGTGCCCTACGACCTCGTCTTCGAGATGGAGGACATCAACAGCGAGTTCGGCACCGCCGACGTCGCCCTCGTCCTGGGCGCGAACGACGTGGTGAACCCGCTCGCCCTGAAGCCCGGCAGCCCGATCTACGGCATGCCGATCCTGGACGCCTACAAGGCGAAGACCGTGATCGTGAACAAGCGCTCGATGGCGACCGGCTACGCCGGCCTCGACAACGAGCTCTTCTACATGGACCGCACCATGATGGTCTTCGGCGACGCGAAGAAGGTCGTCGAGGAGATGGTGAAGGCGATCCACTGAGCGGCGCTCGGCCCTCGGCGGTCGGCATGCGGCGGTCGGGCCCCGGGACCGCGACGCCGTGGCCGAGCGCGAGGCGCCGCCAGCCGGCCGCCGACAGCCCGCAGCCGAGATGAGCCTCGGGAAATCCGACGAAGCCCGCGCCGAGATCCTCGCGCGCATCCGCAAGGCGCAGGGGCGCCCCGCGCGCGCGTCCGAGGCCGAGCGCGAAGCGGTCGACTCGTACGTCACGCGCCACCCGCGCGGCTCGCTGCAGCCGATCGACGGGGACCTCGTCGCGCGGTTCCGCGCCCGCGCCGAGGCGATGCAGAGCACCACCGACGCCGTCGCGACCTGGGCCGAGGTGCCGCAGGCGGCCGCGCGCTATCTCCACGCCCACGGCCTGCCGCGCGCCGGCGTGGTCTGGCCCGCGCTCGCGGCGCTCGACTGGCACGGCGCGGGGCTGGCGATGGAGGCGCGCGGCGCGCGCGGCGACGACCTCGTCGGCATCACCGGGGTGTTCGCCGCCATCGCGGAGACGGGCACGCTGATGGTGGCGTCGGGGCCCGACACCCCCGCGGCGGCAAGCCTGCTCCCCGAGACGCACATCGCCGTGGTTCCCGCCGCGCGCGTCGTCGCGCACATGGAGGACGGCTGGGACCTCGCGCGCGCCGAGCTCGGCGAGCTGCCGCGTGCGGTAAACTTCATTTCCGGGCCGTCGCGCACCGGCGACATCGACCAGACGATCGTCCTCGGCGCCCACGGCCCCTACCGGGTGCACATGATCCTGGTGGGCGAGGCGCCCCGCTAGCGGGGCGCCTCGCGCAGCACGGCGCGCGGTCTCCCCGCTCTTTCGCGAGCGGGCGCAGCGACAACGACGAGACGCCGCCGCGAATCCCGCCGTCGACGGGGGACGGCATCACGCGAGGCGCGTGCGCGGCCGCGAGGGAGGCGCCGCGAGCGCCCGCCCGAGGAGGCGGCCGCCCCGCGCGGCCGGTGAGGCCATGCACGAGCTCTTCTTCCTGCCCGAGTGGCCGCCGCGGCCCGGCGGGGTCGCATGGATCGCGGTGATGCTGGTGCTCGCGGTGGCCGCGGGCGAAGCCGCGAGCCGATGGCTCAGGCTGCCGCGCATCATCGGCTACGTCGGCGCCGGCGTCGCGCTCGGGCCGCAGGGCGTCGGCTTCGTCGACCGCGCGGCGCTCGGCGAGCTGCGGCTCTTCCTCGACGTCGCGCTGGGCATCGTCCTCTACGAGCTCGGCAGCCGCGTGGACCTCGCGTGGCTCAGGCGCAACCCCTGGCTCGCCGCCACCAGCCTCGCCGAGAGCGCGTTCGCGTTCGGCGCAGTGCTCGCCCTGCTGCTCGTGCTCGAGGTCGCGGCGCCGGTGGCCGCGGTGGTGGCGGCGATCGCGGCCGGCACGTCGCCCGCCGTGGTGACGACGATCGCGCGCGAGCTGCGCGCCCGCGGGCAGGTGACCGACCGGCTGCTGCTGCTCACCGCCCTCGACAGCGTGTACGTGTTCCTCGCGGTCGCGATGCTCTACGCCTGGGTGGGCCTCGAGTACCGCGGCGACTGGATGGCCATGGCGCTCCATCCGGCGTATCTCATCGCCGGGTCGCTCGCACTCGCCGCGGCAGGCGCAGCCCTCGTCGCGGTGGCGCGGCGGATGCTGCCGCCGCGCAGCGACGCCGACGTCGTGATCGCGCTCGCCGCGATCGTGCTCACGGTCGCGTTCGCCGACGCGCTCGACCTGCCGGTGGTGTTGGCGCTGCTCGCGCTCGGGGCGCTCGCGCGCAGCTTCGACCGCGACCGCGCCGTGCCGCCGGCGACCTTCGGCCCGGTCGAGGCGCTCGCCGTGGTGGTGCTCTTCGCGTTCACCGGCGCGATGCTCGAGTTCCAGGTCGCGCCGCTCGCGGCGGTGGCCGGGCTCGGGATCGTCGCCGCGCGCGCCTTGGGCAAGGCGATCGGCGTGTTCGCTTTCGCCCGGCCGAGCGGGCTCGCGCTGCGCAAGGCTTCCCTCCTCGCGGTCGCGCTCACGCCGATGTCGGGGCTCGCGCTGGTGATGGCGGAGCAGGCGGCGGTCGCTTACCCCGAGCTCGCGCCGGGGCTCGCGCTCACGCTGCTCGCCGCCATCGCGATCCTCGAGATCATGGGGCCGCTCGCGACGCGCTTCGCGCTCTCGCGGGCGGGCGAGGCGCGGGCGCAGTGAGGAAACCGCCAAGGCACGAGGGACGCAAAGGCGCGCAGGCGGTGCGGCGACCTCCTCCCGTGACGCGCGTCGCAAACGCTCCGGCGACACCGACGTGGCGGCGCTCTCGTTGCGGCACGTCTGCCTTGCGGCGCTTTGCGGTCTTCGCGCTTTCGCGGTGAAGCGAACCGATGCTCGAGTTCAAGCCCTCCGCTCCGCTCACCCTCGGCGTCGAGCTCGAGATGCAGATCGTCGACCGCCTCGACTGGGACCTCACGCGCGGCGCCTCCGACCTCCTCGCGCTCGTCGCCCGCAGACCCCATCCGGGCGACATCAAGCCCGAGATCACCGAGAGCATGATCGAGGTCTCGACCGGCATCCACCGCGCCCACGGCACGCTCGTCACGGAGCTGCGCGCCATCCGCGACGTGCTCGTCGCCGCGGCCGACCGGCTGAACCTCGGCATCTGCGGCGGCGGCACGCATCCCTTCCAGCACTGGAGCGACCGGCAGATCTTCGACACGCCGCGCTTCCGCTACGTCTCGGAGCTCTACGGTTACCTCGCCAAGCAGTTCACCGTCTTCGGCCAGCACATCCACGTGGGCTGCGCCGACGGCGACGAGGCCCTGCGCCAGCTGCACGCGCTCGGACGCTTCATCCCGCACTTCATCGCGCTCTCGGCGGCCTCGCCGTACTCGCAGGGCGCGGACACCTCTTTCGATTCCTCGCGCCTCAACGCGGTGTTCGCGTTCCCGCTCTCGGGCCGCGCGCCGTTCCTGCTCTCGTGGCGGGAATTCGACGCTTATTTCGAGCGTATGCGCGGCTACGGCATCGTCGAGAGCATGAAGGACTTCTACTGGGACATCCGCCCCAAGCCCGAGTACGGCACCATCGAGATCCGCGTCTGCGACACGCCCCTCACGGTGGAGCGCGCCGCGGCGCTCGCGGCATACGCGCAGATGCTCTGCCGGTGGCTCGCCGCGGAGCGGCCTTTCCCCCTCACCGAGGACCTCTACCTCGTCTATAACTACAACCGCTTCCAGGCGTGCCGGTTCGGGCTCGCGGGCAACGTGATCGACCCGGCGACGCGCAGCGAGCGCCCGATCCGCGACGACATCCTCGCGACCCTGGAAGCGCTCGCGCCCCATGCGGCCGGGCTCGACGCGCGCGATGCCCATCGCCGCGTGCTCGCCTGGGCCAGCGAGGGCGCGAGCGACGCGCGGTGGCTGCGGGAGCTCTACCAGGAGTCGCATTCGCTCCCGGAGCTGGTGCGCCGCCAGGTGGAGCGCTTCCGCGGCGCTTGATCCCGGTCAATAGCGCCGGGCCCGGACCGGGCGAAGCTCGGTCGGGGTCAAAGGCCGAAGGCAATGTTCCGCATCGTCGTCGCTGTGGACGGATCGGCGCCCGCGGAGCGCGCGCTCGCGCACGCGCTGCGGCTTGCCGCGCTCGGCGTGCCGCTCGAAGTGCTGCTCGTCAACGTCGAGCCGGAGGTGCACGCCGGCGAGGTCGGCCCGGCGGTCTCGGCCGCCACGGTCGAGCGCATGCGGCGCCAGGCCGGCGAGGCGGCGCTCGCCCCGTCGCTCACGAAGCTCGAGCGCGCCGGCGTGCGTGGCCGCGCCGAGGTGCGGTTCGGCCCGCCCGCCGAGGCGATCGTCGCCGCCGCGCGCGAGGAGCTCTGCGACGCGATCTTCATCGGCACGCGCGGGCGCGGCGCGGTGGCGGCGGCGCTCGGCTCGGTCGCCGCGGAGGTCGTGCGCCTTGCCGACGTGCCGGTGACGGTGGTGAAGTGACGCCCGGCCCGGAGGCGGCGCGGGAGGCGCGGCCGGTGCGCCGCGCGGGCGTCCGCGCCCGCGGCCGGCCCGCGCCGTCTTGACGCGCCCGCTCGGCTCTTCCAAGCTTGCGCCGCCATGGAGCGCATCCCGGATCTGCCGTGAACCCGATGCGTGTCGATCACGTCGGCAGCCTGCTTCGCCCCGAAGCGCTGAAGGACGCCTTCCTCCGCCATGCCCGCGGCGAGATCGACGCCGGGAGCCTGCGCACGGCGCAGGACGACGCGATCCGGGCGGTCGTCGCCGAGCAGGAGCGGCACGGCCTGCCGGTGGTGACCGACGGCGAGTACCGCCGTCTCAACTGGCAGGTGAGCTTCTCGGAAGTGGCGGGCTGGGACCTCTGGTCGGGCTCCTGGCGCCACTTCCTCGCGCACCCGGACAACCGCAACGAGGGGGAGCAGCCGCTCAGCCGGGGCGAGGACGCGGTCGTGAGCTACCGCACGCCCGCGACCGCAAAGCTGCGTCTCGTGCGCAACTTCCCGCTCGGGGAGTACCGCTTCACGCGCGGCGTCGCGAGCGGGCGCGTCAAGGTGACGCTGATGGGCCCGGACCGGGTGGCGCAGATGTGCGACGTCGCCGGTTCGCGGGCGGTGTACGCCGACGCGGACGCGTTCCTCGCCGACGTGGTGGCGATCCAGCGCCGCATGGTCGGCGAGCTGGTCGACGCCGGCTGCGATTACGTCCAGCTCGACGAGCCGAGCTACACCGGCTACGTGGATCCGCCTACGCTCGAGCGCCTGCGCGCGGCGGGCGAGGATCCGATGGCGAATCTCGAGCGGGCGATCCGCGCCGACAACGCCGTCATCGCCGGGCTCGAGGGGCGCGCGACCTTCGGCCTGCACATCTGCCGCGGCAACCGCGCGAGCATGTGGCACCGGGAGGGCGCCTACGACGCGATCGCCGAGCGGCTGTTCGGCGGACTGAAGTTCGACCGCTTGCTGCTCGAGTACGACAGCGAGCGGGCGGGCACCTTCGCGCCGCTGCGCTTCGTGCCCAAAGGGCCGATCGTGGTGCTCGGCCTGATCACCACCAAGACGGGGCGCGTGGAGACCGCGGACGAGCTCGCCCGCCGCATCGAGGAGGCCGCCCGCTACGTGCCGCTCGAGCAGCTCGCGCTGAGCCCGCAATGCGGCTTCGCCTCCGGCATTGGCGGGAATCTCCTCGGTGAATCCGAACAGTGGGCGAAGCTCGACGTCATGCTCGAGACGGCGCGCAGGGTCTGGGGGAGCGCGTGAGGCGCGCCGGGTGGAGCCGGCGAGGGCGGCGAGGCCGGGGAGGGCGCCCGTGATCCGCGGCGGGGGCCAGGCGGCCGCGCGACCGGCCGGCGAGGTGGCACGGTGAAGGTCGTGACCCTGGGAACCGGCGGGCCGCCCCCGACCCGGAGCGGCACTGCGCGTGCACGCTCGTGCAGATCGGCGAGGCGACGCTCATGTTCGACGCCGGCCGCGGGACGCTCAATGGCCTGGCGCGAAAGCGCATCGCGTTCGCCGGCATCGATCCGGTCTTCGTCACGCACCACCACGTGGATCATGTCGGGGAACTGCCCGATTACCTCATCGCGAGCTGGCTCGACGGCCGCCGGCTGCCCCGGCGCCTGTTCGGTCCGCCGGGGACCGCCGCGATGGTGCGCACGCAGCTCGAGAGCATCTACGACCGTGACATCGAATTCCGCAGCACCGGCGAGACGGCGTTCGGTCCGTTCCCGCCGGTCGAAGCCACGGACGTCCGCTCCGGGCTCGTGCACGACGCCGGGGCCTGGCGCGTCCACGCCGAGGAGGTCGAGCACGGTCATGGCCTCGGCTTCGGGCCGCTCTTCCGCAGCCGCTGGGTGTGCCTCGGCTACCGCATCGAGGCCGAGGGCAAGGTGGTCTCGATCAGCGGCGACGGCGTGAGCTGCGAGGGCTTGCTGCGCCTCGCGCGCGGCGCGGACCTGCACGTGCAGTGCTGCTACCTGCCCGCCGCCGAGCTGAGGACGCCGCACCTGCAGCGCGTCGCCCGCTACACGCTCGCCTGCTCGGACACGGTGGGCAAGATCGCGGCGGGAGCCGGCGTGCGGCGCATGGTGCTCACGCACTTTCGCCGCATGCCGCCGGAATGGCTCGCCGCGATCGAGTCCGACGTCCGCAGGGATTTTTCGGGGGAGCTCGCCCTGGCGCGCGACCTGGACGAGTTCGACGTGTGAGGTTGAGGTTCCAGCGCGGGGAGGCTCCATGCCGAGGTCGTGGTGGCGCGCGTTTTTCCTGGTTGTCCTGTTGTCGCTCGGTGTCGGCGTCGCGCACGCCGACAATTACCCGTCGCGCCCGATCCGGGTGTTGCTCGGCTTCCCGCCGGGCGGCGGCGGCGAGATCCAGCTGCGCCTCATCGGACAGAAGCTCACCGAGCGGTGGGGCCAGCCGGTCATCATCGACAACCGCCCCGGGGCGGGGAGCAACATCGCCGCGGGCGAGCTCGTGAAGGCGGCGCCGGACGGCTATACGCTCCTCTACATGCCCGCGGCGCTGGTGGTCAACCCGTGGCTCTATCCCAAGGTCCCCTACGACCTCGCGCGCGACTTCACACCGGTCACGCTGCTCACGACCTTCCCGCTGGTGCTCGTGGTGCGTCCGGGACTGCCCGTGCGCGACGTCGCGGAGCTCGTCGCGCTCGCCAGGGCGAAGCCCGGCGTGCTGAACTACGCCTCGTTCGGCAACGCCAGCCCGGCGCACCTCGCCGCCGAGACGTTCAAGCGGCAGGCGGGCATCGACGCGGTGCACATCCCCTACAAGGGCGGCGGCCCGGCGCAAGCCGCGCTGCTCGCCGGCGAAGTGGATTTCATGTTCGACACCGCGGTGTCGGCGATCCCGAACATCAAGGCCGGCCGCACGCGCGCGCTCGCCGTCAGCACGCGCGATCGCTCGCCCCTGCTGCCGCAGATCCCCTCGATGGGCGAGTCGGGATTCAAGGCGTTCGACCTCTACGGCTGGGCGGGGCTGGTGGGGCCCGCCGGCATGCCCCCGGAGATCGTCGCGCGCCTGCAACGGGAGATCGCGCAGATCCTCGGCGCCCCGGACGTGGCCGAGCGCCTTGCCGCCCTGGGCGCCGAGCCGCGCGCCATGACGCCCGACGAGTTCCGCCAGTTCATCGCCGCCGAAGCCGCGAAGTGGCGGCGCGCCGTCGAAGTCTCGGGCGCGAAGATCGATTGATCGGCCGCGGGCGGCGGGGCGCCGGCGCGGCGGCCCGCCGGCGCAGGCGACCGCGGCAGCAGGGCTACTCCCGCGCGGCGCCTCCCCGCAGGTGCGCGAAGAGCTCCACCGGCAGCGGGAACACCACCGTCGAGCTGCGGTCGCCGGCGATCTGCGAGAGCGTCTGCAGATAGCGGAGCTGCATCGCCTGCGGCGCGCGCGCGAGCATCATCGCCGCCTCGAGCAGCGTCTCCGAGGCCTGCTTCTCGCCCTCGGCGTGGATCACCTTGGCGCGGCGCTCGCGCTCGGCCTCCGCCTGGCGCGCGATCGCGCGCACCATCGACTCGTTCAGGTCGATGTGCTTGATCTCGACGTTGGTCACCTTGATGCCCCAGGCGTCGGTCTGCGCGTCGAGGATCTTCTGCACGTCGAGGTTGAGCTTCTCGCGCTCGGCGAGCATCTCGTCGAGCTCGTGCTTGCCGAGCACCGCGCGCAGCGTCGTCTGCGCGAGCTCGCTCGTCGCCATCAGGTAGTTCGCCACCTGGATGATCGCCTTGTCGGGCTCGACGACGCGGAAGTAGACGACCGCGTTCACCTTGACCGACACGTTGTCGCGCGAGATCACGTCCTGGGTGGGCACGTCCATCGTCACCACGCGCAGGTCGACGCGCACCATCTGCATGATGCCGGGCACGACGACGATCAGGCCCGGGCCCTTCACCTTCCAGAAGCGCCCGAGCAGGAACACCACGGCGCGCTCGTACTCGCGCGTGATGCGGAGCGATGCGACCACGAGCACGGCGAGCGCGACGAGCGCGCCGCCGAATCCGATCTGCAGGTCGAACAGCATGGAGCGTCTCCTTGTCGGTGGTCAGGATGGCCCGGTGCGCGGCGCGTCCCGCCCGGGCGCCGCCGGCTCGACGTCGAGCTCGAGCCCGCGCACCGCGGTCACGCGCACCCGCTCGCCCGGGGCGAGCGCCCCGCGGGCGCGCACGTGCCAGCGCTCGCCGTGGATCGCCGCCCAGCCGTCGCCGGGCCCGCCCTCGATGACCTCGCCGACCGCGCCGACGAGCTCCTCGCGGCCGCTCACCACCGCGCGCCCGCGGGCGCGCAGGGCGAGCCGGCCCACGGCGAGCAGGAACGCGGCGCTCGCGAGCGCGAGCGCGAGCACGAAGCCGAGCGGCACCTCGAGCTCCGGCGCCTCGGCGTCCACCAGCAGGACCGCGCCGACCACGAAGGCGACGACGCCGCCGATGCCGAGCACGCCGAAGCTCGGCACGAACGCCTCGGCGATCATGAAGGCGAGCCCGAGCAGGATCAGGCCGACGCCGGCCCAGTTGACCGGCAGGAGCTGGAAGGCGAAGAGGGCGAGGAGCAGGCAGATCGCGCCGGCGACGCCCGCCACGCCGAAGCCGGGGTTCGAGAACTCGAAGAAGAGCCCGTACACACCGATCAGCATCAGCACCAGCGCGACGCTCGGGTTGGCGATCACCGAGAGGAAGCGCGTGCGCCAGTCCGGCTGGAGCCGCTCCACGGGGGCGCCGGCGGTCGCGAGCCGCACCGTGCGCTCGCCCACCTTCACGTCGCGCCCGTCGAGCCTGGCGAGGAGATCGGGCACGTCGGCTGCGATGACGTCGATTACCCTCGCCTCGAGCGCTTCCGCTGCGGCGAGGCTCGCGGCCTCGCGCACCGCGCGCTCGGCCCAGTCGGCGTTGCGGCCGCGCGCCTGCGCGAGGCCGCGGATGTAGGCGGCGGCGTCGTTCATCTGCTTCGCGCGCGTCGCGTCGCCGGCTTTCGGCTCCGGCTTGTCCTTGCCGGCGTCGCCCGTTTCGCGGTCCCCGGCGGGTTTCGCGGGCGGCGGGCTCCCCGGTGCGCCGATCGCCACCGGCGTCGCGGCGCCGAGGTTGGTGGCAGGCGCCATCGCGGCGACGTGGCTCGCGTAGAGGATGAACGTGCCCGCGCTCGCGGCGCGCGCGCCCTCCGGGGCGACGAACGCGGCGACCGGGACGCGCGAGCCGAGAATCGCCTTCACGATGTCGCGCATGGAGGTGTCGAGGCCGCCGGGGGTGTCGATGCGCAGCACGACGAGCCGCGCCTCGCGCGCGGCCGCTCTTTCGATGCCGCGCACGACATAGTCCGCCGTCGCGGGGCCGATGGCGCCCTCGACCTCGAGCAGCACGACCGGCCCGCCCGCGGCCGCGAGCGCGAGCCCGGCCGCGACGAGCGCGCCCCCGGCCCAGCGTCCGGGACGCATCGGTTTCGCGAACAGGGCATTCATTCCGGCATCACGCCCGGCGGGCCCCGCGGCCTGCCTGCGGCTACTTTACTCCCGTTGCCGGGGCGCAGGCAGCGGCGGCAGGGCGCGAGCGTTCAGGCGTCGGGATCCGCTCCCGGCGCGGGCGGCGGCAGCGGCGCGCGCGACTTCAGGCGCAGATGCAGCGCCGCCTTGCCGAGGAGGTTCGCGGAGACCGGCGCGGTGAGGAACATGAAGAGCGTCACCAGGAGCTCCTTCACGCCCGGGAGCCCGTGAGTGGCGAACCACACGAGCGACGCGAGAAGCAGGCCGCCGATGCCGAGCGTGGAGGCCTTGGTCGGCGCGTGCAGGCGCATCAGGAAGTCCGGCAGGCGCGCGAGCCCCACCGCGCCGACCAGCAGGAAGAAGCTCCCGACGACGAGGAAGAACGACACGGCGGCTTCGACGATCATGGCTCGCTCCTTTCAGTCGACGACGTCGCCGCGCAGCAGGAACTTCGCCAGCGCCACCGTGCCGACGAAGCCCATGAGCGCGATCGCGAGCGCCGCCTCGAAGTACAGCGGCGTGTCGAGCGCGATGCCGGCGAGCACCGCGATCGCGGCGGCGTTGATGTAGAGGGTGTCGAGCGCGAGGATGCGGTCGGGCGCGTCCGGACCGCGCAGGAGCCGCCAGAACGTGATCGCCAGGGCGATGGCGACGAAGACGAAGGACACGGCGAGCGCCGTCGCGATCATCCGAAGATCTCCATGAGGGGCCGTTCGTAGCGCGACTTGATCGCCGCCGCGAGCCCGGCCGGGTCGGCGCAGTCGAGCGCGTGGACGAGGATCGCGCGCTCCGCGAGGCGCACGTCCACCGACACCGTGCCCGGCGTGGTGGTGATGATGGCGGCGAGGAGGCTCACGGCATACGGATGCGTCGCGTCGAGCGGCACGGTCACGAACGCCGGCCGCAGCCGGTCCATCGGGCCGAGGACGAGCCGCGCGACGATCAGGTTGGCGACGATGACGTCGTACAGCACGACCACGGTGAGGCGCACGGCCGCGGCGGGCGAGCGGATCGCGTGCGGCGGCTCGAAGAGCCGCCGCGCGACGAGCGGAATGCCGGTCGCGAGCGCCGCGGCGAGGGCGAGGTGCGCCGGCTCGAGCGTGCGCGCGAGCGCGAGCCACGCCGCGAAGAGCGCCGCGGAGAGGATCGGGTAGGGAAAGAGCCGCGTCATCGCCGGGGATCGCCCTCCTGTCCGGGCAGCGGGCGGACGCTCGCGCGCGCGTCGTGGCCCGGTCCGAGCACCCGCTCCACGTAGCCCGAGGGCGCGGCGAGGTCGGCCGCAGCCGCGTCGGTGAAGGCTTTCAGCGGCGCCGCGAGAACGGCGACGAGCACGGCCGCGGCGGCGAGCAGCACCACCGGCGCTGCGGCTGCGGGCGAGGCGCCCGCGCTGGCCGCGGTCTCGCCGGGGAGCACCTTCCAGAAGAGGTTGC
>JAOAEA010000006.1:0-74369 GCA_026417035.1 Burkholderiales bacterium
GGGCCTCCTCGATCACCTGCGCCGGCGTCGCGTCGGGGGGGCGCGCCTCGGGCGAATACGGGATGCGCGTGGCGATGCGCGCGAGCCACTCGACCTGCTGCGCGCAGGCGCGTTCGTCGAGGGCATGGCGCGGGCTCGAGAGGATCGCCATGGCGAAGAGGTTCACCGGGTTGACGACCACCGCGGCGTTGATGCGCTCGGCCATCTCGCGCCCGAGGCGCCCGGTGAGCCGCTTGGCGAGCTCGCGCTGCGCGTCGGCGCCGAGCGCCTGCCAGCCGGGCGCCTCGCGCTCGAGGAACTCGCCCGCCGCGAGCGGCCGGCCGAAGGCGATCGCCGCGGCGCCGTAGCGCTCGCGCAGGCTGCGCACCGAGCCGAGGAGCCCGCCGAGCGATTCCCGCCGCTTCGGCGCCCCCTCCAGCTCGGCGACGAACGTGCGCCCCTCGAGGAGCTTCTCGTAGCCGATGTACACCGGCGTGAGCAGGAGCGGCCGCGGGTGCTCGCGCATGTAGCTCTCGAGCGTCATGCCGAGGAGCCCGCCCTTCGCCGGGAGCGTGCGGCCGCTGCGGCTCCTGCCGCCCTCGATGAAGTACGCGATCGGGAAACCCTTCGCGATCATCGTGTGCATGTACTCGCGGAAGGTCGCCGCGTAGAGCGGCTCGCCCTTGAAGCTCCGGCGCAGGAAGAAGGCACCGCCCCGCCGCAGGATCGGCCCGACGAGCGGGAAGTCGAGGTTCGCGCCCGCCGCGATGTGCGGCGGCGCGAGCCCCTGCTGATAGACGAAGTACGAAAGCAGCAGGTAGTCGAGGTGGCTGCGGTGGTTCGGCAGATACACGATGCCCTTGCCCGGCGCCGCCTTCACGATCTCCTCGGCGCGGATCACCTCGACGCGGTCGTAGAGGCGGCTCCACAGACCGCGCAGCACCAGCTCGAGCGCGCGGATCACCGGGTAGCTGAAGTCGGAGGCGATCTCCCAGGCGAACTTGCGTGCGCGCGCCTCGGCCTTCGCCAGCGGGATCTTCAGGCGCTCGGCCTCGGCGGCGATCGCCGCCTGCATCGCCGGCGTTTCCATCATCGCGTCGATGAGGTTGCGCCGGTGCGAGAGGTCGGGCCCGATCGCCGACTCGCGCGCGCGCCGGAAGTAAAAGCGCAGGAAGCGGTTGGCGGTGCGCGCCGCCGCGGCCGGGTCGGTCTCCTCGTCCACGAGGCGCCGCAGGGAGATGGGCTCCGCGAACCCGACGCGCGTCTGCCGCCCGTTCACCAGGATGATGAAGAGCTGGCGGATGGCGCCGACGCTCGCCCAGGCGTCGGCGAAGAGCGCCTTCAGCAGCGTGTCCTGCGATCCGGGCGCGCGGCTCCACAGGACCGTCACCGGGACGAGCCGGACGTCGGCGGCGGGGTCGCGGATCACCGTCCGGATGAGGCGCGCGAGCACGGCGGAGGGCTCGGCGGTGCGCGGGCTCAAGGGGTTCGGGTTGAGCACCACCGAGAACACCGAGTGCTTCTCCCCCGGGAACTGCGGCCCGAGCGGCGCGACCGGCGAGGGCAGGCCGAGCCGCTCGGCCTCGCGGTCGAGCACGAGCACGCTCGAGAGATGACGGTCCTGCAGGACGTAGCAGACCGGGCGCGCGGGATCGATGCCGAGGTCCGCGATCCGCTCCGGCGTCACCTGCGCGCGCACGAAGAGATAGAGCAGGCGCCGCAGCAGCGCGAACAGGAGCGCGCCGGGGGTGAGCCGCCTGCGCGGGGGAGACCGGGGCGCCGGGTCGTTCGTCATGGGTTGGCGGATTCGATCGCTGGCGCGCGGGCCCGTGTGCGGCCGAAGTCCCCGCACGACGCCGGAGTTTACCCGCGGGGAAGCGACGAGGCCGGGTCGGGCCCCGCGCGCCGCCCGTCTTTTCGCGGCGCGCGCGCAGGCGTAGTCTGCCGGCGGCGGCGCGGCCGCCCCGGCTCCGACCACTGCCTGCCGGCCGCCGCGCGGCCCGCGGGCCGAGCGAAGGGAGGCTCACCATGCAGCACCTTTCGCAGGCAGCGGTCGTCGCGCTCTCCATGTCCGCCGGGCTCGCGTGGAGCCAGACCGCGCCGCCGGTGCAGTTCGCCCGCAGCGGCACGAAGGCGGACAATGCGCGCAAGCTCGCGGAGGAGAACAAGTCGCTCGAACTCACGCGCGATCCGAAGGCCTGCTTCGGCGAGATGCGGCTCACCGACAGCCCGCGCATCCAGCTCGTCGTCGCGGTGCCCTCGCCGAAGTGCAGGACGGGGAAGCTCCTCAACGTGTACGACCCGTCGCGCGCCGGCCCGTGGTACCCCCCTCTTCCGGCAGGGGCAGGGCGTCTGCGGCAACACGATCGCGGCCGGACCGCAGACGCACGCGGGCCCGATGATCACCATCGACGGGCGCCGCTACTGGGAGACGGGCGACGGGTACGTCCCCTACACCGGGCGCTGACGGGCCGACACGCCGCCGTGTCGCGAACGGCCGAGGCGGCTGCGAGGTTCCTCTGGCAACATTGCGGCATTCCCGGCGCGCCGGGAGACCGACGACGAACCCAGGAGTCCACCATGCCGAAAGGCCGTCTCGCCGCTTTCGCGCTGCCGCTCGCGGCCGCCCTCCTCGCGGGCTGCCAGAGCGCGGCGCAGACGCTCGCCGACGAACAGGGCGTCGCCGTCATGACCGCGACCAACCGCGCGCGCTTCGAAATGGCCTGCCCGCAGGCCGTGGGACAGGTCCTCTCGCAGAACCTGCTGCAGCCGGCGGTGTGGGGCGGCCTCGAGCGCGCCGAGTACACCGTCGGTGTCGAGGGCTGCGGCCAGCGCCGCACCTACATCGTCATCTGCCAGATCGGCTCGCCGGCGTGCTTCGCCGGCGCGGCGCGGTTCTGAGCCGCGGCGTCGCGAGCGGGATTCGGCGCGTGCGCGTCTTCCAGATCCAGGACGACTGGGGGATGGACCACCTCCAGCTCGCCACGCGCCCCGATCCGAGGCCCGGACCGGGCGAGGTGCTCATCCGGATGAAGGCGGCGTCGCTCAACTACCGCGATCTCCTCGTCCCGGGCCGCGGCTACGGCTCGTTCACCGGCAACCTGCCGCTCATCCCGCTCTCGGACGGCGTCGGCGAGGTCGTCGAGACCGGCGCGGGCGTGACGCGGGTGAAGGCGGGCGACCGCGTGTGCCCGTGCTTCCACCAGGGCTGGATCGCCGGCGCGCCCGATCTCGAACGGCTCACGCAGACGCTCGGCGGGCCGCGCGACGGCACGATGGCCGACCTCATGTGCCTCTCCCAGGAGGGCGTCGTGAAGGCCCCGGCGCATCTCTCCGACGAGGAAGCGGCAACGCTGCCCTGCGCCGCGCTGACGGCATGGAGCGCGCTCGTTACCTACGACGCGCTCGCGCCCGGGTCGCGGGTGCTGGTGCAGGGCACCGGCGGCGTGGCGCTCTTCGCGATCCAGTTCGCGAAGCTCCTCGGTGCGCACGTCACGGTGATCTCGTCGAGCGACGCCAAGCTCGCGCGCGCGAAGGCGCTCGGCGCCGACGCCGGGATCAACTACGCCACCACGCCCGAGTGGGCCAAGGCGACGCGCGAGATCACCGGCGGCCGCGGCTACGACCACATCGTCGAGCTCGGCGGCGAGAAGACGCTGCCGCAGTCGCTGCGCGCGATCCGTCCCGGCGGGACGCTCTCGATGATCGGCGTGCTCTCCGGCCCGAGCCTCGCCGCGCCGCTCGGGCTGGTGGTGACGCGCCAGGTACGGCTCCAGGGCATCACCGTCGGCCACCGCGACGGCTTCGAGGCGATGATGCGCGCGGTCGGCGAGCACGGGCTGCGCCCGGTGATCGACCGGGTCTTCGGCTTCGCGGCGCTCAAGGAGGCGATGGCGTATCTCAAGAGCGGCGCGCACTTCGGCAAGGTCTGCATCCGGCACTGAAGGTGCATCCTGCCGGACCGGAAGACGCAGCGGCCGTGAACGCCCCGCTCCCGCAACCCCGAGCGCCCGCGCGGCCCGACGCAGCGGAAGCGATGCGCGCGGCCACGCGCGCGCTGCACGCCGAGGTCGAGCGCACCGGGATCTTCCGCGACCTCCTCGCCGGCCGCGCGACGCCGCGTGCCTACGCGCTGCTGCTCGCGGGCCTGCTGCCCGCATATCGCGCGCTCGAAGCGGGGCTCGAGCGGCACCGCGGCTCGCGGCGGCTGCATGCGCTCGCCGAGCGCGGCGTTTACCGCGCGCGCGCGATCGAGCACGACCTCGCGCGCCTCGCGGGGCCCGCCTGGCCGCAGAGGCTGCCGCGTCTCGCGGAGGCCGACCGCTACGGGGAGCGCGTCGCCCGCGCCGGCGAAGGCGACGGCCTGCGCCTCGCCGCGCACGCCTACGTGCGCTACCTCGGCGACCTGAACGGCGGACGCATCCTCGGCCGCGTGCTCGCGCGGTCGCTCGGCCCGGCGGCGGCAGGCCTCGCCTTCCATGCGTTCCCGGAAATCCCCGACCTCGACGCGTTCAGGGCGCGCTACCGGGATGCGATCGGCAGGGCGGCGGCGGACGAGGCGGAGACGCGCGAGCTCGCCGCCGAAGCGGTCGCGGCGTTCCGGCTCAACATTGCGCTCGCGGCGGCCGTCGCGCAGGCCGCGGACGCGGCGCGCTGACCGCGGCCCGGCTCAGCTCTTCGCTTCGCCCTCGCCGGCGACGCGGCTCGCGTGCTCGACCAGGTGCTCGAGCATCTCGGCCGACCGCGCCACCGACCGGCGCACCGCCTCGAGCATCGCGGGCATCGCGCCCGGATCCGTGCCGTCGGCGATCTCCAGCGCCGCGAGCTGCGCGTTCTCGACGACCGCGGAAAGCAGGTTCCGGTAGAGGAGGCCGGCGCTCGAGTCGAGCCGCGCCGAGAGCGGGCGATGGCCGGCCACGATCTGCTCCTGGAAGCGCCGCCGCGCGACCTCGGCCGCCTTGCGCTCGCTCAAGTCCGTGAGGACCACGACGAAGCCGAGCACGCGGCCGGGGCCGGCGAAGATCGGGTCGGCGCGCACGAGCACCGGCTTCGCCGTCGCCGCGAGCGCCGCCTCCACCCGCCAGGGATGCCGGTGGCCGAGGAGCGTGGCGCAGCTCGCGCGGGCCTCGTCCCGGTCGGCGAAGAGGGCCGGGAGCTCCTCGAGCGAACGCGGCGGGCGCGCCCCGACCAGCGAATCGAAGGCCTTGCTCGCGACGAGGATGCGTCCGCCCGCGTCGGCCACGAGCACGGGCTGCTCGGATTCCCCGACCTGGCGGCTCACCTGCGCGAGCTGGTCGTCGGCGATCAGCATGCGCACCGAACGGAACTGGATCACGATGTCGGCGACCGACTCGCCGATCAGGCGCGCGGCCGCGAGCTCGGCGGGGCCCCAGGGATCCGCCGTGCCTTCGACGACCTGGTGCCACTTGGCGAACGACCGCCGCGGCGACAGGTCGGCCGGGCTGTCGCCGACGACCACCGGCTTGGTCGGGTCGCCGCCCCACACGACCGTTCGCACGCGCTCCGGCCGGAACCAGAGGATGTATTCGCCGGGCATGTTCGAGACCGGCGTCGCGAGGAGCCCGCTCGCCACCGGCGTGAGCGCGGCGAAACGCGGCTCGTCGCGCCCGAGCGACGCGGTCGCGAAGACCGGGGCGCGGGGCCGCTCGTCGAGCCAGCGCCCGAGCTCGCGCAGCGCCTGCGTCCCGGGCACCTCGCCGGCGGTGAGGATCTCGCCCTCGAAGAGGAGCGCGGCGCCGGTCGCCTCCAGCGGCTGGAGCAGTGCCTGGGTGCGGTCGAAGAGCGCCGCGCGCCAGTCCCCGTCGCGCGAGATCGCCTCGGCCATGCGCTGCTCGAGGCGCCGCACGGAGAGCTCCGCGTGGGCCTGCGCGAAGCTCTCGAGCGCCGCGATGCGCGTGGCGATCGTCTCGGCGAGCAGCTCGCATACGGTGCGCACCTCGTAGTGCACGAAGCGCGGCGCGTAGTGGTGGCAGGCGACGAGCCCCCAGAGCTTGCCGCCCACGACGAGCGACACGACCAGCGTCGCGCCGACGCCCATGTTCTTGAGGTACTGGATGTGGATCGGCGACATGCTGCGCAGGAAGCACAGCGACATGTCGAGCTCCGCCCCGGTGAGCGGCGAGACGCGCGGCTCGAGCGGCACCGGCGCGTACGCGACGTCGGCGAGCACGCGGACGCGGTTCCGCTCGTACAGGCGCCGCGCGATCTGCGGGATGTCGGAGGCCGGGTAGCGGTTGCCGAGGAAGGGCTCGAGCCGGGGCTCGCGGCGCTCGGCGAACACCTCGCCGTGGCCGTCCTCGTCGAAGCGGTAGACCATCACCCGGTCGTACCCGGTGAGGTCCTTGAAGGCGGCGGCGGCCTCCTCGGCGAGGGCGCGCAGCGACGGGCAGCCGACCAGCCTGTGGATCGCGGCCTCGACGTGCTTCGAGAGATCCACGGGCGGACCGGCGCGCTCGAGCTCGACGACGAGCCCAGCGCCCTGGACACGGTGCAGCAGGCAGTCGAACGCCGCCGGCGGCGTGCCGGCTCGGCAGCGGACGGCGACCGGGATCTCGCCGAGCGGCTCGGCGAGGTGCGGCCGCATGCAGCGCGCGAGGCTCCCGCCGAGGTCGCCGAGCGTGCGCCCGACGAGGGCGCCCTCGAGGCCGAGGAACGCGGCCGCGTTCGCGCTCGCCTGGACGATGGCGAGATCGGGCTCGCGCACCACGAGCAGCGCTCCATGGGGCTGGATCGAGCCGGCGAGGTGGATCTGCTCGCGCTCGCAGTTCGACAGGTCGGCTTCGCCGAAGGCGGGGGCCTGCGGTTCGGGCGCGCGGAGCATGGGCGCCGCTGGCGGCGGATCAGCCCGCCCCGGTGGCGGGGGCTTCGGCGTCGCGCGCGAGGCCGTAGCGGTCGAGCTTCGCGTAGAGACTCTGGCGCGAGAGGCCGAGGAGCTCCGCCGCCGCCGTGCGGTTGCCACCGGTGAGCGCGAGCGCGGCCTCGACGTAGTGGCGCTCGACCACGCCGACGGTCTCCTTCACGAGCGCGGGCAGCGTCGTCTTGCCGATCTGGTCGGTGAGCGAGCCGAGCACCGCGCCGAGGCGGTCCGCGCCCGGCGCCACGGGCGCCAGGCGCCGGCCGACATCGCGGATCGTGACGCCGAAGTACCTCGGGTCGACCTCCGCATCGCCGGTGGCCGAGATCTCCACGGAAGTCTCGCCGCCGAGCTCGCCCTGGATCGTCGTGGCGAAGAGCCGCACGACACCGTGACGGGCGAGATTGGCGAGCAGCACCGTGAGGTCCGCGCCCGGACGGCCCAGCCAGCGGCCCAGCCGCTCCCCGAGGACCATCGCTTCCGCGCCGACCTGGACGAGGTCAAGGAACGCGCGGTTCGCACGCCGGATCACGCCCTCGCGATCGAGCACGGCGAAGGCATCGGGGCTGCGGTCGACCAGCGCCTCGACGGAGGGCGTCTCGGGCGCCTCCCGCACCGCGGGCGCCATCGCCGCCGCCGAGAGCTGCAGCAGGTAGACCGGCCCTCCTTCCGCGTTCATGAACGAGGCGCGCAGCAGCCAGGCGTGGCGGTCCGGTCCGAGATGCACGACGAGACCCGGCGCGCGGCCCTGCTCCCGCGCGCGGAGCAGCGTCGCCTCGACGCGCTCGCGGTCCTCGGCGGCGACCTCGGGCAGGAAAGGCCGGCCGGCGAGGTCGTCGGCGCTCGCGCCGGTGCGGCCGAGCGCGCGCAGCGCCGCGGGATTGGCCTCGATCACCCGCAGGTCGGCGACCCGCAGGAGCAGCACGGCCTCGTGCGACGCGTTGAAGAGCAGCCGGTAGCGCGTCTCGGCGTGGCGCAGCTTCCAGTAGTCGCGCTCCATCGCCTGCTGCGCCGCGATCAGCCGCGATTGCAGCTCGGCCACCGCCTGCAGGCTCTTGCCGATCGCGATCAGGCCGCCGTGCTCGCCGAGCCCGACGGTCGTGTACTCCATGAGGAGCTCGCGCCCGCTCGGGAAGCGCTGCGTGAGCTGGCGCAGCACGGGGGCGCGGGCCTCCCGCGCGTCCTCCAGCAGGTGCCGCACCTTCTCGCCGCCCGCGTCGGCCACGGTCTCCGCCCAAGGGCGGCCGATCCAGGCGTCGACCCCCTCGCCCGCCGCAGCCCCGCCCAGCGTCGCCTCGCGGATCACCCCGTTCCGGTCGAGGACCAGGGTCACGTCGGGGTGGGCAGCGTTCGCGGTGGCCATGAAGCCTCTTTTCGGAATCGCGCGCCGCGCGGGCGGGCCGGGCAGTCGGTCGAGCCTTACGGATCGCGTGTCAACCGCATTCTAGCCCTGTGGGACCCATATTTTCCGACACTTTCCTCGAAAACCGCCCCGGGGCGCCCCCGAGACCCGTCCCCGGCGGCCGCTTGCGGCCGCCAGCGGCGATAGAGGTCGGCCGAGTGGGCGGCGAGCGCCGCGGCGAGGCACGCGGCGATCCAGCGCCAGCCCGCGCCCGTCAGGGCGCCGCGCAGCGCGAAGAGGAGCAGCCCGCCGGCGAGGAAGTTTGGCAGGAGGTCGAGGACCGTCGGGCCGCGGCCGGCGAGGCGCCGCCAGGCGTACAGCGCGACGGCCTCGAGCATCATCAGCGCGAGGATCAGGTCGACGATGCGGCCGGTCGCGAAGAGCTCTGCCATCGGCCCGGAGAAGCTTGGCGCTGGGGCGGTTGAAGGGTGCTTCGTCTTGCCCGCTCTCGGGCGTCCTCTCGCGGCACGCGGCCTGCGTCAGGGCGACGCGAGGCCCATGAGGTGCGCGAGGTCCTTGAAGAAGATGCGCACGTGCGCCACCGGCTTCGCGCGCACGAGCTTCTTGTGCATGTAGGCCTGCCACGTGAGCGTCTGCACGTCCGGGTCGCGGCAGATGGCGACGAAGCGCTCGCGGCGCCGGTCGCTCGAGTACCAGAAACGCTGCATCATCCCCAGGATGAAGAAGACGCGCCCGTGCGCCTTCATGAACCGTTTGCGCGCGGCGGCGAGGGCGCGGGGGTCGCCGGTCGCGAGGAAGGCGTCGGCCGCCTCGGCCGCGAACCGGCCGCCCGCCATCGCGTAGTAGATGCCCTCGCCGGAAGCGGGCGCCACGACGCCCGCGGCGTCGCCGGCGAGCAGGACGTCGCGGCCGTTGTCCCAGCGCCGCCGCGGATGCAGGGGGATCGGCGCGCCCTCCCGGCGCACCGTGTCGGTCGCGGCGAGCCCCGTCGCGGCGCGCAGGGATTCGACGGCGCCGCGGAGCGAGAACCCTTTGCTCGCCGAGCCGACACCGACGCTCGTCGTCTCCCCGTGGGGGAAGATCCACGCGTAGAAGTCGGGCGACAGCCAGCCCTGGTAGTAGACGTCGCAGCGCGCGCCGTCGAAGTCGGCGCTGCCGCCGCCCGGCGAGCGGATGATCTCGTGATAGGCGAACACGCAGGGGACCTCTTCGGCCCGTGGCATCGCCTGCCGCGCCACGGCCGAGTTCGCGCCGTCCGCGCCGATCACCGCGCGCGCACGCACCCGCCCTTCGCGGCCGTCGCGCCCCCGGTAGCAGACCACCGCGGTGCCGTCGGGGTCGCGTTCGAGGCGCTCGAAGACGCCGGCGCGGCGCACGGCGCCCGAGGCCGCGGCGCGCTCGCGCAGCCATTCGTCGAAATGCTCGCGGTCGACCATCCCCACGAAGCCGCCGTCGATGGGCATGTCCACGCGCCGCCCGGAGGGCGCCACCATGCGGGCCGAGGTGACGCGCGCGACGAGGAGCGACTCGGGGATCTGGAACTCCCGGATCAACGCCGGCGGAATCGCGCCGCCACAGGGTTTGATGCGTCCCGCGCGGTCGAGGAGCAGCGTCGCCCGGCCGCGGCGGGCGAGGTCGTCGGCCGCCGTGGCGCCGGCCGGACCGCCGCCCACCACCACCGCGTCGAAGGTCTCGATCCCGGCCATGGCGCTCACCTCTGGGCGATGCCGGCGATCGCCCCGCCGGAGGGGCGCGCGAACGCGCTGCGCGGGTGCGCGGCCGTCGGCTTGCCGAGCTGCAGCGCGAGCGCACCCGCCGCGAGGAACAGCACGGCCTCGGCCGCGAAGACGCTCGCGTAGGCCGGCAGCGGCGAGCCGAAGAGCCAGCGCGCGGCATCGACGGCGGCCGTCCCGGCGAAGCCGCCGGCGCCGAAGGCGATCGCCTGCGCCGCGCCCCAGACGCCCATGCGCACCCCCTCGCGCGCGGCGCGCCCTTCGCTCACGTAGCCCATCATGGCGCCGATCGCGGCGATCGCGAACGCACCGTTCGCCGCGCCGAGCGCGAACACCGAAGCGCGGAGCGGCCAAGCGGGGCCGACGAAGCCCGCCAGCGCGAGCGCGAAGAGCGCCGCAGCCGAGGCCGCGCAGCCGCCGATCGCCCAGAGCCGCATCGAGCCGAAGCGGCGGCTCGCCCAGGCGCTGCCGGCGACGCCCACGAGGAGCATCCCGGCGAGCACGCCGGCGTTCTGCACGCCCGAGAGGCGCGTCGACTCGCCGGGGCTGAGGCCGAAGACGGCCCCCGCGAACGGCTCGAGGATCAGGTCCTGCGCGCTGTAGGCGAGCATCGAGACGAAGACGAAAACCGTGAAGCGCCGCGCCAGGGGCTCGGCCCAGACCTCGCGGAACGCCTCCCGGAAAGGCGGCTTCCCCGTGCGCTCCGGCGCCGCCTGCCCGCCGGGGGCGGCCCGAACGCGGGGCTCGACGTTCCAGACCGCGAGGACCGCGACGGCGAAGGCGGCCACGGCGACGCCCGAGGTCACGGCGACCAGCCGCGCCGGCGAGAACGGGTCCAGGAAGTGGCCGGCGACGGTCGCGGTGACGATGAAGCCGACGATCATCATCACCCACGCGAGCGTCGCCGCGGCAGCGCGGCGTCCTGGCGCGACGCTCGTGGCGAGCAGCACGAGGAGCGAGGTGCCGCACGCGCCGACACCCAGCCCGATGAGCACGAAGGCGAGGACCGCGAGCGCGATGCCCGCAGCGGGATCGGCCGCCATCCACGCGACCGCGACCGCCGCGGTGATCCCGCCCGCCGCGAGAACCGCCATGCCGCCGACGATCCACGGCGTGCGGCGGCCGCCGACATCGGAGCCGTAGCCGAGCCGCGGCCTGAGCATCTGCACCGCGTAGTGCAGCGCGACGAGCGCGCCGGGCAGCATGGCCGGCAGCGCGAGCTCCACGACCATCACCCGGTTCATGGTCGAGGTCGTCAGCACGACGACCGCGCCGAGGGCGGCCTGCACCAGCGCGAGCCGCAGCGTGCCGAGCCAGCCGAGCGGGGACGGGGTCATGAGGCCGCGCGCAGCGCGAAGGCCGCGACCAGCATGCCGAGGACGAAGAAGTTGACGCCGCGTGCGCTGTACCAGAGGGCGCGGCCGCGAGGATCGCCGAGGAAGCGGATCATCAGCGCGAGTTGCACCGCGAGCAGGGCCGCGACGAGCGCGGCGTGCAGCGGGCGGCCCCAGCCCACGAGCAGCGCGACGACGACCGCCTGCGGCGCGGCCATCATCAGGCAGGCGGCGCGCGCGGCGGCACGCACGCCGAGGCGCACCGGCAGCGAGCCGATGCCCATGCGCCGGTCGCCCTCGATCGCCTTGAAGTCGTTCAGCGTCATGATGCCGTGCGCGCCGAGCGAGTAGAGCGCGGCGAGCGCGAGGACGCGCGGCTCGGGGAGCGCGCCGCCGACCATCACCGCCGCGCCGGTCACCCAAGCGAGCCCCTCGTAGGCGATGCCCACCGCAGCGTTACCCCACCAGCCGTTGCGCTTGAGCCGCAAGGGCGGCGCGCTGTAGGCCCACGCCAATACGAGGCCGGCGGCCGCCGCCCCGAGGACCCACGGCCCGAGCGCCGCCGCGACCGCGAGCGACAGCACCGTCCACGCGATGGCGATGTAGAGGCCCCAGTAACCCGGGACGCGTCCGGAGGGGATCGGGCGGTGCGGCTCGTTGATCGCGTCGACGTGGCGATCGAACCAGTCGTTCACCGCCTGGCTGGTCGCGCAGAGGAGCGGCCCCGCGAGGAGGATCCCGGCGGCGGCGACGGCCCACTTGCCGTCGAGCGCGACACCGGAGGAGACGACGCCGCAGCCGAACGCCCACATCGGCGGGAACCAGGTGATGGGCTTGAGCAGCTCGAGCACCGCTCCCGGCGAGGGCAAGGGCACAGCTGCGCTGGAGGCGAGGCGCGCCATGGACGCACGTTAGTCCTGACACATCGTCTCGTCAAGACGGCGTTACATACCAGCCCGGCAGAGAGCGTTCCGCAAGCCCGTCGCCGGACGGGGCGCGGCCGCAGGCTACTCGTCGCTTTCCTGGGCTTGGGTTTCGACGCCGTCGAGATCGCCCAAGCCGTACCGGCGCATCTTCACGTAGAGGCTCTGCCGGCTGAGGCCGAGCATCTCGGCGGCAGAGGCGCGGTTGTCGCGGGTGAGCTCGAGCGCGGCCTCGATGCAGAGCCGCTCCACGACGTCGACCGTGTCGCGCACGAGATCCTTGAGAGACACGCGGCCGATCAGCTCGGTGAGCTGCTCGACCGAGCGCGGCAGGTCGGGGCGCCCCGGCGCGCCGGCGCCGAGCCTGCGGCCGACGTCGCGCATCGAGAAGCCGAGCCACGTGTCCTCGCCGCGACGGGCGACGACGGCGGACACTTCCACTTCGACGACGGAGCCGTACTCGCCGCGCAGGATCGTGCCGAACAGGCGCACGGCCTCGTGCTGGCGCAGGTTCGCGACCAGCACGTTGAAGTCCACCCCCGGGCGTCCGAACCAGCGGTCGAGCGACTCGCCGCGCGCCTGCTCTTCCGTCGCGAGCTGGACGAGCTCGAGGAACGCACGGTTGGCGGCGACGACACGCCCGTCGGCATCGGTGACGACGAAGCCCTCGGGCAACCGCTGCACGGCCTCGAGCAGCGCGTGGCTCGCCTGCGGCAGTCGGGTGGCGGCGCCGTCGGGTCCGGCGGGTGCGAGCCGCACCAGGCACAGCGCCGCATTCTCCTGGCGGAAAAGCGAGGCGGAGACGACGCATTCGCCGCCGTCGGCGAGGCGCGCGCGCACGTCCTCGGCGCGGCCCGCGGCGCGCACCGTGGCGAGCAGCGCGTGTACCGCGCGCGCGCCCTCCTCGGTGAAGCCCGTCGGGAAGGCGCGGCCGACGAGCCGCGCCGCCGGCTCGCCGAGGACGCGGCCCGCGGCCGGATTCGCTTCCACGATGCGCTGCGTGGCCGCGTCCACCACGAGGATCGCCTCGGACGAGAGCTGGAACAGCAGCCGGTAGCGGGTCTCCACGTCGCGCAGCCGCGAGTATTCGCGCTCGAGCGACTGCTGGGCGGCGACCAGGCGTTGCTGCAGCGCCGCCACCGTGCGCAGGTCGCGGCCGAGCGCGACCAGGTTGCCCTCGCGGCCGAGCCTGATCGCCGAGTAGAGGATCGGAATGTCCTCGCCGCGGGGCGAGGGGTGGTTCAGCTGGCGCCAGCGTGCCGCGGACTGGGCGCCCGCCTCGCGCAGCAGCGCCTCCACCTTCGGCCGGCTTTCGACGGTGACGGTCTCGGCCCAGCGCTGGCCGACCCAGTTCGCTTCGGCGCTGTCGAGCGCCAGCTCGTCGCTGCCGAACGAGAGGTCGCGGATGACGCCCTCGCGGTCGACCACCAGCGCGACGTCGGCGGCCGCGGAGATCAGCCGCCCCGCGGTGTCGGCATCGAGCGTGCCGATCGACTCGCGCGGTGCGGTGAAGGGTTTCACGGGGGACGCGCCGCCGTTCCGCTGCCGGATGCGCCGCGCAGGGTCGCCAGGCCGCGCGGCCGCCGGCTCCCGCTCAGCTCGCCGTCGCCGAGAAACCGAGGAGATCCTCGGCAAGCTCGAGCGCCTCGCGGCCGTCGCTCGCCGCCGCGTCCGCCCCGACAGCGGACGCGAGCTCCGGATGGCCGATGAACACGCTGCCGCCGACGATCACGCCGATGGCGCGGTTGCGCGACCCCCGGCGCAGCTCGCGGATCGTCTCGGCGAGCGCGTCGAGGTGGCGCTCGCAGCTCGCCGACAGGCCGAGCACGCTGAACCAGTCGCGGCGCACGACCTCGAGCAGCTCGCGCCGCGTCGCCGCCGGCGCGGCCCAGACATCCCAGCCATGGCGGCGGAAGAGCTCCGCGACCATGAAGAGCCCGAAGGTGTGCTGCTCGCCGGGCACCGGGGCGAGCAGCGCGCGCCGGCCCAGCTCGCGCGGCTCGGCGAGGTTCGGGTACTCCGCGCAGAGCGAGCGCAGCATCCGCTGGAGACGCCACAGGCCCACCGTCACCTCGGTGAAGTCGCAGAGGTCTTCGTTCCAGAGGTCGCCGAGGCGGCGCGCCGCGGGCGCGAGGAGCTGCAGGCACAGCGCTTCGAGCGGCACGCCGCGCGCGCGGATCGCGTCGAGATAGGCGGCGGCCGGCGCTTCGTCGTCGGCGAGGATGCGTCGGGCGAACTCGACCACTTCCTCGGCGCTCGGCGAGCTCGCCGCCTCGGCATCGCCCTCCCCGGCGGCATATCCGGCGCTGCGGTGCGCCAGCATCAGCCGGGGGATGACCTCGCCTTCGATGGCGCGGACCAGCCCGGCGAGCGGTCCGGCGAGCGCGTGCGCCGCGTCCGTCCCGTCGTTGCCGGTGGCTCCCCCGAGATGCGAATCGAGCTCTTCCCGGCAGTCCCGCGCCACGCTGTGCTGCGTCAATCCAGCCATACATGCCTCCTTCGCGCCCACCGCCCAAGGATCCGGGCCTCAGGGCGCGGTGACGCGCTCTGCCAGGTTTCGCGGGTTCCGACGCCCGCCTGCCGACCATTGAGCCAGAACTCGCCCGGCTCAACAAGACGGCCTGTGGACTATTTCACGACCACCGGACCCCAAATGTCAAGCTATCGTGACGTTCCACATGGTTGACATCCGGTGGGAACGGGGCTAGCTTGTGAATTCAAGCGAGGAGGGATTGCAGGCCCGATGGACCCGCATCGACCCCGGCGGCCGGGACGCGCGCCGCTCTACACCTCCGAGGAGCGCCTCCGGCGGGACGCCTCGCCCTGGACACTCGTCCAAGGGGTGCTCGCGCCGCTGCAGTTCGCCGTATTCCTCGTGAGCCTCGCGCTGGTGCTGCGCTACCTCGCGACCGGCGAGGGGTTCGCGGCCGCGACGGTCTCGGTCGTGGTGAAGACCCTGGTCCTGTACACGATCATGGTCACCGGCTCGATCTGGGAGAAGGAGGTCTTCGGCGTCTGGCTCTTCGCGCGCCCCTTCTTCTGGGAGGACGTGTTCAGCATGCTGGTGCTCGCGCTGCACACCGCTTACCTCGTGGCGGTCTTCGCGGACGCGCTCGGCCCCCGCGGACAGATGCTGCTCGCGCTCGCCGCGTACGCCACCTACGTCGTGAACGCGACCCAGTTCGTGCTGAAGCTCCGCGCCGCGCGGCTCGACCGCAGCGCCGCCGCGGCGGCCGCCGCCGACGCCATGGCCCTCTCCAAGTGACCGACCTCAGCGCGCTGCCCCCCGCTTCCGCCCTGCCCGGCTGCGGCAGCGCTGCGCCCGTGCTCCGGGAGCGCGGCCAGCGCGAGGTGTTCTGCGGCCTGACGAGCATCGTCTGGCTGCACCGGAAGATGCAGGACGCGTTCTTCCTCGTCGTGGGCTCGCGCACCTGCGCCCACCTGCTGCAGTCCGCGGCCGGCGTAATGATCTTCGCCGAGCCGCGCTTCGGCACCGCCGTCCTCACCGACCGCGACCTCGCCGGACTGGCCGACGCGAACGAGGAGCTCGACCGCGTTTGCGTCGCGCTGCTCGAGCGCCGGCCCGACATCGGCACGCTCTTCCTGGTGGGCTCGTGCCCCTCCGAGGTGATCAAGCTCGACCTCGCCAAGGCGGCCGAGCGGCTGAACGCGCGGCTGTTCCCGAGGGTGCGGGTGGTCAACTTCTCCGGCTCCGGGATCGAGACGACGTTCACCCAGGGCGAGGACAACGCGCTGCGTGCGATGGTGCCGCTGCTGCCGCAAACGCAGGCGAAGCAGCTCCTCGTCGTCGGCTGTCTCGCCGACGTCGTCGAGGACCAGCTCCGCCGCCACTTCGCGGCGCTCGGCATCGATCCGGTCGCGTTCTTCCCGGGCCGGCGTGCCGCGGCGCTGCCGGGCGTCGGACCGGGCACACTCGTCCTGGCCGCCCAGCCTTTCGACGGCGAGACCGTCCGCGCGCTCGCGGGGCGCGGCGCGAGGCCGATCGCCTCGCCCTACCCGTTCGGCGCGGAAGGCACCACGGCCTGGCTCGCGGCGGCCGCGCGCGCCTGGGGCGTCGCGCCGGAACGGTTGCGCGAGGTCACGGCGCCGCTCGCCGCCCGCGCCGCGAAGGCCGTCGCGAGGCATCGCGACCGGCTCGCCGGCAAGCGGCTCTTCGTGCTCCCCGATTCGCAGCTCGAGATCCCGCTCGCGCGCTTCCTCGCCCGCGAGATGGGCATGGCGCTCGTCGAGGTGGGAACGCCCTATCTCGACCGGCAGATGGTGGCCGCCGAGCTCGCGCTGCTGCCCGCGGGCGTCACGCTCTCCGAGGGCCAGCATCTCGAGCGCCAGCTCGACCGCGTGCGCGCCGCCCGTCCCGACCTCACCGTCTGCGGCCTGGGGCTCGCGAACCCGCTCGAAGCGGAGGGGCTCGCGACCAAGTGGTCGATCGAGCTCGTGTTCACGCCGATCCACGGCTACGACCAGGCGGCCGACCTCGCCGAGGTCTTCGCGCGGCCGCTCGAGCGCCGCGCGCGGCTCGCGGTGTAGCAGCGTGATGCGAAACGCAGGCATGGCAGCCACGAGATCCCCCCGGGAAAGCCCTCCGCGAGCGAGGCGCGCGTTTCGCGTCACTGGGTTTGGGGATCCAAAAGGGGGTGTGGCCCCTTTTGCATCCACTTGCTAGGGGAGGCGGACCCGTGCAGCTCGCGCTCTGGACCTACGAGGGGCCGCCGCACGTCGGCGCGATGCGCATCGCCGCCTCGATGCGCGACGTGCACTGCGTGCTGCACGCGCCGCAAGGCGACACCTACGCCGACCTCCTCTTCACGATGATCGAGCGCCACGACCGGCGCCCGCCGGTCACCTACACGACGTTCCAGGCGCGCGACCTGGGCGGCGACACGGCGGACCTCGTGAAGACCGCCGTCGCCGAGGCTTTCGCGCGCTTCGCCCCGAAGGCGATGCTCGTCGGCGAATCGTGCACGGCGGAGCTCATCCAGGACCAGTCCGGCGCGCTCGCGCAGTCCATGGCGTTGCCGGTGCCGGTGGTGCCGCTCGAGCTGCCGGCGTACTCGAAGAAGGAGAACTGGGGCGCGGCCGAGACCCTCTACCGCCTCGTGCGGACGCTGCTCGCCGGGCGCGCGCCCGCCCCCGGCGCGGCGCGCCCCGCGCGGTCCGGGGGCCGCGGCCCGACCGCGAACCTGCTCGGCGCGACCGCGCTCGGCTTCCGCGCGCGCGACGACGTCGTCGAGATCGGCCGGCTGCTCGCCGAGCTCGGCATCGGCGTGAACGCGGTGGTGCCGCTCGGGGCCACCGCCGACGACATCCGCCGGCTGCCGGAAGCGGACTTCAACGTCGACCTCTACCCGGAAGTCTCGCGCGCGACCGCCACCTGGCTCGAGCGCGCCTTCGGCATGCCCTACACCCGGACGATCCCGATGGGCGTGCGCGGCACCCGCGAGTTCGTCGCGGAGGCCGCGGCGCTCGCCGGCGTCGACCCCGCCCCGGTGCTCGCCCGCGAGCGCCCGGGCGCGGCTGGCCTGTCCGCGTCGCAGTCCCGGCTCGCGTGGTACGCGCGCTCGGTCGACTCGACCTACCTCACCGGCAAGCGCGTCTTCGTCTTCGGCGACGCGACGCACGCGATCGCCGCGGCGCGCGTCGCGGCCGAGGAGATCGGCTTCAGCGTCGTGGGCCTGGGCACCTACGCCCGCGAGTTCGCGCGCGACGTGCGCGAGGCGGCGAAGCGCTACGGCGTGGAGGCCCTCGTCACCGACGACTACCTCGAGGTCGAGCGCGCCATCGCCGCGGCCGCGCCCGAGCTCGTGCTCGGCACGCAGATGGAGCGCCACATCGCCAAGCGCCAGGGCATCGCCTGCGCGGTGATCTCGGCGCCGCTGCACGTGCAGGACGTTCCCGCCCGCTACAGCCCGGTCTACGGGTTCGAGGGGGCGAACGTGCTCTTCGATTCGTGGGTGCACCCGCTCGTCATGGGGCTCGAGGAGCACCTGCTCGCGATGTTCCGCGAGGACTTCGAGTTCCACGATGCGGCGGCCGCGTCGCACCTCGCGACGAGCGGCGCCGCTGCGGCGCGCGCGCCGGCGCCGGCCGCGCCGGCGTGGACCGCCGAGGGCGAGCGCGAGCTCGCCAAGATCCCCTTCTTCGTGCGCGCGAAGGCGCGCCGCAACACGGAGCGCTTCGCCGCGGAGCGCGGGCTCGCGACGATCACGGTCGACACGCTCTATGAAGCCAAGGCGCACTATGGCCGCTAGCGCCGCCACCCCCGCGATCCCGGTGCGGGTGGTGATCGTCACGCTCGACAGCCACCTCGCGAGCGCCGCCGACCGCGCGCGCCGCGCGCTCGCGCGCGAGCTGCCCGGGCTCGAGCTCACGCTCCACGCGGCGGCCGAATGGGGCGACGACCCGGCCGCGCTCGAGCGCTGCCGCGCCGACATCGAGCGCGGCGACATCATCGTCGCGTCGATGCTCTTCATGGAGGAGCACATCGCGCCGGTGCTGCCGGCGCTCGCGGCGCGCCGCGAGCGCTGCGACGCCATGGTCGGCTGCATGTCGGCGGGCGAAGTGATCCGGCTGACGCGGCTCGGCCGCTTCAGCATGGACGGCTCGCAGGGCGGCGCGCTCGCGCTCCTGAAGCGCCTGCGCGGGGCGAAGGAGCGCAACGCGAGCGCCGGCGCGCAGCAGATGGCGATGCTGCGGCGCATCCCGAAGATCCTGCGCTTCATCCCTGGCACGGCGCAGGACGTCCGCGCCTACTTCCTCACCCTGCAATACTGGCTCGCCGGGTCGGACGACAACCTCGCGAACCTGGTGCGCCTGCTCGTGGACCGCTACGCCGACGGCCCGCGCCGCGCGCTGCGCGGCGGCCTGCGCGTCGCCCCGCCGGCGGAGTACCCGGAGGTGGGCGTCTACCACCCGCGCCTCGCCGGGCGCATCGCCGACCGCGCCGAGCGCCTGCCGGCGATCGCGGGCAGCCGCGGCACGGTGGGCCTGCTCATCATGCGCTCCTACGTGCTCGCGGGGAACGCGGGCCACTACGACGGCGTCATCGCGGCGCTCGAGGCGCGCGGCCTGCGCGTCGTGCCGGCGTTCGCGAGCGGGCTCGACGCCCGGCCGGCGATCGAGCGCTTCTTCATGCGCGACGGGCGCCCGACGATCGACGCGCTCGTCTCGCTCACGGGCTTCTCGCTCGTCGGCGGGCCCGCGTACAACGACGCGCGCGCCGCCGAAGCGCTGCTCGCGCGGCTCGACGTGCCCTACGTCGCGGCGCACCCGGTCGAGTTCCAGTCGATCGAGCAGTGGCGCCGCTCCGAGCGCGGCCTGATGCCGGTCGAGGCGACGATCATGGTCGCGATCCCCGAGCTCGACGGCGCCACCGGCCCGATGGTCTACGGCGGCCGCGTCGGCGCGGGCAAGGGCGAGTGCGCCGGCTGCGACCGGCACTGCGCCCCCGAGGGCGTCGGCCGCGCGCGCGACATGGGCTTCTGCACCGAGCGCGTGGACATGCTCGCCGCCCGCGTCGAGAAGCTGGTGCGGCTGCGCCGCGCCGACCGGGCCGAGCGCAAGGTCGCGGTGGTGCTGTTCAACTTCCCGCCGAACGGGGGCGCGACGGGCACGGCCGCCCATCTCGCCGTGTTCGCATCGCTGCACCGCACGCTCGTCGCCCTGCGCGAGGCGGGCTACCGGGTGGAGGTGCCCGCGACGGCCGACGAGCTGCGCGAGCGCATCGTCGCGGGCAACGCCGCGCGCCACGGCGCGCACGCGAACGTGCACGCGCGCATCCCGGTCGACGACCACGTGCGGCGCGAGCGCTGGCTCGCCGAGATCGAAGCCGCGTGGGGACCCGCGCCGGGGCGGCAGCAGGCCGACGGCAGCTCGATCTTCGTGCTGGGCGAGCGCTTCGGCAACGTGTTCGTCGGGGTGCAGCCGGCCTTCGGCTACGAGGGCGACCCGATGCGGCTCCTCTTCGAGAGAGGGTTCGCGCCGACGCACGCCTTCAGCGCGTTCTACCGCTGGCTGCGCGAGGACTTCGGCGCGCACGCGGTGCTGCACTTCGGCACGCACGGCGCGCTGGAATTCATGCCGGGCAAGCAGACCGGGCTCTCGGGCGAGTGCTGGCCCGACCGCCTGATCGGCGACCTGCCCAACTTCTACCTCTACGCGTCGAACAACCCCTCCGAAGGGGCCATCGCGAAGCGGCGCGCCGCGGCGACGCTGGTGAGCTATCTCACCCCGCCCGTCACGCACGCCGGGCTCTATCGCGGCCTCGCGGATCTCAAGGGCTCGGTCGAGCGCTGGCGCAGCCTGCCGCCCGAATCCGCGGGCGAGCGCGGCGAGCTCGCCGTCCTCATCCAGGCGCAGGCCGCCGCGCTCGACCTGGCGCGCGCCGAGCCGCCCTGGGGCGAGGCGGCCGCGGACGAGATCGCGCGGCTCGGCGCGGCGATGCTCGAGCTCGAGGAGACCCTGATCCCCTGCGGGCTGCACGTGGTGGGCGAACCGCCCGCGGAGGAGGCGCGCGTCGAGATGCTCGCGGCGCTCGCCGAGGCCGCGCACGGCCTGCGCCCGGCGCGGGCGGCGATCGCAGCGCTCGCCGGCGGCGAGACGCCCGAGCAGGCCCTCGCCGTGAGCGGCCTCGCGGCCGACGAAACCTCGCTCGCGGCGTTCCGCGAGCTCGCCGTGGCGGCGCGCCACCTCGCCGAGGACCATGAGCTGCCGGCAATCGTCGCCGCGCTCGACGGCCGCTTCGTGCGGCCGGCGCCGGGCGGCGACCTGCTGCGCACGAGCGCCGTGCTGCCGACCGGCCGCAACCTGCACGGCTTCGACCCGTTCCGCATCCCGAGCGCGTTCGCGCTCGCCGACGGCGCGCGCCAGGCCGAGCGCCTGCTCGAGCGCCACGCCGCCGAGGGCAACGGCCTGCCCGAATCGGTCGCGCTCGTCCTCTGGGGCACCGACAACCTGAAGACCGAGGGTGGCCCGATCGCGCAGGCGCTCGCGCTGATCGGCGCGCGGCCGCGCTTCGACAGCTACGGCCGGCTCGCCGGCGCGACGCTCGTGCCGCTCGCCGAGCTCGGCCGAGCGCGCGTCGACGTGATGATGACCCTCTCGGGGATCTTCCGCGACCTGCTGCCGCTGCAGACGAAGCTCCTCGCCGAGGCGGCGTTCCTCGCGGCGAGCGCCGACGAGCCGCCCGAGCGGAACTTCGTGAGGAAGCACGCGCTCGCCTACCAGCGCGCGCACGGCTGCGACCTCGAGACCGCGGCGCTGCGCGTCTTCAGCAACGCCGACGGCGCCTACGGTTCGAACGTCAACCACCTGATCGACAGCAGCCGCTGGGACGACGAGGACGAGCTCGCCGAGTGCTACGCGCGGCGCAAGTGCTTCGCCTACGGTCGCTCCGGGCGGCCGGTCGAGCAGGCGCGGCTGCTCGCGAGCGTGCTCGCGGACGTCGAGCTCGCCTACCAGAACCTCGACTCCGTCGAAGTCGGCGTGACCACGGTCGACCACTACTTCGACACCCTCGGCGGCATCAGCCGGGCGGTGCGGCGCGCGCGCGGCGCGACCGTGCCCGTGTACATCTCCGACCAGACGCAGGGCGCCGGGAGCGTGCGCACCCTCGCGGAGCAGGTGGCGCTCGAGACGCGCACCCGGATGCTGAACCCGAAGTGGTACGAGGGGCTGCTCCAGCACGGCTACGAGGGCGTGCGGCAGATCGAGGCGCACGTCACCAACACGCTCGGCTGGTCGGCCACCACCGGCCAGGTCGCGCCGTGGGTGTACCAGCGGCTCAGCGAGACGTTCGTGCTCGACGCCGCGATGCGCGACCGCCTCGCCGCGCTCAACCCGGCCGCTTCGGCGAAGGTCGCGAACCGGCTGCTCGAGGCGCACGAGCGCAGCTACTGGTCGCCGGACGCCGCGGTGCTCGACGCGCTGCGGCGCGCGGGCGAGGAGCTCGAGGACCGGCTCGAGGGCGTCGACGCCCGGGCCGCGGCATGAGGGCCACCGCATGAGCGAAATCGCCACCGTACCGCTCGCCGCCCTGCAGCGCTCGCTGCCGCGCCGCGCCGACGGCGAAGGCAGCGTCCAGGTGCAGATGGACCCGAGCCTCGCGATCGGCACCGCGAAGGTGTTCGCCGTGTACGGCAAGGGCGGCATCGGCAAGAGCACCACGTCGTCGAACCTCTCGGTCGCGTTCGCCCGGCTCGGCAAGCGCGTCCTGCAGATCGGCTGCGACCCGAAGCACGACTCGACCTTCACCCTCACCAAGAAGCTCGTGCCGACGGTGATCGACGTGCTCGAGTCGGTGGACTTCCACGCCGAGGAGCTGCGCCCCGAGGACTTCGTGTTCCCGGGCTACGGCGGCGTCATGTGCGTCGAGGCCGGCGGCCCGCCCGCGGGCACCGGCTGCGGCGGCTACGTGGTCGGGCAGACGGTGAAGCTCCTGAAGGAGCACCGGCTGCTCGACGACACCGACGTGGTGATCTTCGACGTGCTCGGCGACGTCGTGTGCGGCGGCTTCGCGGCGCCGCTGCAGCACGCCGACCGCGCGCTGATCGTCACGGCGAACGACTTCGACTCGATCTTCGCGATGAACCGCATCGTCGGCGCGATCCTCGCCAAGTCGAAGAACTACAAGGTGCGCATCGGCGGGGTGATCGCCAACCGCTCCGACGCCACCGACCAGATCGACCGCTTCAACGCGGCCGTCGGGCTGAAGACCATGGCGCGCTTCCCGGCGCTCGACGTGATCCGCAAGAGCCGGCTCGCGAAGGCGACCCTCTTCGAGATGGAGGCGTCGCCCGAGGTCGAGGCGGTGCAGCGGGAGTACCTGCGGCTCGCGCAGGCGCTGTGGGACGGCACCGAGCCGCTCGTGACCGCGCCGATGAAGGACCGCGACATCTTCGACCTGCTCGGCTTCGACTGAACGAGTGCCGCCCGCCATGCCGACCCTCTCCTACCACGACCGCCGCAGCGAGCTCGCGACGTACTTCGACCGCACCGCCGCCGAGGCGTGGTCGCGGCTCACCTCCGACGCGCCGGTCGGGCGCATCCGCGCCACCGTGCGCGCCGGCCGCGACCGGATGCGCCGGACGCTGCTCGACTGGCTGCCCGCCGACCTCGCGGGCGCACGCCTCCTCGACGCCGGCTGCGGCACCGGCGCGCTGGCGGTGGAGGCGGCGCGCCGCGGCGCGCGGGTCGTCGCCGTCGACCTCTCGCCGACGCTGGTCGCGCTCGCGCGCGAGCGCACGCCGGCGGAACTGCCCGCGGGCGCGATCGATTTCCGGGTCGGCGACATGCTCGACCCGGCGCTCGGCCGCTTCGACTTCGTCGTGGCGATGGACTCGCTCGTGCACTACGAAGCGCGCGACGTCGTGCGGGTGCTCGCCGGCCTCGGGGCGCGGGCGGCGCACGCGATGGTCTTCACCTTCGCGCCGCGCACCGCGCCGCTCGCGCTGATGCACGCCGTCGGCCGGCTGATCCCGCACCGCCACCACCGCGCGCCGGCGATCGAGCCGGTCGCCGAGCCGCTGCTCCGGCGGCTGCTCGCCGCCGACGCGGCGCTCTCCGGGTGGCGCCCCGGCCGCACCGAGCGCGTCGCGTGCGGTTTCTACACGTCGCAGGCCATGGAGCTCGTCCGGGAATGAACCGCGGGCGCGCCACCGTCGGGATCGGCCTGCGCCTCGCCCGGGGCTGGACGCGGCTCGCGCCGCGCTTCCTGCCCTTCGCCGACGCCGCCACTGCGGAGCTCCCCCTGCCGCGGCTGCTGCGGCTCGCGCTCTTCCAGGTGTCGGTCGGCATGGCCGCCGTGCTCCTCACCGGCACGCTCAACCGGGTGATGATCCTCGAGCTCTCCGTCCCGGCGTGGCTGGTCGCGCTGATGGTGTCGTTGCCGCTCGTGTTCGCCCCGGCGCGGGCGTTCATCGGTTTCCGCTCCGACCACCACCGCTCGGTACTCGGCTGGCGCCGGGTGCCCTACATCTGGATGGGCACGCTCGCGCAGTTCGGCGGGCTCGCCATCATGCCGTTCGCGCTGCTCGTGCTCTCCGGCGAGGGGCACGGCCCGGTGTGGGTCGGCCAGGCCGGCGCGGCGCTCGCGTTCCTGCTCGTCGGCGCGGGGCTCCACACGACGCAGACCGCCGGCCTCGCGCTCGCCGCCGACCTCGCGCCGGAGGCGTCGCGCCCGCGGGTGGTGGCGCTCCTCTACGTGATGCTGCTCGCCGGGATGCTCGCCGCCGCGCTCGTCTTCGGCCGCCTGCTCGCGGACTACAGCCACCTGCGCCTCATCCAGGTGATCCAGGGCGCGGCGCTCGCCACCATGGCGCTCAACCTCGTCGCCCTTTGGAAACAGGAAGCGCGCGACCCGGCGCGCACCGCCCCGGACCGGCCGCGGCCGGCGTTCCGCGACGCCTGGCGCGAGTTCACCCGCGACCGCCGCGCGACCCGCTTCCTCGTGGCGCTGGGCCTCGGGACGGCCGCCTTCTCCATGCAGGACGTGCTGCTCGAGCCCTACGGCGGCGAGATCCTCGGGCTCCCGGTCGGCGCGACGACCACGCTCACCGCGTTCTTCGCCGCCGGCACGCTCGCCGCGTTCGCGCTCGCGGCGCGCGCGCTCGGCCGCGGCGCGAACCCCTACCGGCTCGCGGCGGGCGGCGCGGTCGCCGGCCTCTTCGCGTTCGCGGCGGTGATCCTCGCCGCGCCGCTCGGCTCGGCGGACCTCTTCCGCGCGGGCGCCACGGCGATCGGCTTCGGCGGCGGCCTCTTCTCGGTCGGGACGCTGACCGCGGCGATGGCCTTCGACCGCGGCGGCCGCAGCGGGCTCGCGCTCGGCGCCTGGGGCGCCGTGCAGGCTTCGGCGGCGGGCCTCGCGATCGCGGCCGGCGGCGCGATCCGCGACCTCGTGTCCGGGCTCGCGACGCGAGGCGCGCTCGGCCCGGCGCTCGACGGCCCGGCCGCCGGCTACGGCGCCGTCTACCACGTGGAGATCGCGCTCCTTTTCGCCACCCTGGTTGCGATCGGCCCGCTCGTGCGTTTCGCGGGCGCGGCGCGCGCGCAGCCGCCCTCGAGGTTCGGGCTCGCCGAATTCCCCGGCTAGCCGTCATTCCCAGCGGAGGTCACTCATGCCCACAGGCGCCATCACCGGCTACATGGACGTAGCCCAGCTCGTCCTCTACGCGTTCTGGATCTTCTTCGCGGGGCTCATCTACTACCTCCACCGCGAGAACAAGCGCGAGGGCTACCCGCTCGAGTCCGACCGCACCGACCGGACCAGCCGCGTCCAGGTCGTGGGCTTCCCGTCGATGCCCGCGCCCAAGACCTACAAGCTCCCGCACGGCGGCGAGGTGACGGTTCCCAACGACAAGCGCGACGCGCGCCCGGTCAAGGCGGCGCCGGTGGCGGGCTTCCCCGGCGCCGCGCTCGAGCCCACCGGCGACCCGCTCGCCGACGGCGTCGGCCCGGCCGCCTGGGCGGAGCGGGCGGACCGCCCGGACCTCACGCTCGAGGGCGAACCGAAGATCGTGCCGCTGCGCGTCGCGGCCGACCACTACCTCGAGTCGCGTGACCCGGACCCGCGCGGCATGCGGGTCGTCGGCGCCGACGGCAAGGTGGCGGGCGTGATCCGCGACGTGTGGATCGACCGCTCCGAAGTCATCATCCGCTACCTCGAAGCCGAGGTGGGCGGCGGCAACGCGGGCCGCCGCGTGCTGGTGCCGATGAACCTCGCGCGCATCCGCGACGGCGCGGTGCACGTGAAGACGCTCATGGCGCACCAGATCGCGACGGTCCCCGGGCTCGCCAAGCCGGACCAGGTGACACTGCGCGAGGAGGACCGGATCTGCGCCTACTACGCCGGCGGCACGCTCTACGCCGAGCCGCGCCGGCAGGAGCCCTGGCTGTGAGCACGCCCGCCTGCGAGGAGATCCGCGGCATCCGCGAGCCGCTGCCGGAGGGCGAGCGCGTCCTGTGGCAGGGCGCGCCCGACTGGCGCTCGCTCGCGGTCCGCGCCCTGCACGTGCGCAAGCTCGCGATCTACTTCGCCGCGCTCGTCGCGCTGCGGGTCGCGCTGGCTGCCGCCGACGGCGAATCCGCGGCCGCGGCCGCCGCGAGCGCGGTGTGGCTCGTCGCGCTCGCCAGCGCGGCGCTCGGGATCCTGGCGCTCGTCGCGTGGCTGTCGGCCCGCACGACGATCTACGCGATCACCACCGGCCGGGTGGTGATGCGCGTCGGCATCGCGCTGCCGATCGTCGTGAACCTGCCGCACCATGCCATCGAGTCCGCGGCCCTGCGCACCTACGCCGACGGCACCGGCGACCTCCCGCTCCGGCTGAAGGGCGACGTGCGCCTCGCCTACGCGCACCTGTGGCCGCACGCGCGCCCGTGGCGTCTGCGGCACCCGGAGCCGATGCTGCGCAGCCTCCCGGGCGCCGCCGCGGTCGCGGAAACCCTGGCGCGGGCGCTCGCGGCGGCCGCGCAGGTTCCCGTGCAGTGGCGGGCCACGCCGTCGGAGCAAGCGAACGCGCCCGCGCCGGGGCAGCCCGTCACGGCCTGAGCGCTCGGGCAGCCACGCGGACCTCGAGGAGAAGACCATGAGCGATCCCTTTGCCGACCGGTCGATGCCGCGCGGCGTCCTGCTCGGCGCGGCGGCGCTCATCGGCGCTGCCCTGGTCGCGGTCGCGGCGGTCCGCCTGACCGGCGTCGGCACCGCCGTGTTCCCGCCCTCCGCGCAGGCGGTGAGCCAGCGCGACCTGCGCTTCGAGGACCGCCCCGACGGCAGCGTGGCGGTCCACGAGGGACACGGCGCCGAGCCCGCGTTCGTGCTCGCCCCGGGCGAGGATGGGTTCATCCGCGCGACCCTGCGCACCTTCGCGCGCGAACGCCGCCACGTCGGCGTGGGCGCCGAGGCGCCGTTCCGGCTCACGGCCTGGTCGGACGGACGGCTCACGCTCGAGGACCCGGTGACCGGCCGGCGCGTCGACCTGGAGGCGTTCGGGCCGACCAACGCCGGCGCGTTCGCCCGGCTGCTCGTCGCTGCGAACGGCACCCGCTAGCGGCGTGATGCGAGGCGCCGGAATGACAGCGGCGGGAACCCTGCCGGAAAGCCTCCCCCGAGCGAAGGGCGCGTCTTGCGTCGCCGGCTCCGGGGATCCGGCAGGGCGTGCGGCCGCCTTCGCGTCGAGTTGCTAGACCCGGGCGCGCGGCGCTCGCCGCGGCGCGCCCCAAGGAGGAGGGAGACCCGATGGAAACGACGTTCCCGATCTCGAGCCCGGCCGACGCGACCGAGCGCGCCCGGGCGAACACGCTGCTCAGCCCGCGCTTCTACACGACCGACTACGCCGCCTTCGACCGGCTCGACGTCTCGGCGATCCGCGCCGAATGGGACGCGATGCTCGCCGAGTACGAGGGCGACAACAACCACGACCACTTCCAGCGCCCGCCAGAGTTCGCCGCCGAGGTGCGCGAGCTGCCCGACGACCTGCGCCAGGAGTTCCTCGACTTCCTGGTGAGCTCGGTGACGGCCGAGTTCTCCGGCTGCGTCCTGTACAACGAGATCCAGAAGAACGTCGCGAACCCCGACATCAAGGCGCTCATGCGCTACATGGCGCGCGACGAGTCGCGCCACGCCGGCTTCATCAACCAGTCGCTCAAGGACTTCGGCCTGGGCGTGGACCTCGGCGGCCTCAAGCGCACCAAGGCCTACACCTACTTCAAGCCGAAGTACATCTATTACGCGACCTACCTCTCGGAGAAGATCGGCTACGCGCGCTACATCACGATCTACCGCCAGCTCGAGCGGCACCCCGAGCGGCGCTTCCACCCCATCTTCCGGTGGTTCGAGCGCTGGTGCAACGACGAATTCCGCCACGGCGAGTCGTTCGCGCTCATCATGCGCGCGAACCCGCACCTCCTGCGCGGGCCGAACAAGCTCTGGATCCGCTTCTTCCTGCTCGCCGTGTTCGCGACGATGTACGTGCGCGACCACGCGCGGCCCGTGATGCACCGGGCGATGGGCTTCGAGCCGACCGAGTACGACTACGCCGTGTTCCGCATCACCTCGGAGATCTCGAAGCAGGTGTTCCCGCTGACGCTCGACATCGACAACCCGAAGTTCCGCGCCGGGCTCGACCGGCTCGTCCGCATCGCGGCGGCCGCGGCGAAGGCGAAAGCGCGCGGCGGCCTCCTCGGCGCGCTCCAGCGCGTCGCACTGGCGGTCGCGGGCGCGGCCACCTTCGCGCGGCTCTATCTCCTGCCGACGATCCCCAACGCGCTCCCGGAGCGCGTGCGGCTCGCGCCGGCCTGGTAGCGGGCCGCGGCGGGGCATCTCGATGGCCGATTACGCGCTCCCGGTGGCGTACGCGCTGTTCGTTTGGTGGTTCGCCACCGGGCTGGTGCTCCTCCTCGACGGCCTGCCCCGCCGCACCTATCGCTGGAGCATGCTCGGCGCGACGGCGCTCCTCGGCGCGGCGCTCTACGGGCTCGCCGCGACGGCCGCCGACGCGACGGTCGCGGGCGCCTACGTCGCGTTCACCTGCGGCGTGCTCGTCTGGGCCTGGCAGGAAGTTGCGTTCCTCACGGGCTTTCTCGCCGGACCGCGCCGCACGGCCTGCCCGCGCGGCTGCGACGGCTGGCGGCACTTCGGCCACGCGATCCAGGCGATCCTCTACCACGAGCTCGCGATCCTTGCCGCCGCGGCCGCGGTCGTCGCGCTCACCTGGGGGGCGCCCAACCAGGTCGGCGCGTGGACGTTCCTGATCCTCTGGGTCATGCGGCAGAGCGCCAAGCTCAACCTCTTCCTCGGCGTGCGCAACCTCGGCCTGGAATTCCTGCCCGACCATCTCGCCTACCTCGCGAGCTTCTTCAGGCAGCGGCCGATGAACCTGCTCTTCCCGGTCTCGGTCACCGCCGCGACGTGGGTGCTCGCGCTCATGGCCGAGCGCGCCCTCGCGCCGTCCGCCACGCCCTTCGAGGTCGCGGGGCTCGCGCTCTGCGGCGCGCTGCTCGGGCTCGCGATCCTCGAGCACTGGTTCCTGGTGCTGCCCCTGCCGGTCGCCGCGCTCTGGCAATGGGGCCTCAAATCGCGCGCGTCGCGCACGGCCCTGGCCGAGGAGGCGTCGGTGCCACGGATCGGGATCGACGACCCGCGCGCGCGGCCGCCGCGCTGGCGCGTCGCCGGGCGCGCCTACGGCCCGAGGGTCGGGCCTTAGGCGCGCCGTGCACCGCGCGCCGGGACGGCGCTCTCCGCGCCCGCCGTCGCGCCGCGCATCGGCTACATTGCGGGCGTGAGCGCGTCGCCCCCTTTCCTGCCGCCGGCCCTCTCAGGCGAGCGCCGCGAGATCGACTCCCGGGCCGGGCGCTTGAGCTACTACACGGACGCCCCGCGCGGCCAGCCCGCCGCACGGCCCCTGCTGCTCGTGCACAGCGTCAACGCGGCCGCGTCGGCCTACGAGGTGCGGCCGGTCTACGAGCACTACCGCGCCACGCGCCCGGTCTATGCGCCCGACCTGCCCGGCTTCGGCTTCTCCGACCGCAGCGATCGCGAGTACACGCCGCGGCTGATGACCGACGCGGTCCACGCGGTCCGGGAAGAGATCACCCGCGCGCACGGGCCGGGCCCGGTGGACGCGCTCGCGGTGTCGCTCGGCTGCGAATTCCTGGCGCGCGCGGCGGTCGAGACGCCCGCAGGGTTCGCGAGCCTCGCCTTGGTGAGCCCGACCGGCTTCGACGGCGGCGCGCCGCGGCTCGGGCCGGAGGGCAGCCACCGCGGCATGCCCTGGCTCAGGGCCGCGTTCACGTTCCCGCTCTGGAGCGAGGCGTTCTTCCGGGCGCTCACCAGCCGCGCGAGCATCCGTTTCTTTCTCGCGAAGACCTGGGGCAGCGCGGCAATCGACGCGGGCCTCGCCGAGTACGACTGGCTCACGGCGCGCCAGCCGGGCGCGCGCCACGCGCCCTATTTCTTCGTCTCCGGCTTCCTCTTCTCCAACGACAGCGGCCGCGTGTACCGCTCGCTCGCGCAACCGGTGTGGATGAGCCACGGCGTGCGCGGCGACTTCACCGACTACCGCGGGAAGCGCGCGTTCGAAGAGCGGCCCAACTGGCGCTTCACGGTCTTCGACACCGGCGCGCTGCCGCACTTCGAGGCGCCGCGCGCGTTCCTCGCCGCCTACGACGCGTTCCTCGCGCGCTGACGCCGGGCAAAAAGAGAGGCGGCCGGGCCGGCCGCCTCGTCGGCGGGGAGCTGCCGAAGAAATTCGCCGGAGCTACTTGACCGTCACCTCGACGCGCCGCGCCTGCGGATCCTCGCCCGCGACGTTCGCCTGCACCGCGATCGGCTTCACCAGGACGACGCGCTCCTCCGCGATCCCGGCGACCTTGAGCGCGTCGCGCACCGCGACGGCGCGGTTCTTCGCGAGCTCCTGGTTCGCCGCGGCATCGCCGGTGGCGGAGTGGTAGCCGGAGACGGTCGCCTTGGCCCGCGGATCGGCCTTGAGCTTGGCCACGATCGTCGTCAGCGTCTTCGGCGCGGCGTCGTGGAGCGCGGCGGAACCGACGCCGAAGTACACGACGACCATCTCGCCGACGACCACCGGCTCGGGCACGGGCGCCGCCACGGCGACCTTGCCGACGGCGGCGAGCGCGGGATAGTCCTTCAGCATGTTCGCGCCGCCGAGCGGCTTGTGCATCCCCTGGTGGCAGGTGGCGCAGTTCGCCTTCGGGGCGTCGCCGAGCGGGCCGAGCCGCTCCGCCGGGTAGGTCTTGCCGAGCGGCTCGAGGTAGTGCGCGTTGAGGTCGCGCACCATGCGGATCCCGTACCAGGCGGTGGCGCGCGTCGGCGGACCCTCCCACGACGCGAACGAGCGGCTGTTGTGGCAGAAGGTGCAGTTCTCGCCGAGCGCCTGCGAGATGTGCATCATCAGCCCGTAGGTCGCCTCGGTCTGCTGGATGCTCGCCTCGTGGCCGTTCGGCAGCGCCTGCGGGGCGAGCACGCGGATCTGCTGCGCGCCGCCGAGGAACGGCGAGAACGGGTCGTAGGGCAGCGAGGCGAGCGCGACCGACTGCGCCGCCGCGTTCTGGCCGGCGCGGCTGCCAGCGAGGCCCCTGGTGGTCCGCGGCCCGGGATCGGCGGTCCAGTAGTTCGCAGGCACCGCCTGCCCGCGGTGGCAGGTGTAGCAGGTCACCCCGGTGTCGGCGACGTGCTTCTTCCAGTCGGCGTTGATGTGCCGCGTCATCTGCAGCATGCGGCGCGCGACCACCTTCGTGTAGAGGTTGTCCTCGGAGAGGTCCTTGCCCTCGACGTGACAGTAGAGGCAGGCCTTGTCCGGGGGCGCGACCCAAGTCGTGATCGCGACCATCAGCCGGTTGAAGTCGTTCACGCTCAAGTCGGTCAGCACCTGGACGTTCTTGTAGACCGACGTCGCGGGCGGGCTGCCCGGCTCCGCCGGCGGGGTCGGCGCCGGGGCCACGTTCGCGGCGGCCCTCGCCGCGAGGATGCGCGGGTTCTGGATGTCCACCATGCCCGTGCCGCGGAAGCCCTGCTGCGTCGACTCCATCGGCGGCCGCTCGCAGCCGGCGAGGAGGAGTGCGGCCGCGACGCCCGCGGCCGCGGCGAGCCTGCTCGTGTTCGCGTTCATTGCGGCGCTCCCGGAAGGGTTGCCGGATCGACCACCGGCGGGAAGACGTCGGGTATGGGCGGGGCGACGCCGTGCTTGACGGCCCAGAGGTACCAGTTGTCCACGACGGTCCCGGTGAGCAGGATGCCGATGCCCCCGGTGAGCGGCGTCAGCACCGCGAACCACCACGCCCAGCGGTGGATCGACTCCATCGTCGCGTTGAAGCCCATGGTCCAGCGCCAGAAGAGCGCGGCGCGCTCGGAGGCCGTGCCACGGTCGGTGATCTGCTCGAGCTCGCGCTCGCCGGCGAAGCGGCTCACCGCGAGGATGGTCGCGCCGTGCATCGCGAACAGCATCGTCGAGCCGTACAGGAAAGCGATCGACAGGGCGTGGAACGGGTTGTAGAAGAGGTTGCCGTAGCGGATCGAGAAGGCCGCCGTCCAGTCGAGGTGCGGGAAGATGCCGAAGGGCACCGCCTCGCTCCAGCTGCCCATGAGCAGCGGCCGGATGAAGCCGAGCACGAGGTAGAGCCAGATCGCCGAGGCGAACGCCCAGGCGACGTGCGTGCCCAGGCCGAGCGCGCGCGCGCGGCGGTAGGTGCGCAGCCACCAGAGCAGGATCGACGCGGTGAGGAAGAAGCCCGCGATCAGCCACCAGCCGCCCTTGTTGAGCGGCGGGATCCTCAGGCCGTACTCGGGCGGCGGCGGCTCGAGCGCGAGCCAGGGCAGCTGCCGCACGAACTGGACCGGGTCCCAGTTCACCGACGCCCACATGTTGAGCCCGATGATCTCGATGGCGATGACGCCGCAGACGATCGACGCGAGGCCGAGGAAGCCGAGGTAGAACGGGCCGATCTGCGCGTCACCGATCTTGCCGGCCCAGTAGGCGAAGAACGGCTTGCCCTGCCGCACCCACGAGCTCGGCCCCATCGGCACCCCCAGGTGCACGGGGCTGCGCACCTGCACGCTGGTGAAGATGTTCTGATACTCCGCCGCCATGATTTCTCTCCCTGCGCCCTAGCGCCAGATCGGAAGGTCGAGCCACCAGCTCCACCACTCGGGCCAGCCGCGCGTCCAGAACGGACCGCTGATCACGATGCAGATCGCGCTCCAGATGCCGGCCGCGAGCGCGAGGAAGAGCCCCAGCCGGTGGATGCCGAGCGAGCCGATCGAGTAGCCGACGAGGTCGCGGAAGTACGCGTTCTCGTGCTCGGCCCCCTTCACCGTCTCGCCGCGCTTCGGGTTGGTCGCCGAGAGGATCAGCGACCCGTGCAGCGCGAGCGCGAGCGTGGTCGTGAAGAAGAGCGACACCGCGATCATGTGCGCCGGGTTGTAGTGGAAGTGCAGGTACTGGTAGCCGACGTTCGAGACCCAGTCGAGGTGGCTGAAGATGCCGTAGGGGAAGCCGTGCCCCCACGCCCCGAGCAGGAGCGGGCGGATCACGACCAGCGTCACGTAGGCGAAGATCGCGACGCCGAACGCGAACGGGACGTGCAGCCCCATGCCGAGCTTGCGCGCGATCTCCACCTCGCGCAGCGCCCAGGAGACGAACGCGCCGATCGCGCACACCGTGATGAGCTGCCACAGCCCGCCCTCCTTGAGCGGCGCGAGCTTCAGGCCGTAGCTCAGGTCGGGCGGCGCGATGCTGATCTGCCAGATGTTCCAGGTCGGTCCCAGCGCCGCGCCCCAAATGATGAGGGCGGTGCCGAGGATGGAGAAGAAAATCGTCGTCACGCCGAAGAAGCCGACGTAGAACGGCCCGACCCAGAAGTCGAAGAGGTCGCCCCCGATCAGCGTTCCTCCGCGAACGCGGTACTTACGTTCAAAGCTGAGCATGGCCATCGCTCGGTTCTCCTTCAAAGGCCAGGGTGCTGCGCGCTCGCGGTCGCGGACGCGGGCGGGGACGGGCGCACGCCCGGTCCCCGTCCGCCTCCGCCCGCGTGCCGGACTACTGCGTCGCCGTCGGCGCGGGAGCCTGCACCGTGGTGACCGGCGCGGCCGGCATCACCTGCGAGCTCTTCGCCTTGGGCGCCTTCTGCCCTTCGATCCAGTTGTACTTGTCGGTGCTGAGCAGGATGAAGTGGATCAGCAGCGCAAGCGCGAACAGGAAGACGAAGAGCGCGATCAGGGTCCTGCGGGGGTCGAAAAGAAGCCAGAGTCGCCACATGTTTCCGTTTCTCCTATGCGAGGTACGACATGAACGTGTAGACCGATGCCTTGACGCCTTCCACCAGCGAGCGCGCGCCCTCCGCCCCGGGGAACCAGGCGCGCCAGTCCCGCGTGACGACCTGCGCCGCGAGCGCGATCAGCAGGAAGACGATGAAGCTCGCCACGAAGATGCCGCGAAAGCCCGGCGAGGGGCCCTGCGGCAGCCGCGACGGCGAGTCCCTTCTTTCTCCAGTCATAGTCTGACCCGTCCCCAAAGGGCCCCGTCAGAGCCAGGGCCTCCAGTTCCACGCCAGAACGTGGGCGATGATGGCGACCACCGTGAAGGCGATGAAGCTGGTCATGAAGACCCCGTGGAACTCCTTCGCCTCGTTCTCGGTCAGCCCGGACAGCGAGCCTTTCCTTTCCTCAGCCATATGTGCAGTACCTCCAAGAGGGCCTTGCGGCCGTTACCGCGCAACTCCCGCGCGGCGGGGATAGTCGTGAAAAACCCCGGCACGACAACCGTTCTGCCCGATGCCGCCGGGCAGGTTCCTGCTCGCCGCCGGCGCGCGCGCCGCGCGCCCGGCAACGGAGGCGGACCGCCGCCGCGCGCTCATGCGGGCAGCGCCTCCTTCGCCGCGCGGCGCGACCCGGCGAGCCGGGCGGCGCTCACGCGCTCCTCGCCCGCGAGCCGCGCCTCGCGCTCCGCGGCGTCGCGCAGGCGTTTCGCGGCGGAAATGCGCACGAGCACCGGGTAGGACTCGACCATTTCGTCGAGCAGCGCCCGGGCGTCGTCGTCCCACGGCAGCTCGGCGTGCAGCCGCGTGGGCGTGGCATCGACACGGTCGAGCTCCGCGCCAAGCGGCAGGATGTTGAACAGCGCGTCGAACAGCGCGTTGCAGAGTTCCTGCACGACGTAGGTCGCGCCGGCGTAGCCCATGAACGGCGTGCCCGTGTGGCGCCGCACGATGGCTCCCGGGAACGACGCCGGGACGTACACGGCCCGGGCGCCGGCCTCGGCGAGGTACATGCGCTCGTTGTAGCTGCCGAAGAGCACGAGCGGCGTCTTCTCGCGCACCGCCTGCCGCACCGCCTCGTTGTCGGGCTTCGCGCCGGGGCGCCGCGCGAAGGCGAACGTGCACGGCAGCCCGAGCTCGCCCTCGAGGAAGTGGCGCAGGCCGCGCGCGTAGGTCTCGCCGGCGACGACCGCGAAGCTCGCCGTGCCGAAGAAGTCCTGCGTGACCGAGCGCCACAGGTCCCACAGCGGCTTGAGCGTGGTGTGCTTCTCGCGCTCGATGAACGGCTCGGGATCGAGGCCGAGGAGCCCGCCGAGCGCGCGCAGGAACTTCGTGGTGCTGTGCAGGCCGATCGGCGCCTGCAGGTAGGGCCGCTCGAGCGCCTCGCACAGCATCCGCCCGAACTCGCGGTACATGCAGACGTTCGCGTCCGCCTCGGCGAGCCTGGGCACGTCGGCGAGGTGGCTCCCGAGCGGGAACACCATGTTCACCTCGGCGCCGATGCCTTCGACGAGCCGGCGCACCTCCGCGAGGTCCGAGTACATGTTGAACGTGCCGTAGGCCGGGCCGATGATGTTGACGCGCGGCTTCTCGCCCTCGCGGCGCGGCCGGCGCGGCGGGACCTCTTTCGGCCCGTACTCGGTCCACAGCCAGTACAGGGCGCGGTTCGCGCTCTGCCACTGGTCCTCGTCGATGGTCCGCGGCAGGAAGCGCTGGATGCTCGTGCCCTCGGGCGTGACGCCGCCGCCGATCATCTCGGCGATCGAGCCGGTCACCACGACCGCGGGCAGGTCCGGGTCGAGCGTCGCGTGCGCGCGGCGCATCGCCTGCTCGGTGCCCTTCTGGCCGAGCTCCTCCTCAGCGAGCCCGGTGACGACGATCGGCAGCTCGTGCGGCGGCAGGGCATCGGTGTAGTGCAGCACGCTGGTCACCGGCAGGTTCTCGCAGCCGACCGGCCCGTCGATGACGACCTGCAGCCCCTTGACCGCGGTGAAGACGTACACCGCGCCCCAGTAGCCGCCCGCGCGATCGTGATCGGCCACGAGCATCAGGTCGCCTCCTCGCTCTTGCGCTGCTTCGCGGCCTTGGCGAGGCGGCGCCGGTAGTTCTCGCGGAACTGCGGCCGATCCGCGGGCACGTCCTCCCAGACGCCGCTCGCGTGGCCTGCGCCGACGCCGTCGAAGAAGGCCCGCATCTCGCCGAAGCGCGTCTTCGCGGCGAGCGCCGCGTTCACCACCTGCGCGAGCGAGCCGGCGCCGGCCGGGCCCATGAGCGGTCGCGCGGAGATGAGGTTGGTGAAGTAGAGCGCCGGGGTCGCCCGCTCCTTGGCCTTCTGCACCACCGGCGTCGTGCCGATGGCGAGGTCGGGCGCGAACTCCTCGAGCGCGGCGAGGTCGTGCTCGAGCGAGGCGCGGTACTGCACGCGCACGCCCTTCGCCTCGAGCCACTCGCGGTCGGGATCCGACCAGCGCGTGCGCGGGCACGCGGTGCCGACGTAGCGCACGTCGGCGCCGCTCTCGACGAGCAGCCGCGCCACCAGGAGCTCGGAGCCCTCGTAGCCGGACAGGGTGATCCGGCCCCGGACCGGACTCCTGGCGAGCGCGGCCCGGATCGCGGGGAGCACGCGGTTCTTCGCGGCGTCGACCTTCCCGCGCGCGACGCCGCACGCCGCGCCGATCGCCTCGAGCCACGCGGCGGTGCCGTCGTGGCCGACCGGCGCGGAGCCGACGATCGTGCGCCCGGCGGCCTCGAGCTCGCGGAACGACGCCGCGTAGAAGGGGTGGATCGCCGCCGCCGCCGCGCAGTCGAGCGCCGCGTAGAGATCGCGCCATTCGCGACACGGCGTGGAGGGCGCGAGCGAGAGCCCCATGGCGCCGAGCATCATGCCGATGCCCACCGGGTCCGCGGGGAACATCTCGCCGACGAGCGTGACGGTGGGCCGGGCGCTGCGCCCGCCGCGCGGCGCCTGAACCGGCCCCGCCTCGGCCTCGGTGCGCGCGTACTTGAGCATCGCACCGGCGAGGACGTCCTTCGCCTCGGCGTGCGTCGGCACGCCGAAGCCGGGGACGTCGATGCCGATGATGCGCACGCCGTTGATCTCCTTCGGCAGCAGCCGCAGCGGCACGCCGGACGCGGTGGGAACGCAGAGGTTCGTGACCACCACGGCGTCGTAGAGCGCCGGGTCGGCGAGCTTGAACACCGCCTCGCGGATGTCCTCGAAGAGCTTGCCGGTGACGAGCGTTTCCGAGTTGAACGGGACGTAGCCGACGGTGCGTTTCGCGCCGTAGAAGTGCGACGTGAAGGTGAGCCCGTAGACGCAGCACGCCGAGCCCGAGAGCACGGTCGCCGTGCGGCGCATGCGCAGGCCCACGCGCAGCGACCCGAACGCCGGGCACATGCTCTGCGGCTGGTCGTGCGGCCCGGTCGGGTAGTCCCGCGCATAGCGCTCGAGCGTCTCGCTCGCGCCCGCGGCCGCGGCGGCACGGCGCAGCGTCTCTTTGCCCGCGTGGCAGCCGGTGCCTTCGGCCTGCGGGGGCGCGACCGGGGGCCTGGCGAGGGCGGGCGCGCCGTCGTCGGCGAGCGGCGCAGCGCTCGCGCCGTCGTAGACGACTTCGCCGGTGCCACCGCCGCCGGCGGGGTCCTGCGTGCGATCGGTGCGCAGCGCGGCCACGGCTAGCTCTCGTCGTAGACCACTTCGAGCGATTTCCTCGGCGCGACGTCGCGGCCGAGCATGTCGGCGACGGTCGCCGGCTCCAGGACCACGCCGCGTCCGACCGCCTCGCCCTTGAAGAGCCCGAGGAGCGCGTCCTGGGTGAGGGGCTTCGGGTGCACCGGCGGCGCCTCGGCGACGTTGGTCGCGAGCGCGGCGAAGAGCGGCCCCCACTGGCCGTCGGGACGGCCGACGATCTCGTAGTTGGCGCTCTTCCTGCGGATGTCCTCGTTCGCCGGGATCGAGGCGAGCACCGGGATGCCGACGGCCTGCGCGAAGGCCTGCGCCTCGCCGGTGCCGTCGTCCTTGTTGACCACCAGGCCCGCGACCCCGACGTTCCCGCCGAGCTTGCGGAAGTACTCGACCGCCGAGCAGACGTTGTTGGCGACGTAGAGCGACTGCAGGTCGTTCGAGCCGACGACGATCACCTTCTGGCACATGTCGCGCGCGATCGGCAGGCCGAAGCCGCCGCAGACGACGTCGCCGAGGAAGTCGAGCAGGACGTAGTCGAAGCCCCAGTCGTGGAAGCCGAGCTTCTCCAGCGTCTCGAAGCCGTGGATGATCCCGCGCCCGCCGCAGCCGCGGCCGACCTCGGGGCCGCCGAGCTCCATCGCGAAGACGCCCTCGCGCTTGAAGCAGACGTCGCCGATCGCGACCTGCTCGCCGGCGAGCTTCTTCCGCGACGAGGTCTCGATGATCGTCGGGCACGCGCGGCCGCCGAAGAGGAGCGACGTGGTGTCGCTCTTCGGATCGCAGCCGATGAGCAGCACCTTCTTGCCCTGCCGGGCCATCATGTAGGAGAGGTTGGCGAGCGTGAAGCTCTTGCCGATGCCGCCCTTGCCGTAGATGGCGATGATCTGCGTGCGCTTCGCCGCGGGCGAGGTGTGCACCGGCGGCGGCTCGACCGCCGCTTCGGCGCGCAGCCGGATCTTCATCACCTCGAGGGCCGCCGGGCCGGCGGTGACGCGCTCTTCGCTCATGCGCAACCTCTCCAGTCGAGGACCATCTTCAGGCAGGCGGGATCGCCGAACGCCGTGCGGTAGGCGCGCGCGGCCTGCGTCGCGCCGTCCACGTGCGTGATGAGCCCGTCGAGGGCGAGGCGCCCGGACTCGGCGAGCGCCTTCGCCGCGAGCAGGTCGGGCTCGCGCCACTCCGCCGCGACGCGGATGCGCGCCTCGCGCATGAACGCGGGCGGGAAGGCGAACGAAAGCGGATCGCTGTAGAAGCCGGCGAGCACGACTTCCCCGCCCGGCGCGAGCCGGCCGATGAGCGCGTCGAGCAGCGCGGCGTCGCCGCTCACGTCGTAGATCGAGCGGTAGTCACGCCGCTCGTCCCCGACGGGATCGACGACGCGGTAGCCGCGCGCGCCCTGCGCGCGCTCCGCGTTGCGCTCCCAGACCACCGGGTCGCCGCCGGCGTGTACCGCGAGCCGCGCGAGCAGGCGCCCGAGCACGCCGTGGCCGACGATGAGGTCGGGCACACCGGCGCCCGGGGCCGCGAGCGCGTGTTGCGCGGTCGCCGCGAGCGCGAGCAGCACGGCGCGCTCGCCGAGCGCTTCGTCGACCGGGATGGCGCGGGCCGCGGGGACTACCACGCGGCTCGCCGCGCCGCCGAAGAGCCCACGCACTTCGCCGTAGCAGCGCGCGCCCGGGACGAAGACGCGCTCGCCGACGCGCCGCTCGGCGAGCGGTCCGGCGGCGGCGATGCGTCCGACCGATTCGTAGCCGGGCACGAGCGGATAGCCCATGCCGGGAAAGGGCGGCATGCGCCCGGTGAAGAGCAGGCGCTCGGTGCCGGTACTGATGCCGCTCCACTCGACATCGACGACCACGTCCGCGTCGCCGGGCGGTGTGAGCTCGAGCCGGCTCAACACGAGCTCGCTCGGGCGCTCGACGACCACGGCCAGCGTCTTCATGCGTCGGCTCCGCGCGCTCGGTTCATGGCACGGCCTTCGGGCGTGTTGGAGGAATTCGGACCCAATGTCAGTCTACGCTGACTCTTTGGTGTGTCAAGTCTAATTAACATGCCAGCCGCCCACGCCCGCCGTTCTAGGAGGGCCGCCGCCCGACCACGATCGAGGCGGCGACCGGGTTGCGGGTGGCGAGCCGCCGGATTCGCTCGAACCCGGCGCGCGCAAGCAACGCCTCGACCTCCCGCGCGCTCCGCGGGCGGCCGCTCCCCATCGCCAGCAGGTAGAAGCCGAAGTAGGCGTCGCCGACCGGCTCGGCGCCCGCCGTGCCGGACATCGGCTCGGCGACGAGGACCGTCCCCCCGGGCGCCAAGGCTTCCCACACCGCCGCGAGCAGCGCCAGGGCCGGCTCGTCGTCGTGGTCGTGGAGCACGCGGACCAGCGTTGCGGCGTCGGCGCCGCGCGGCAGCGGCGCAGACCGGAAATCGCCGCCGTACGCGGTCGCACGGTCGGCGAGGCCGCACGCGGCGAAACGGCTGCGTGCGCGCTCGGCCACCGGCGGAAGGTCGAAGAGGAGGAGGCGCAGGGCCGGCCAGCGCGCCCCGACGCGCGCGAGGAACGCGCCGTCGCCGCCGCCCACATCGAGCACCGTCCGGTGCCCGCCGAGCGGGTAAGCGTCGAGGATCTCGTCCGCGACCAGCGTCTGCGACGCCGCCATCAGCGACGTGTAGGCCGCGACCCGCTCCCCGTCGAGCGCCGCCGGATCGCTCGCCGAGGCGTACGCCCAATAGCCCGAGAGGCCCGTCGGCGGCCGTTCGCCGCGCAGCAGCGCGACCGGATCGGCGAGGTCGCCGTAGAGCAGCGCGTGGTGCTCGACCATCGCCGCCACGCCGGAGTTGCCCGCAAGCGCCGCGCCCAGCGGGCCGAGCCCGAAGCGTCCGCCGCCGCGCGGGGCAGCGAGCCGCAGCGACACGGCCGCCGCAAGGAGCCGCGCCGTCGCCGACTCACTGAGCGCGAGGCGCGGCGCAAGGGCAGCTACCGTCCGCGGTCCCTCGAGCAGGATCTCCGGCAACCGGAGCCTGACGAAGGCAGCGAGCACCTGCGAATAGACGAAACCCGCGCAAAGGTCGAAGAGCGCGCGGGCCCGCCGGCGGGCCACCCATCGGGTGAGGGGGAACCCGGCGGCCCAGCGCTGGAACCGCCGGCTCGCGAGGACGCGATCGCGGGCCGTGTGCCAGCGGTCGAGCCAGGGGAGAACCGCGTCCACGGGCATCGCGCCCGCTCGCCGGCCGGGCGGTGGTGGCGCTCCTAGGCCGCGCGGCGGGCGAGGTCGCGCGGGAGCAGCGCGTCCACCTCGGCGCGGATCTGCGCCCGCAGCGCGTCGCCGCCCCGGCACACGGGAATGGAATCCACCGCCTCGCCGACGAGGAGGTCGAGGCGGCGGACCGCCCCGGCGAGCCCGAGCTCGCGCACCGCGTTCGGACGCCCCAGGGCCGCGTCACGACCCGTGGGCTTTCCGAGCTGCACGGGGTCGGCGGCGACGTCGCGGACGTCGTCGGCGACTTGGTAGGCCTCGCCGATCCGCTCGCCGAACGTGCGCCACGCGCCGGGATCCGCGCCAGCGGCGGCAGCGCCGGCGCAGGTCGCCGCCGCGAACAGCGCCCCGGTCTTCTGGCGCTGGTAGTCGGCGAGCACGACGTGCGGTTCGCACTCCCACGCCTGGCCGGCCACGATGCCCGTGGGCATGCCGACGCCCCGGCTGATGATGAGCAGCAGCTCGGCGAAGCGGTGTGGCGACCAGGCGCCGCCCGCCGCGAGCATCTGGAAGGCGAGCACGATCAACGCGTCGCCGGTGAGCACCGCCACGCGCTCGCCGAAGGCCCGGTGCACCGAGGGCTTGCCGCGGCGCAGTGGCGCGTCGTCGAAGCAGGGCAGGTCGTCGTGCACCAGCGAGGCGCAGTGCAGGAGCTCGATCGCGGCGGCGGCCGCGTCGGCGACGGCTGGCCCATCCTCGCCGCAGGCGCCCGCCACGGCGAGGCAGAGCCGCGGGCGAATCCGCGCACCCCCGGGGAACACCGCATACCGGATCGCGGCGGCCAGCTTCGGGGGTGCACCGGACGCCTCCACCCGTGCCACCGCCGCCGACAGGACCTGCTCGATTCGCGCCACGGCGTCCATGGTTCCTCCGGTACGTGGGACAGCGGTTGTAAATTGTTCTTGTCGCAATAAAGTGTAAGCTACTATAGACACAGCCTACCCTCTAGGTCAACGGCAATCGGCAGGAGGCCGAAGCCGATGGGCGCGAAACGCGTGGTGGTCGTCGGCGCGGGCATGGCAGGACTCGTCGCGGGGCTCGAGCTCGCGGCGAGGGGGGGCGCCGTCACCATGCTGGAGCGCGCCGAGGCGCCTGGCGGGAAGCTGCGCGAGGTGGAGATCGGCGGGCGGCGTCTCGACGCCGGACCCTCGGTGTTCACGATGCGCCACGTCTTCGACGAGATCTTCGCCGCGGCGGGCGCCTCCCTCGACGAGCACGTGCGGCTCGCCCCGGCGGAGCTCCTCGCGCGCCACGCCTGGAGCGAGCGCGAGCGGCTCGACCTCTACGCCGACCTCGCGCGCTCCGAGGACGCGGTCGGCGCGTTCGCGGGCGCGGCGGAGGCCAAGCGTTTCCGCGAGTTCGCCGAGCGGGCGCGGCGCATCTACACCACCCTCGAGCGGCCCTTCATGCGCGCGGCGCGGCCGAGCGCGCTGGCGCTCATCCGCGCCGTGGCGCCGCAGGGCATCGGCAAGCTCTTCGCGATCACGCCGTTCGAGACGCTCTGGCGCGCGCTCGGCGACCACTTCCGCGATCCGCGCCTGCGGCAGCTCTTCGCGCGCTATTCGACCTACTGCGGCTCCTCGCCCTTCCTCGCGCCGGCGACGCTGATGCTGATCGCGCACGTCGAGCTCGACGGCGTCTGGCTCGTGGAAGGCGGCATGCATCGCCTCGCACGCGCGCTCGCCGCGCTCGCGGCGAGCCGCGGCGCGCTCTTCCGCTACGGGGCGCACGTGGCCGAGGTGGTCCTGGCGAAGGGCCGCGCGGCCGGCGTCGTGCTCGCCTCCGGGGAGCGCGTCGAGGCCGACGCCGTGGTGCTGAACGCGGACAGCGCCGCGCTCGCGGCGGGGTTCTTCGGCAGCGCGGTCGCGAAGGCGGCGCCCGGCGTGTCGCGCAAGGAGCGCTCGCTCTCGGCGATCACCTGGTCGCTCCTTGCGAGGACCGAGGGCTTCCCGCTCGCGCGCCACACGGTGTTCTTCTCGGATGCGTACGCGGCGGAGTTCGACGACATCTTCATCGGCCAGCGGGTGCCCGCCTCCCCCACGGTCTACGTCTGCGCCCAGGACCGCGACGACCGCGGCCTGCCCGCGCCGAGCGGCGAGGAACGTCTCTTCTGCCTGGTGAACGCGCCGGCGAACGGTGACGCGCGCCCGCTCGCGCCAGAGGAGGTCGAGGCGGCGACGCAGGGCGCCTTCGGCCGCCTCGCCCGCTGCGGACTGCACGTGGCCCGCAGGCCCGAAGCGACGGTGGTCACGACGCCCGCCGACTTCGAGCGCCTCTATCCCGGCACCGGCGGCGCCCTCTACGGCCGCGCGTCGCACGGCTGGCGCGCTTCGTTCGACCGGCCGGGCTCGCGCAGCCGGGTCCCCGGCCTCTACCTCGCCGGGGGCAGCACCCACCCGGGCGCGGGGCTGCCGATGGCGGCGCTCTCGGGCCGGCTCGCGGCGGCGAGCGTGCTCGCGGAGGCCTGAGAGTGCCGCCACCCTTCGATGCGGAGGTCCCCGCCGGCGGCTACGCCTGGTGGTACGTCGACGCGCTCGCGGACGACGGCCGCCACGGCATCAGCCTCATCGCCTTCGTCGGCAGCGTGTTCTCGCCCTATTACGCGTGGCGGCGCGGACGGTCGGGCGCCGCCGACCCGCTCGACCATTGCGCGCTCAACGTGGCGCTCTACGGCGAGCGCGGCAGGCGCTGGGCGATGACCGAGCGCGGGCGCGCGCGGGTGCGCCGCGCGCCCGCCTCGCTCGCGATCGGCCCGAGCGCGCTCTCGTGGGACGGCGACGCGCTCGCGATCGCGATCGACGAGATCACCGCGCCGCTCCCGGGGAGGATCCGCGGGCGCGTTCGGGTGCGCCCCGCCGCGCTCGGCAGCCGATCGTTCGCGCTCGACGCGGCGGGCCGGCATCGCTGGACCCCGGTCGCGCCGTGCGCGCGCGTCGAGGTCGCGCTCGAGAGCCCGCGGCTCGCCTGGAGCGGTCCCGGCTACTTCGACGCCAACACCGGGGACGAGCCGCTCGAGGCCGCGTTCCGCCGCTGGGACTGGTCGCGCGCGGCGCTCGCGGGCGGCGACGCGGCGGTGCTCTACGACGTGGAGCGGCGCGACGGCACCCGGCTCTCCCTGGCGCTGCGCTTCGACCGCGGCGGCGGCGCGCGCCCGTTCGCGCCGCCGCCACGCGTCGGGCTGCCGCGCACCCTCTGGCGCGTCGCGCGCGGCACGCGCGCGGACGACGGCCGCACCGCGCGCGTGGCGCGCACACTCGAGGATGCGCCGTTCTACTCACGCTCGGTGGTCCGCGCGCAGCTCCTCGGCGAGGGCGTCACCGCCATGCACGAGAGCCTGTCGCTCGACCGGTTCCGTTCCGGATGGGTGCGGGCGCTGCTTCCCTTCCGCATGCCACGCGTGGCGCGCTGAGGATCCTCAGCCCCGGCCGTCGTCGGGCGGCGCCGGATCGCGCGGCGCGCTCGGCCCGGCATCGCGCCGGCGGTCGCGGCGCAGCTTGTAGAGCTCCCAGACGGCGAAGGCGATGACGCCGCCCTCGAAGAGGAAGGTCAGCCAGCCGATCGAGCTCCCTTCGTCCACGGGCCCGCCCGGGGTGGCAGGATCAACCGTCTTCGCCGCGCTCGTCCGCAGGAGGGCCACGCCCCGCGTCGTCCCTGCTGCGGCTGCGGCGCAACGCGTAGAGCTCCCAGATCCCCCAGCCGAGCACGGCACCGAGCACCAGCAGCAGCTCGGCGAAGACGAGCGCGCCCGATTCCATCCCGTGCCCCGTCAGGCGGCGGCGCGCTCGCGCTCGGGCGCCCCTCGCGCGGGCAGCGCCGCGACGGGTGCCTCGGCCGCGGGACCCGCCGCCTCCGGCTGCACGGGCGCATAGAAATCCACCGGCGGGTGCTTCGTCTTCACGTGGAGCCAGTAGCCGTACGCCGCGAGGGCGGCTAGGAAGCCGCCGAGGTCGAAGAGGGAGAGGTAACGCCCGCCGTCGAGCCAGTGATAGGCGAGCACCGTCTTCACGCCGACCCAGGCGAGGAAGAAGAGGAGGATCGGCCGCACGATCTCGCCGAACACGAAGAGCCGCGACTGCGGCTCTGCGCCGTCGGGGATGCCCGCCGCGCGGCGCGCCGCGATCCGCCGCGCGCGCAGGGTCACCGCGGCCCACGCGAGCGCGGCGCCGACGAGGACGAACATCGCTCCGACCAGATTGCGCATCGCTTCCTCCGCTTCGCTCAGGCGCGGCCCGCGGCCCGCGCCACCTGCTCGCGCCGCTCGAGCCGCTCGAAGAGGTCGATGATGCGCGCGAGCCGCGCCTCCACGTTCCAGAGCGGGATGCGCGCGGCGGGCTCCGGCGCGGCGTGCCCCGCCGCGGCGGCTTCGACGAGGAAGCGGGTCTCCGCGAGCGGGGGCGACGCGTCCATCGGCTGCGGCCGTGCGGCGGCGGCGAGCGCGCCCCAAAGAAGCTGCGCCTTGCGCGCCGCGGGCACCACCGCACGGGTGGTAACCGAATCGAGGCCGCGCCGCTCCACCTCGCGGCCGATCTCCGCGTAGAGGAGCCGCGCGGCGTGCATGCCCGGGCGGCAGCCCGCGGGCAGCGCCGAGACGCCGGCGGCGGCGCGCGCGTAGAGCGCATCGGCCGCGTCGAGAAGCCGCTGCACCACTGCGCCGAGCGCCTCGCTGTGCGCGGGCCGGGCGAGCCACGCGTCCGGATCGATGCCGGCCTCGCGCAGCCACGCGCACGGCAGGTAGATGCGGCCGAGCCGTGCGTCCTCGCCGACGTCGCGCGCGATGTTGGTGAGTTGCATCGCGACCCCGAGGTCGCAGGCGCGGGCGAGCACGGCGCCCGAGCGCGCGCCCATCACGAGCGCCATCATCGCGCCGACGGCGCCCGCGACGCGCGCCGCATAGGCGTTGAGCTCCGCGAGCGTCTCGTAGCGCCGCCCGCCAGCGTCCCATTCGAACCCTTCGAGCAGCGCCTCGGGCAGGGCCCGCGGGATGGCGAAACGCGCGACCACGCCCGCGAAGGCGCGCTCGGCGGCCGTGTCCGCGGGCCTTCCGGCATACACGCGCTCGAGCCGCTCGCGCAGGCGCGCGAGCGCGCCGCGCGGGTCGCGCTCCGCGTCGACCGCGTCGTCGGCGAGCCGGCAGAAGGCGTAGAGCGCGGTGGCCGGCAGGCGCACCGCGCGCGGCAGCACCAGCGACGCGGCGAAGAACGTGCGCGAGCCCTGACGCAGCATCGCCGCGCAGGCGGCGATGTCCGCAGGCGCCGCGGCCTCAGGCGAGCGCGGCCGCATCGGGCACCACCGTGTCGAGGATGCGCGCCGAGGAGAGCACGCCGGGCAGGCCGGCCCCGGGATGCGTCCCGGCGCCGACGAGATAGAGCCGCTCGACGTCCTCGCTGCGGTTGTGCGGCCGGAACCACGCGCTTTGCGAGAGCACCGGCTCCATGCCGAAGGCGGCGCCGCGCCACGCGAGCAGCCGGTCGCGGAAGTCCTGCGGCGTCGTGACGAAGGAGGTGGCGAGGTCGCGCTCGAACCCCGGGAGGAGCGTCTCATCGAGCCGGCGCGCGATCGCCCGGCGGTAGGGCTCGGCGGCGGCGCGCCAGTCGGTGCCGCTCTCGAGGTGCGGCACCGGCGAGAGCACGTAGAAGGCATCGCAGCCCGGCGGCGCGAGCGAGGAATCGGTCGCCGTGGGCCGATGCAGATACAGGCTGAAGTCCGGGGCGAGCACCTTGCGCTCGAAGATGTCGTGGAGCAGCTCGCGGTAGCGCGGGCCGAGGACGATCGTGTGGTGCGGCACCTCGGGGTAGCGCCGGCGCGTGCCGAAGTACCACACGAACACGCCCATGGAATAACGCGCGCGCTCGATGCGCCGGTCGGTCCAGCGCCGCCGCGCCGCAGAGGGCACGAGGTGCCGGTAGGTCCACGCGGCGTCGGCATTGGACACGACGATGTCGGCGGCGACGGTCTCGCCGCAAGCGAGGCGCACGCCGGTCGCGGTGCGCCCGCGGAGGAGGATCTCGGCGACCTCCGCGCCGTAGCGGACCTCGTTGCCCTGGCGCGCGACGAGCCGCGCGAGCCCGTGCACCAGGCTGCCGGTGCCGCCCATCGCGAAGTGCACCCCCCAGCGGCGCTCGAGGAAGGAAATGAGGCCGTAGATGGAGGTGACGTTGAAGGGGTTGCCGCCGATGAAGAGCGGATGGAACGACAGCGCGAAGCGCACGCGCTCGTCCCGGACGTGCTTCGCCGCGAGGCCGTAGATCGTCCGATAGCTCTCCAGGCGCAGCATGTCGGGCGCGATGCGCGCCATGTCGCGCCAGGAGTCGAAGGGCACGTGGCCGAGCCGCTCGAAGCCGACCCGGTAGATCGCCTCGGAGGCGCGCATGAAGCGCTCGTAACCGGCGACGTCCCCGGGCGCGAGCCGCGCCACCTCCGCGCGCATCGCCGCCGCGTCGCCGGAGGTGTCGAAGCAGGTGCCGTCGTGGAAGCGGATGCGGTAGAAGGGCGAAAGGGGCCTGAGCTCGACGTCGTCCGCCAGCCGCCGCCCGGCGAGCGCCCAGAGCTCCTCGAAGAGAAACGGCGCGGTGACGATGGTCGGCCCGGCGTCGAAGGTGAAGCCGTCGCGCCGGTGCACGTAAGCGCGGCCCCCGGGCGCGTCGAGCCGCTCGAGGACCGTCACCCGGTAGCCGCGCGCTCCGAGCCGGACCGCCGCGGCGAGGCCGCCGAAGCCCGCGCCGATGACGACCGCGTGCGGGCGCCGCCGCTGCAAGGCGGTGACAGGCTCTCTTGACAAGCTGGCCGTCAGCATGGCGGACACTATAGCAGCGCCGTACCGGCCGCTGGCGGTCCCGGGGCGTGGCGCTGGCGAAGGGCTCCGGCGCCGCGGGCGAGCCGCACGATCAGCGCGGCGACCTCCTCCGGACGTTCCTCGTGCGCGAGGTGGCCGAGGCCGTGCAGGGACTCGAGCCTGGCCGCCGGCACGAGCCGTTGCACGCGGCGGGACTCGGCGGGCGGAACCGTCCGGTCGTTCTCGGCCACGATCAGCGCGAGCGGCACGGTGAGCCGCGGCAGATCGTGCACGAGAGGACGGAGATCCCAGTTCGCCATCATCGCGAGCGCCCCGGCGACGTGCCCCGGGCGGCGGATCAGCCGGCCGTAGAGCTCGATGCCCTCGCGGTCGAGGCGCGAGCCCGTGCCCGCGACGAGGCGCGCCACCGCGCCGCCGTCGGCCGCCCGCCATGCGAAGACCCGCGGCACCAGCGGTGTCGCCGCGAGGAGCCGCGCCATCGGCGAGAAGATCCGGCCGGGAACGCCAGTGAGCGGCAGCAGCGCCCCGTTCAGGCTCACGAGGAGCTTCGGCGCGATGGCCCCGTCGAGGCACATGCGCGCGAGGATCGCGGCGCCGGCGGAGTGGCCGATGGCGAGGCTTGGGCGGAGGCCCACGGTGTGGAGCAGCGCGGCGACGGCAGCGGCCATCCCGGGTAGCGTGAAGCCCCGCGGGGGCGGCGCTTCGGTGAAGCCGTGGCCCGGCAGGTCCGGCGCTACGACGGTGAAGTGGCGCGCGAGCGCCGGGGCGAGACCGCGCCACGAGTGGGTGGCCGCGCCGGTGCCGTGCAGGAGCAGCGCGACCGGCCCTTGCCCGAGGATCTGCACGTGCCACCTGAGGCCCGCCGCGGCGACGAAGCGGCTCGCCTCGCGGTTCGGCCAGTCGCGCCCGTCCAGCTCCCACACCGGGCGGTCGGATCGGGCGCGGCCCGACGCCGGCTTGCCGCGGAGCCCTCCCGCGGGGCGCACCCTGCGCGCGCCCCGCGCCGCGGCGGACTGCCGCTGTGCAGAGCGGGCCGTCATCGCGCCGCCGCCGCGCTCGCACGCACGGCGCGCGAGAGCTTCGCCGAATCGACGTGGGGCAGCGGCAGGTAGCGTGCGCCCATCTCGGCCGCGAGCCGTCCGGCGAGCGGCTGCGGACGGGGCGAGGTGTCGACCACCATCGCCGCGACGCCCGCATCGCGCAGCACGCGCGCGGCGGCGAGCGCCTCCTCCTCGGCGCGGGTGCGGCCGCCGTCGCGGGCGACGTTCGCGCGGCCGTCGGTGAGCAGGACGACGACCGGCGTCTCGCCGCGGCGCCCGACGGCTTCGGCGAGCGCCGCGGCGACGTCGATGCCGGCCGCGAGCGGCGTCCCGCCGCCGCCAGGAAGCGCCGCCAGGCTGCGCTTGGCCCGAGCGAGCGAGCGCGTCGGCGGCAGGAGCAGCTCGGCGCCTTTCCCGCGGAACGCGACGAGCGCCACCCGGTCGCGGCGCACGTAGGCGTCGGCGAGCAGGAGCTCCACCGCGCCCTTCGCCTCAGATAACCGGTGCAGCGCGGCCGAGCCCGATGCGTCGACGACGAAGATCGTCGTGGTCTGCGCGCGCTGCCTGAACCGCGTCACGCGGAAGTCCTCGCGGCGGACTTCGACGCGCGGCGTTCCACCGTCGGCGCGCGCCGCGGCGCCGCGCTCGCGCCGCCGGAGGGGCTGCCACGGCGCCGCCGCCCGCAGCGTTTCGACCACGTTGAGGCGCGCGCCGCCGCGCGGGTCGCCGGCCCGCGTTCCCGTCGGCCGGCCACGCAACCGCGAGCGCTGGACGGCGCCGGCCCGCCCGGCAGAGGGCATCCGCGTGCGGGCGGCCCGCACGCGGAGCTCGGCGAGCAGGCCGGGCGGGATCGCCGCCTGCGTGGCCTCGAGGACGATGTCCGCCAGCGCGCCGCCATCGCCGTCCGGACGTTCCGTCTCGCTTCCGGACCCGGGTGGGTCGGGCGCGTCGGGCCTCGGTTCTTCGGAAGGCGGCTCCGCCGGCGGCAGCGCGGTTGCGCGCGGCGCGAGCACGAGGCGGCCGGCGAGGCTCGCGTCCTCCTCGGCGACCGCGTCGCGGCCGGCGAGCGCCGCCGCGGCGCGCGCTGCGCGCAACGCGAGGAGCGGGATCCGCATCGAGCCGATGCCGATGGCCGCGGCCGTCGCCACCAGCGCCTCGAGGACGCAATCGGCGGCGCGTACGCGCGCGAGGCGGCTGCGCGCCTGCGCGGCGGCGGCGGCGTCGAGCCCCGCGTCGTGCGCTTCGCGCGCGCTCAGGCCGGTGAGGTCGACGGGGAATGCGAGGCGGTCGGCGAGCACCGCCGGCGTGCGCTCGTCGGGCGACGCGCCTTCGTCGAGCGCGAGCACCCCGAACCGGGCCGCGAGCCGCAGGCCGAGCCCGTCGCGCTCGACCGCTGCTTCGCCCGTGTCGAGCGCCGCGGCGATGCGTGCCGCGGCGCCGGGCGCGACCCGTTCGGCCATCGCGAGCACCAGCGCGCCGCCGTCGGCCTCGGCGAGCAGCCCGCGCTCGGCCACCGGCCGCCCCGAACGCAAGGTCGCCGCGAGATCGAGCCCGCCGAGGAGACGCCCGTCGGTGACATGGATCGGCACGCGGCGCCAAGGCGCCCCGTGCGGCATCAGGGTCCGCACGAGCGCCAGCCAGCGGTCGCGCACCGGCCCGGCGTGCGCGCGCAGCAGCACGCCGCCGGTACCGTGCGGATCGGTGGCGAAGAGCGCGGCGGCGAGCACCGCGTCCGCCCAGGGCGAGCGCGGGCTCATGCCGGCCCGAACTGCTCGGCGAGCGCGCGCTCGACGCGGGTCGTGGATCCGGCGTCGTCGAGCGGGTTGCGGCGCAGCCGGTGGCGCAACGCCGCGGGGGCGACGCGGCGCAGGTGCGCTTCGCCGACCGCTCCGTCGCCCTCGAGGCTCGCGAGCGCGCGCGCCGCGCGCATGAGCGTGAGCTCACCGCGCAGCCCGTCGGTGCCGAGCCGCATGCAGAGCTCCGCCGCAGCGCCGAGCGCCGCGTCGGGAACCGCCACGCCGGGAAGCCGCTCGCGCGCCGCGAGGATGCGGCGCCGCAGCCGGGCGTCCTCGCGCTTCCAGCGCGCGGCGAACGCGGCCGGGTCGCGGTCGAACGCGTCGCGGCGGCGCACGACCTCGATGCGCACGGCGAGCTCCGACGGGGTCTTCACCTCCACCGAGAGGCCGAAGCGGTCGAGGAGCTGCGGCCGGAGCTCGCCCTCCTCCGGATTGCCGCTGCCGATCAACACGAAACGCGCCGGGTGCCGCACCGAGAGCCCCTCGCGCTCGACGACGTTCTCGCCCGAGGCGGCGACGTCGAGGAGCACGTCGACGAGGTGGTCTTCGAGGAGGTTCACCTCGTCGATGTAGAGGAAGCCGCGGTGCGCGCGCGCGAGCAGGCCCGGCTCGAAGGCCTTCACGCCGTGGGCGAGCGCGCGTTCGAGATCGAGCGCGCCGACGACGCGGTCCTCGGTGGCGCCGAGCGGCAAGTCCACCACCGGCACCGGCACCAGCCGCGACTTGGGGGGGCCGTTCCCCTTGGCCCCCGTGCAGCGCTCGCACAGCTTCGCGACTGCGCCCGGGTCGCAGCCATAGGGGCAGCCGACCACTGCACGCATCGGCGGCAAGAGCGCCGCCAGCGCGCGCACCGTGGTGGACTTCCCGGTGCCCCGGTCGCCGAAGACGAGGACCCCGCCGATGGTCGGATCGACCGCCGCGATCAGGAGGGCGAGCTTCATCTCGTCCTGGCCGACGATCGCCGAAAACGGGAATGCCGTCGCCATCGCCTCACTCCTTCGGGGCCGGCCGCCGGCCGGCGGCGCCGGTGCAGCGCCGGTCGCCGCGCACGCCGCGGCCGCCATGGCCCGGCCCCTGCGCCGAGCCTGCAAGCACGGGTCGGTTTGATTTTGACATGTGTCAACAAATTCTGACAGTGGTATTGTTAGCCTCAGTTGACCTACCCCGATCCGTCGGGCAGCGCCACGGAGGCCGGCATGCGCATCCTGCTGATTCATCCGAACTATCACTCCGGCGGCGCGGAGATCGCCGGCAACTGGCCCCCCGCCTGGGTCGCCTACGTCGTCGGCTACCTGAAAGCGGGCGGTTACACGGACGTGACGTTCGTGGACGCCATGACGAACCACCTGGACGACGAGGCGGTGCGGGCGCGGATCGCCGCGGTCCGCCCGGACATCGTCGGCTGCACCGCGATCACCCCGGCAATCTACAAGGCGGAGCGCCTGCTCCAGATCGCCAAGGAAGTCGACCCGGGCATCGTGACCGTCCTCGGCGGCATCCACGGGACCTTCATGTATCCCCAGGTGCTCAAGGAGGCCCCCTGGATCGACGCCGTGGTGCGTGGCGAAGGCGAGCAGGTCTTCCTGAACCTCGTGCGCGCGGTGGACGACGGCAGCTGGCGGACCGACCGCAGCTCGGTCCGGGGCATCGCCTACCTCGCGGCGGACGGCAGGGTCGTCGCCACGCCCGCCGAGCCCCCGATCGCCGACCTCGACCGGATCGCGCCCGACTGGGGCATCCTGGAGTGGGCGAAGTACGTCTACATCCCGATGGGCGTGCGCGTCGCGATCCCCAACTTCGCGCGCGGCTGCCCGTTCACGTGCAGCTTCTGCAGCCAGTGGAAGTTCTGGCGCGACTACCGGGTGCGCGATCCGAAGAAGGTCGTGGACGAGATCGAGCAGCTCGTGCGCGAGCACGGCGTCGGCTTCTTCATCCTCGCCGACGAGGAGCCGACCATCCACCGCCGGAAGTTCATCCAGTTCTGCGAGGAGCTGATCGCGCGCAGGCTCGGCGTGCTGTGGGGCATCAACACGCGCGTGACCGACATCCTGCGCGACGAGAAGCTGCTGCCGATGTTCCGCAGGGCGGGCCTCATCCACGTCTCGCTCGGCACCGAGGCGGCGGCGCAGCTCAAGCTCGACCGCTTCAACAAGGAGACGACGATCGCCCAGAACAAGAAGGCGATCCAGCTCCTGCGCGAGGCGGGCATCGTCACCGAGGCGCAGTTCATCGTCGGCCTCGAGAACGAGACCGCCGAGACGCTCGAGGAGACCTACCGCATGGCGCAGGACTGGAAACCCGACATGGCCAACTGGGCGATGTACACCCCCTGGCCGTTCTCGGACCTCTTCCAGGAGCTCGGCGACAAGGTCGAGGTGTTCGACTTCGAGAAGTACAACTTCGTGACGCCGATCATGAAGCCCGACGCCATGGACCGCGGCGAGCTGCTCGACCGGGTGATGCACAACTACCGGCGCTTCTTCATGCGCAAGGCGTTCCTCGAGTACCCGTTCACGCGCGACCGGCAGCGCCGCAAGTACCTGATGGGCTGCCTCAAGGCGTTCGCCAAGAGCGGCTTCCAGCGCACCTTCTACGACCTCGGGCGCGTCGGCTACTGGGGTCCGCAGACGCGCAAGACGGTGAGCTTCGGCTTCGACGGCTCGCGCCGCATCGACCCGGCGACGGCCCAGGCGCTCGCGCGGGTCGACGACGGCTGGGTCACGATGCACGGACCCAAGATCGAGCACCGGCGCCGCAAGGGCGAGGAGAACGTGCGCATCGCGATGGCGTGCGGCGGTGGCAAGGAGCAGCTCGAGGATAGCGAGCCCGAAGCCGCCTCGGCGCGCGCCGGCGCGCCGCTCGCGAACACGGCGCCCGGCACGCCTCTGGCACACGCGGCGCCGTCGCGCTGAGCGGCCTTGCGGCGATGACCGGCGCGCGACCCGCGGCGGGGGATGCGCATGCGGGCGTCGGGGCCGGACGCATCGGCCCGAACGCCATCGTGCGCGTCGCGGAGGCGCTCGAGGCGCGCCTCGGCGCCGGTACGCGCGACGACCTCTTCCGCGCCATCGGCCTGGCGGCGTATCTCGAACGCATGCCGGAGCGGATGGTGGACGAGGCCGAGGTCGCGCTTCTCCAGGCGCGGCTCGTCGCCGACCTCGGCCGCAGTCTCGCCCGGGAAGTGAACCGCGACGCCGGGGCGCGCACCGGCGACTATCTCCTTCGCCACCGCATCCCCGCTCCGGCGCAACGGGCGCTGCGGCTCCTGCCGGCGCCGCTCGCCGCGCGCGCGCTCGCCGCCGCGATCGCGCGCCACGCCTGGACGTTCGCGGGCAGCGGGGCGTTCGCCTACGTGCCCGGTAAACCATTCCGCTTCACGATCGCCGGCTGCCCGCTCTGCCGCACGATGCGCGCGTGCCAGCCCATGTGCGACTACTACGCCGCGACCTTCGAGCGCCTGCTGCGCGCCCTCGTGGCGCGCGAGGCCCGCGTCACCGAGACGGCCTGTCAGGCCGCGGGCGCCGCGGCGTGCGCTTTCGACGCCGCCTGGTGATCCGGCTCGCGGCGGGCCCGCGCGGCGGCGCCGGTAGAATGCGCGCATGCTCAAGCTCCTCGTCGCCGTCGACGGCTCCGAGAACGGCCTGCGCGCGGTGCGCCACGTCGCCGACCTCGCGCGGCGCGGGATCCGCGTCGAGGCCGTCCTCCTCAACGTGCAGCCGCCGGTGATGTCCGGCGAGGTCGGCGCGATCGCGCCCGCGGAGCTCGCGGAGGAAGTGCGCGCCGCGGCCTCCGCCGAAGCCCTGCGCACGGCGCGTGCGCTGCTCGCGGAAGCGCCCGTGCCGGCCGTCGAGCAGGTGGCCACGGGCGATCCGGCGCAGGCGATCGTGTCGGCTGCGGAAGCGGCGCGCTGCGACGGCATCGTGATCGGCCGGCGGGGCCTGGGCCTCGTCGCGAGCCTCGCGCTCGGGTCGGTGTCGTCGCAGGTGCTGCGGCTCGCCACGCTGCCGGTCACGGTGGTCAAGTGAGCGACGCGGCGCCCCTCAGGCTGCTCGTCGCCGTGGACGGCTCCGCACCGAGCCTGCGCGCGCTCGACTACGCCCTCAGGCTCCGCGCAGAGGCGCCTGCCGCGGAGCTCGTGCTCGTCGCGGTGCGCGAGCCGATGCTCGTCGTCGAGGCGCTGCTCGCCCCGCGCGAGGAGCTGATCGAGCACTGGTCCGCCTCGCGCACGCACGAGCGCCTGCGCGCCGTGCGCGAGAAGCTCGAGCGCGCCGGAGCGAGCGGCGACGTCGAGATCGTCGACGGCGTGCCCGCGGAGGTGATCGTCGCCCGCGCGCGCGAGCTCGGCGCCGACCTCGTCCTCATGGGCAGCCGCGGCCTCAACCCCTTGCGCGAGCTGGCGCTCGGCTCGGTCGCGAAGTCCGTGCTCGCGCTCGCCGACTGCCCGGTCGTCGTCGTGCGGTAGGGGCGGGGCCACCGGCTGGCAATCCGGCTGGACGCTCCCGGCGTCGCCTTTGGGCGACGCACCGCGCCGGGAACCGGGGCCGCACTACCCGCATCCGTGGCCCGGTCCGACCGTCCGCGTTGACGGATCGCAAAATGCCCGTCACCCAGTGGTGCTAGTTTTTTGATTGCAAAAACAAGAGCGCATCCCGGCCACCGCGCAACGGCCGGGACAAGAACGGCCGAGCAGTCATCCTTCGGCTGGCAAAGGAGCAAGGCCATGAGAAACCGCTTGAGCGAGAAAGTCGCCATCGCGGGGGTCGGGTGCACCCGCTTCGGCAACATGCTCGAAGCACCCGAGCTCAAGGGCAAGAGCATCCAGGAGATCGCGGCCGACGCGGCGCGCGAGGCCCTGGAGGATGCCCACATCACCGCGCAGGACATCGATGCTGTTTACGTCGGCAACGCCATGGTGCACAGCTCGCAGACCCCCGCGACGCAGACGCAGATCGCGAAGTGGATCGGCGCGCAATTCAAGGCCGGCATGCACTTCGAGGCGCAGTGCTCGACGACGAACGTCGGAGCAGCGCTCGCCGCGCAGGCGATCGCCTCGGGCGTGTACGACCGGGTGCTGGTGATCGGCGTTGAAACGACGCGCACGCGGGTCAAGGGCTACAGCCCCTACGAACGCGAGGCGATCCCGGCGCAGCAGACCTGGCTATGGACGGACATGGCGGTAAACCAGGCCTATTCGGTGCCGCAGGGGTACGACATCTTCTCCACCTACAACGGTCTGCTGGCGCTGGGCTACTGCCGCAAGTACGGGATCTCGGTCGACGATTTCGACCGCGGCATGTTCGAGCTCTGCCGGACGCGCCGCCTGCACGGCTCGATGAACCCGAAAGCGAACGAGCAGGAGACGCTGGAGCAGGTGGCCACGCGCTACGGCTTCGACGACGCGTGGGAGTTCTGGCGCTCGCCGGAGAACCCCTTCTGCGCCTGGCCGTCGCGGGTGCGCAGCCTCGTCACGACCGCCGACGGCGCGTCGGCGATGGTGCTCGCGCGGGCCGGGGACGCCAAGGCGATGAACCCGCAGCCCGTCGAGCTCAAGGGCTTCGGCATCTGCCACTCCGACCTGCCCTGGTACACGGACGATCCGACGTTCTGGAAGTTCGACAAGATCGCAACCGACCAAGCCTTCGCGATGGCCGGCATCACGGCCGCGGACCTGGACTACGTGCACACGCACGACTGCTCCCACATCTCGGGCATCTGCACCGCCGAAATGATGGGCTACCTCGAGGCCGGTAAGGGGCTCCAGGCGGCGTGCGAGGGGCGCCTGCGGTTCGACGGCGACCGGCCGATGTCGACGCACGGCGGCCGCCACGCTTTCGGGCACGCATGGGCGGCGAGCGCCGGTTCGGACACCTACGAAGCAGTGCTGCAGATGCGCGGCAAGGCCGGCAAGCGACAGATGCCCAAGCGGCCCGAGATCGCCGCGATTCACACGCATGGCTACGCCATGGTCGGGACCACCATTGTTCTGGGAGCGATGTGACATGTGTGCGCAAGCTACTCAAAGGGTCGAAGCCCGCGCTCCGGCGGCGGAGGCGAAGTCGTACGTCGAGCAGTACTACGATGCCCTGCGCGATGGCCGGTTTCTCGCCCACAAGTGCCGCAAGTGCGGCCGCTACACCTTCCCGCCGACGACCTGCTGCGAGCACTGCGGCAGCTGGGACTTCGAGGCGGCCTACCTCTCAGGGCGGGGCATGCTCCTATACGCCTCGCACGGGATCGCCCCGCCGCCGCACCCGCGGTTCGCGGGGATCGCGCCCTACGTCTACGGGCAGATCATGCTCGACGAGGGCGTCGCGGTGCAGGCGATCGTGCGCGGCGTCGAAGCGACGCCGCAGGCGCTGCGCGCGATCTTCGAACGCGGCCCGCTGCCGGTGAACGCCTGCGTCATGAGCATGACGGATCTCCCGGTGCTCGCGTTCGAGCTCGCCTGACGCCGAGGCGTTGGAAGCCGCCGCTTCGCGCGGGCGGCCGTGTCGTGAACGGCGGCGCGGGCTAACGTTCCGCCGCTTCGGCGAGCTCGCGCACCTGCGCGAGCAGGCCCTCCGCGGTGATCGAGGGCACGACCGGAACGCCCGCCTCGCGCAAAACGTCCGCGGTCCACACGTTGCACGTGCGAAAGAGGTGGAACGCTTCGCGCGAGGCGTAGAAGCGGCCCGCACCGCCCGGGAGGGTGGCGAGCCGGACCGGCCTGCCCTCGGCATCGAGCTCGTGGCTCGCGGCGACGCGCGCAACGAGTCGCGCGAGGCCCTCGTGCGTCACCGTCAGCGCGACGGCATCGCCCGGCTCGAAACGGCGCGCGACCGGCGCATCGAGCGCGACGAAGAGGAGTACACCCGGCGTCGGCCAGAGGAGCGCGCGCGCGGCGAGCCACACGCCGGGGTCTTCGGCCTGGTAGTACTCGCGGTCGCCCCAGCCGACCTCGAGGTATTCCGCGTGGGGAAAGTCGCGCCGCGCCGGCCACGCGTCCGCGGGGACGTCGGCCGCGCGCACTGCGATGCCGGTGTGCATGGCGCGCGCGACGACGTAGACGACGTGCGCACCGGCCTGCGGCGACGGCGGCTCGAGCCGCTCCGCGCGCGGGGCGGCGCACGCGGCGGCGAGCGCCGCGAAGAGCGCCGCCGCGAAGCGGACCGGAGAGCTCGCGCGCCCGCTAGCGGCGTGGCGGAGCCGGGCCACCGAGCTGCTGGTCGCCATAGAGCGCGAGCCACTTCAGGATGTCCTCGCGCAGGATCAACCCCTGCAGCCGGCCGTCGGCGATGACCGGCAGCTGGTTGACGTTCCTCGCCGCGAGGAGCGAGAGGGCCTCGAGCGCGTCGTCCCCGGGCGCGACCGAGGCGAGCGCGTCGGCCGGCGTCATGATCGCCGCGACCGCGGTCTCGTCCCAGCGCTCGCGCGGCACGCGGCGCACGTCGGCGAGCGTCACCATCCCGACGAGCCTCCCGCCGTCCTCGACCGGGAACGCGCGCTGGTCGCTCGCGAGGAGATAACCCGCCACGAAGTCCGACACCGCGAGCCCGGGCGGCACCGCGGCGAGGGCGCGGCGCATCAGGCGCGCCACCGGCACGTTCTCGAGCGCGTCACGCACGAGCACCTGGCGGTAGCTCGCGAGCGCGGCGTTGTTGAGAAACCACCCGATGAACATCAGCCACAGCCCGCTCACGAGGCCGACGCCGAACACGGGCACGCGGATGCCGGCCGCCATGGCGAGCCCCACCGCGATGAGGAACCAGGCGAAGCCCTGCCCCGCGCTCGAGGCCCATCGGGTCGCGCGGCGGAGGTCCCCGCTCGCGCCCCAGAGGAGCGCGCGCAGCACCCGGCCGCCGTCGAGCGGGAACGCGGGCACGAGGTTGAACGCGGCGAGCACGAGGTTCACCTGGCCGAGCCAGAGGAGGAGCGTCGCCGGTGCGCTCAAGGCCGCGAGGAGCCGCTCCGGGTGCTCGGGGTCGAGCTCGAGCGGCCCGACGAGCGCCGCAGAGGCGGCGAGCGCGGCGAGCCCGATCGCGAGGCTCGTGAGCGGACCCACGATCGCCATCGCGAGCTCGGCCCGCCAGCCGTGCGGCTCGCGCTCGAGGTGCGCCATGCCGCCGAAGATGAAGAGCGTGATGCGGCGGATCGTCATGCCGCGCGCGCGGCCGACGAGCGCGTGCGCGAGCTCGTGCAGCAGCACCGATACGAAGAAGAGCGCCGCGGCGGCGAGCGCGGTGCCCCAGGCGAGGAGGGGCGGCCAGTCCGGATGCCAGGCGGGGAAGAGCCCGAGCGCGAGCGCATTCGCGATCAGGAAGAACACGATCGCGAGGCTCCAGTCGAGGTGGATCGCGATGCCCGCGATGCTGCCGATCCGGATGCCGTTGCCCATCCTCGCCCCCCTGTCGACCGCCCCGAGCATAGCCCGCGGCGGCCGGATCTACGCGCGGCCGCCGCGCAAGCCGCGTTCGGCGCCGCCGTCGCGCCCGCGCGACGGCCGGCTCGGGCAAAGGCAGCCGGTGCGACGCGCCCGACGCCTCCGCGGACGGCGGCCGGCGCCCGAGGGTTTTCCAGGCCATGGGAGTCGACGATAATCGCGATGCCCCGGGCGGCGCCGGGATTTCCGCTCCCGCCCGTGGTGCCGGCGGGCGCAAGCCGAGGAGCGATCGGCGCCGCCCGCCGCCCCCGCAACGGCCTGTCACCGAGGAGCACTCATGAGGTTCGTCTACATCGCGCTGATCGTCCTCGCGACCGCGCTGGTGGCCCTGTTCAAGTTCCAGAACCTCGAGACCGCCACGGTGTCGTTCCTCAACATGAGCGTCACGCTGCCGGTCTCGGTGCTGGTCCTCGTGATCTACGTGCTCGGGATGCTCACCGGCGGCGCGCTCTTCGGCCTGCTGAAGAGCTGGGCGCGCAAGGCGATGGCGAAGCCGGAATAGGAAGAAAAAGGCCCGCGGGTCGCGCGGGCCTTCGTCCGGTGTCGGTGGTGGAGATGAGGGGGATCGAACCCCTGACCTTCGCATTGCGAACGCGACGCTCTCCCAGCTGAGCTACATCCCCGAAGGGGGCGGATTTTACCCCGGAGCGGGAACTCGGCACAACTCGGCCCCCGGTCCGGGTTGCGGGGGCCGCGGGGTGGCGCCTATAGTCGGCCGTCCTTCCGAGGAGAGCCGCCCATGCAGATCACGCCCCCGTTCGGATTCCGGGAAGTCGTGCCCCTCCAGCGCACCCACGGCGTGCGCCTGCCCGCGCCCGGCGCGCTGCCCGACTTCGCGCCGGTCACGAACGCGATCCCGGTGAGCTACAGCGAGTTCGCCGTCGCCTCGCACGACTACCCGATCGTCTTCACGTCGAACGACGAGGGCAAGACCTACGCCGCGGTCGCCGTGCTCGGCCTCTCCCGCGGCGAGAACCTCTTCGTGCGCGACGGCCGCTGGGAGCCGAACACCTACGTGCCGGCCTACGTGCGCCGCTACCCGTTCTGCATGTCGCGCGTGCGCATGAACGACGTCGAGCAGCAGCAGCGGCTCATCTGCGTCGAGAAGGCCTACCTCGCCGAGGACGGCGAGAAGCTCTTCGACGCCGAGGGCAAGCCGCTCGAGCGCTGGGCGCCGATCGAGAAGCTGCTGAACGAGTACGAGGCCGACCTCGACCGCACCCGCGAGATGTGCGCGATCCTCGCCGACTACGCCCTGATGGAGCCGTTCTCGCTGCAGGCGAGCGTGGCGGGCGGCGCGCCGTTCACGCTCTCGGGCATGGCGCGGGTGGACGAAAAGAAGCTCGAGTTCCTGAACGCCGCGCAGACGAAGAACCTCTTCAAGAAGGGGATCATGGGCCGGATCTACGCCCATCTCATCTCGCTCGACAATTTCCAGCGCCTGCTCGGGCGCCGCGCCGCCGCCGCGCCCCCCGCCGCTGCGGCCTGAGGGGAACGCCGCGCTTCTCTCCGGACCCCCGATCGCGGCCCGCCGCGATCGGAGCGCCACGATGCCCGCCTTCACGCGCCGCCGTTTCCTCGCCGCCTCCGGTGCGTTCGCGCTCGCGGGCTGCGCGACGCGGCCGCTCGGCGTTCCCGACGCGACGCAGGTTCCACCCCCGGATTGGAAGGTGGGCGACACGTGGGTCTACCGGCGCACCGATGCCTACACCGGGCTCGACGCCGGCTCGCCGGTGACGCGCCGCGTGACCGAGGCGGGCCCGAACGCGATCCACGTCCCGGCGACGACGGCGGCGGGGACGTTCGTGAGCGACACGGTGTTCGCGAACCCGAGCGCGATGCTCTCCGGCACGCTCTCCGGCTTCGGGCCGATGACGGGCCGCTTCGTGCCGCCGCTCCGCTATTACGACTTCCCCCTCTTCTCGGGGAAGAGGTGGAGCCAGCAGCTCAACCGCGTCGACGCGGGCGGCTTCGACAACTTCATGACGCTCGCGGCCTCGGTCGAGGGCTGGGAGACCTTCGCGGTGGCGGGCCGGAAGCTCCGCGCGATCGCGATCCGCCGCTACTTCATGCTCGGCCTGCTGCCGATGGGGCTCGGCCTCGACATGGGCAATTCGTTCCGCTGGGACCTCGAGTGGTACGCGCCCGAGATCGGCGGATTCGTCTCGCTCGACCAGCAGGAGCGCTATCAGCCGAACCGCTTCCAGATCATGTCCGACGCGCCGAGCGACTGGTATCGGTACGAGCTTCGCTCGTTCCAGAGGACAGAGGACAGAGGACAGAGGACAGAAGGCTAGAGGCCCCACCCCGGCCCTCCCCCTGGAAGGGGGAGGGAGACCAGCGAGCGCAAGCTCTAGCTCTCTGTCCTCTGTCCTCCGATCAGGTCTCGTCCGACGCGGGCGCGGCGCCGGCGGCGCGGCGCAGGCGGTCGTTCACCGCGGCCCACGCCGGCGTCTGCGGCGGCTGCTCGACGAGGATCACGTCGGCCCCGGTGGCGTCGAGCGCGCGCAGGCTCGCGTAGAGCTCGTGGGCGTACTGCGCGGCGACCGCCGGCACCACGCGCTGCAGCGCGGGCGCGAGCCGCGGCAGCGAGACTTCGAGGGCGAGCGCGGCGACGCGCCGGCCCTTGTGCGAACCGACGATCTCGATCATCTCGCGCCGGCGCACGAGCTTCACGTGCGCGCGCGGCGCGTAGTGCGTGCCGTGGCGGCCGGGCGCGCGCGGCGCTGCCTCGCCCGGCGGGGCGAGCGCGGCCCCGAGGACCTGCTCGATCGCGGCCACGGGCACGCCGCCGGGTCGCAGGAGCCGTGGCGCCTCGCCCGACAGGTCGACGATCGTCGATTCGATGCCGACCGGCGACGCGCCGCCGTCGAGGATCAGCGGGATCGCCGTGCCGAAGTCGGCGCCGACGTGCTCGGCCGTGGTGGGGCTCACACGGCCGAACTTGTTCGCCGATGGCGCGGCGACGCCGCCGCCGAACGCGGCGAGGAGCGCCTGCGCCACCGGGTGCGAGGGCACGCGCAGCGCCACCGTGTCCTGGCCGCCGGTGACGACGCCGGGCACGCGCTCGGCGCGCTTCAGCACGAGCGTGAGCGGGCCCGGCCAGAACTGGCGGGCGAGCCGGCGCGCCGCATCGGGGATCTCGCGCGCGAACGCCTCCACCCCCTCCGCCGCCGCGAGGTGGACGATCACGGGATGGTCGGCGGGCCGCCCCTTAGCCTTGAAGATCTTCGCCACCGCGTCGGGGTTCAGCGCATCGGCCCCGAGCCCGTAGACCGTCTCGGTCGGGAAGGCGACGAGCTCGCCCGCGCGCAGGAGCGCCGCGCCCTCGGCGATCGTCTCGTCATTCGCGACCTTGATGTGCGGCGGCTCGGGCGGTGGCGGCGCCTCGGCGAGCAGCCCCTGCGCGTGCCCGGCTCCCGCTTCGCCTGGCGGCAAGGCCTCCGGTGTCGTCGTTTCCTGGCTCATCGTTCTTTCCATCTTTCGCGCGCGGGCTCTCGCGAGCGTCCGCGCCACGGTTACGGGTTCACCGTCCGATCCCGAGCGAGCTGCGGATCGCCCGCGCCGTCGCGAGCGCTTCGTCCACGGTCGCGCCGAGGCAGGTGACATGGCCCATCTTGCGCCCGGGCCGCGCGTCGCGCTTCCCGTAGAGGTGGAGCTTCGCCGCCGGGTGCGCGAGCACGCGCGTCCAGTCGGGCTCGCCGTCGCGCCACACGTCTCCCAGCAAGTTCACCATCACTGCGGCGCGATGCTGGTCGGTCGAGCCCAACGGGAAGCCCGCGAGGACGCGCGCCTGCTGCTCGAACTGCGAGGTGACGCAGGCGTCGATCGTGTAGTGGCCGGAGTTGTGCGGGCGCGGCGCGATCTCGTTGACGCGCAGCTGGTCGCCGGCGAGCACGAAGAACTCGACGCACAGCACGCCGACGTAGCGCAGGCCCTCCGCGATCGCGTGCGCGGCCTCGCGGGCACGCGCCGCGACCGCCGCCGGCACGCGCGCCGGCGCTATGCTCGTGTCGAGGATGCCGTGCGCGTGCTCGTTCTCGGCGACCGGGAAGGCGGCCGCCTCGCCGGTTTCGCGCCGCGCGACGACGACCGACACCTCGCGCTCGAGCGGGAGCATCCGCTCCAGCACGCAGGGCACGCGCCCGAAGCGCTCGAACGCGGCGCGCGCCTCCTCCCGCGAGGCCACCCGCGCCTGCCCCTTGCCGTCGTAACCGAGGCGCGCCACCTTGAGGATGCCCGGCAAGAGGTCCGCCGGCGCGAGGTCGAGGTCGGCGGCGGTGCGCACCGGCGCGAACGGTGCGGTGTCGATGCCGCAGGCGCGCACGAATTCCTTCTCGCGGATGCGGTCCTGCGCGATCGCGACCGCCTCGGCCGCCGGGCTCACGCGGCAGTGCGCGGCGAGGTATTCGAGCGCCCGCGCGGGGACGTTCTCGAACTCGGTGGTGACACCATGGCAGAGCCCGGCGAGCTCGGCGAGGCCATCGGGATCGAGGTAATCGGCGCGGATGTGCCGGTCGGCGACGCTCCCCGCGGGCGAATGCTCGCCCGGGTCGAGCACGGCGACGCGGTAGCCCATGCTCTGCGCCGCCATGGTGAACATGCGCCCGAGCTGCCCGCCGCCGAGGAGGCCGAGCCAGCCGCCGGGTTGGATGATGCTGCGATCGGTCATCGGTGTAGAACGGTCCGCGGAGGACGCGGGGTGCCGCGGCGGCAGGCGGGGCACGGCGGAACCTCTTTCGGCCGGCAGCGCGCCATGCGTCGAACCCGGCGTCCTCAGCGTCCTCCGCCGTGGGTACTCCCGTGCCGCGCGCCGCTCACGCGCCGGGCAGCTTCATCGCCCGCACCTGCTTCACCAGGTCTGCGCGGTAGGCGTCGAGCTTCGCGGCGAGCTTCGCGTCGGCGGTCGCGAGCAGCGCCACCGCGAACAGCGCCGCGTTCGCCGCGCCCGCCTCGCCGATCGCGAAGGTCGCCACCGGGACGCCCTTCGGCATCTGCACGATCGAGAGGAGCGAATCCTCGCCGCCGAGGTGCCGGGTCGGCACCGGCACGCCGAGCACCGGCACGGTCGTCTTGGACGCGAGCATGCCGGGAAGGTGCGCCGCGCCGCCCGCGCCGGCGATGATCGCCGCGAGCCCCCGGGCCCGGGCGCCCGCGGCGTACGCGAACATGTCGTCGGGCGTGCGGTGGGCGGAGACCACGCGCGCCTCGAACGGCACGCCGAACTCGCCGAGCACGCGCGCGGCGTGCTGCATCACCTCCCAGTCGGAAGAGGAACCCATCACGACGCCGACGACCGGTTTCTTCTTCGCCATTCGCCTCACTCCAGCCTCGTGCCGGTGAGCCGGAAGAGCGCTTCCCGGTATTTCTCGGAAGTCTTCGCGATCACCTCGGGCGGCAGCCGCGGGCCGGGCGGCTGCTTCGGCCAGTCGAGCGTCTCGAGATAGTCGCGCACGAACTGCTTGTCGAAGGACGGCGGGCTCGAGCCCGGACGGTACTGGTCCGCCGGCCAGAAGCGCGAGGAGTCCGCGGTGAGCGCCTCGTCGATGAGATGCAGCGTGCCCGCGGCGTCGAGGCCGAACTCGAACTTGGTGTCGGCGATGATGATGCCGCGCTCGCGCGCGTACTCCGCCGCCTCGCCATAGAGCCGGAGCGCCACGTCGCGCACCTTGGCCGCGAGCGCGGCGCCGATCGTGTTCACGACCTGCTCGAAGGTGATGTTCTCGTCGTGCGCGCCGGTCTCGGCCTTCGTCGCCGGCGTGAAGATCGGGTGCGGCAGGCGGTCGGCCTGCCGCAGGCCGGCCGGCAGCGCGATGCCGCAGATGCGCCCGGTCGCCTGGTAGTCCTTCCATCCGGAGCCGATGATGTAGCCGCGCACCACCGCCTCGACCGGCAGCGGCCGGTAGCGGTTGACCACCATCGACCGGCCGCGCACCTGGGCGCGCTCGGCGTCGGTCTTCACCACGCTCTCCGGGTCGATGCCGGTGAGGTGGTTGGGCACCACGTGGGCGAGCCGGCGGAACCAGAACTCGCTCATCGCCGTCAGCACCGCGCCCTTGAACGGGATCGGGTCGGGCAGCACGACGTCGAACGCCGAGAGGCGGTCGGTGGTGACGATGAGCAGGCGCCGCTCGTCCACCGCGTAGATGTCCCGCACCTTGCCCCGCCCGAGGAGCGGCAGGCTCGTGAGCGAGGACTCGAAAAGGGGTGTCAAGCGGCGGCTCCCTGAAAACGCGCAGGGGCCGGCGGACCGGCCCCTGCGCGCGCCCGCGCTCAGGCGGCTTTCTTCTCGAGGTCGGGGCGGTACTCGCCCGTGGCCGCGAGGCTGTTCATGCGTGCCCGGTGCAGGAGCGCGGCTTGCGCCGCCGCGACGTTCGCCGCCGAGCCCTTCCAGGCGTGCAGCGACGCGTGCTGCAGCGCGCGGCCGTAGGAAAACGAGAGCGGCCAGGGCAGGTTCCCCTTGAAGCGCTTGTTCATCGCGTCGAGGTGCTCGGTCGCGATCTCGTCGGACTGCCCGCCCGAGAGGAAGACGATGCCGGCCACCGCCGCGGGCACGCAGCGCTTGAGGATCGTGACGGTGCGGTCGGCGACCTCGTCCACCGGCGCCTGGCGCTTCGCGTCCGCGCCGGAGATGACCATCGAGGGCTTGAGCACCGACTCCTCGAGCGACACGCGGTTGACGTAGAGCGCGTCGTAGACCGCGTTGAGGGTCCACTCGGTCACCTCCTGGCAGCGCTCGATCGTGTGATCGCCGTCCATCAGCACCTCCGGCTCGACGATCGGCACCAGGCCGTTCGCCTGGCAGATCGCGGCGTAGCGCGCGAGCGCGTGCGCGTTCGCGGCGATGCAGGTGGTGGTGGGCATGTCCTTGCCGATGGTGATGACGGCGCGCCACTTCGCGAAGCGCGCCCCCATCTTGTAGTACTCGGCGCAGCGCTTCGCGAGCCCGTCGAGGCCCTCGGTCACCTTCTCGCCCGGGCACAGCGCGAGGTCCTTCGCGCCGGCGTCCACCTTGATGCCCGGGATCATGCCGTTCCTGGCGAGGAGCTCGGGGAACGGCACGCCGTCGTGCGAGCTCTGCCGCAGGGTCTCGTCGTAGAGGATCACGCCGCTCACGTACTGGCCGAGGCCGCGGGTGGTGAAGAGCATGTCCCGGTAGGCGCGCCGGTTCGGCTCGGTGTTCTCGACGCCGATCGACTTGAAGCGCTTCTCGATCGTGCCCGTCGATTCGTCGGCGGCGAGGATCCCCCGCCCCTTCGCGACCATTGCCAGCGCGGTCTGGCGCATTTCGCTCACGCTCATGGAAACCTCCTCGGGATAGGGAGCTTGTCCGGAGAAACGCGGATTTTACCCCCTCCCCATTGCGCGGCCACTACCCCGGCCCGGCGCGCGGGCGAGCAGCCGCTCGGTCTCGGCCGCGGGCCCGGAGGCGAGGCGGTGGGCCCAGCGCGTCGTCTCGGGCAGACGGTAGCGCGGCGCGCAGGCGAGAACGAGGCGTATGGCGGTCGCGAGGCTCACGCGGTGGCCGGTGGAGACGAACAGCGGCTTGACCCCCGCGCGCGTGCGCAGGCACGCGCCGACCGTCTCGCCGCGGTCGACGAGCCGGGTCCAGGCGCCGCGGCGCGGCGCCGGCTCGCGGTGCTCGCCGACGAGCCGCGTCTTCGCGACCCCGATGGCCGGAAGCCCGGTCACGAGCCCGAGATGCGACGCGAGCCCGCAGCGCCGCGGGTGCGCGATGCCCTGCCCGTCGACGAGCAGCAGGTCGGGGCGCACCGCGAGGCGCGCGAGCGCGTCGACGACGACCGGGATCTCGCGGAACGAGAGCAGCCCGGGGATGTAGGGAAACGGCACCGGCCGCCGGGCGACGGCGCAGTCGGCGAGCGCGAGCGACGGAAAGGCGAGCACCGCGACCGCGGCGCGGGCGACGCGGCCATCCGCCTCGAAGCCGACGTCCACGCCCGCCACGTGGCGGATCTCGCCGAGGCGATCCTCGCGCTCGACCTTCGCCGCGAGCCGCGATTGCAGGGCCATCGCCGCCCCCGGCGAGAGGTCCCAGCGGTGCTTCACCGGTCGGGTCAAGGGGCGTCGCGCGGATCTAGAATGCACGGGCGCACTTCGCGCGCATCGTCAAGGGAGGCGCCGCCATGACGCTCGCCATCACTTCATCGGCCTTCGCCAACGGCGGGGCGATCCCGCGGCAGCATACCTGCGAGGGCGCCGACACGTCGCCGCCGCTCGCCTGGTCCGGCGTGCCGGCGGGTGCCAAGAGCCTGGTCCTCATCGTAGACGACCCGGACGCGCCCGACCCCGCGGCGCCGAAGATGACCTGGGTGCACTGGGTGCTCTACGACATCCCCCCGGGGGCGACGGGTCTGCCCGAGGGCGTGAAGCCGGGGGCGCTGCCCGCGCCCACACGCGAGGGCCGCAACGACTGGCGCCGCACCGGCTACGGCGGGCCGTGCCCACCGGTCGGACGGCATCGCTATTTCTTCAAGCTCTACGCGCTCGACCGCGCGCTCGGCGATCTCAAGCATCCGACCAAGGCCCAGGTCGAGGCCGCGATGAAGGGCCACGTCCTCGCGCACGCCGAGCTCGTCGGGACCTACCAGAAGCATCGCTGAGGCGCCGCGCGCGGGGCCGCGCGCGCGGCGAGGCGAAAAAAAGCCCGCGCACGGAGCGCGGGCGATCACCAGGAGGACGCACGCCCAACCCCTTTCGGGGTCCGCCGCGGCTTGTGGCCGCAGCGCGCGGGCGTCGATGCGATTCCAACACGGCGCCTTCCGCGGCAGTTGACGTAGATCAACCGGGAGCGCTCCACGCCCCGGCTGTAACGGCATCCGTGACAGGTGGCGGAGCCGCGCTGTCGGGACGCTTCCGACGCGAGGCGGCGCAGAGCCCGCAGAGGAACGCAGTAGAGGGGCTGTGTCCGGTCGCCGCCCAACGTTGTCCCCTGCGCTCGGCGTGCGCCGCGCATCGGCGCCGCGCCGGTGACGCCCTTGCCTCTGCGGCGTTCTGCGGCCCTCTCCGTCCTCTGCGTTGCGGGGCGGTCGCGGACGGAGAGCTTCGGTCAGCCGAACCGCTGATGCCGCGCCTTGCACGTCGCCAGCACTTCGTCCGGGTCGCGCTTCCACACGCGGTGGAACAAGGGGGAACACCCCCTTGTGGATCCCCCACTCTCGGCGCTGCGACGGTCAGCCGAACTGCTGATGCCGCGCCTTGCACGTCGCCAGCACCTCGTCCGGGTCGCGCTTCCACCAGTTGTTCGCCGAGAAGATCTCCACCTCGTGGAAGCCCCGGTAGCCGGCGGCCTCGACCCACGAGCGGATGAGCGGGATGTCGATCACGCCGTCGCCCATCATGCCGCGGTCGAGCAGGAGGTCGGTTGTGGGCACCAGCCAGTCGCAGATGTGGAAGGCGAGAAGCCGCCGCTCGCCGGCGCGCTCGATCTGACCGCGGAGCTGCGGATCCCACCACACGTGATACACGTCCACCGCGACGCCGAGCGCGCCGCTGCGCGCGCCGTCCAGCTCGTCGCAGAGGTCGAGCGCCTGCGCGAGCGTGTTCACGCAGGCGCGGTCGGCGGCGTACATCGGATGCAGCGGCTCGATCGCGAGCGGCACGCCGGCCGCGCGCGCATGGTCGAGGACCGTGCCGATGCCGTCGCGGACCATCTCGCGCGCGCCGGCGAGGTCCTTCGAACCCGCCGGCAGGCCGCCCACGACGAGCACTAGGCAGGCCGCGGCGAGGGTCGCGGCGTCGTCGATCGCGCGCAGGTTGTCCTCGATCGCGGCCCTGCGCCCCTTCGCATCGGCGGCCGGGAACATGCCGCCGCGGCACAGGCCGGTGACGGTGAGGCCGTTGGCGTCGATCATGCGCTTGGCCTCTTTCGCCCCGTACTCGGCGAGCTTGTCGCGCCACGGCGAGATGCCGCGGATCGCGTGGCGCGCGCAGCCCTCGATCATCTGCCGCAGGTTCCAGCGCTCGCGCACCGTGGCGGTGTTGAGCGAGAGCAGCGCCGGGTCGGGCGGGGTCAGGGATCGCATCGAAAGGCTCTCACCGCAGAGGCGCGGAGGACGCGGAGGGCCGCAGAGGGAACGGGTGGTGCGGGTGCGGGTGCGGGCGCGGGGGCGCCGCACGCCGCATCGCAATCGCCTCCTCCGCGCGCCTGTGCGTCCCCCTGCCGCCTCTGCGTCGCATCGTTCATCCCTGAAGCCCGTGGATGGCGAGCAGGTGCTTCATGCGCGCCACCGCGAGCTCCGGGTCGCGGATGAGGCCCGCGGCGTCGGCGAGGCGGAAGATCTCGGCGAAGTGCAGGATGCCGCGCGCGCTCTGCTGGCCGCCGACCATCACGAAGTGCTCCTGATGGCCGTTGAGCCAGGCCATGAACACGACGCCGGTCTTGTAGAAGCGCGTCGGCGCGCGGAAGACGTGCCGCGAGAGCGGCACCGTCGGCGCGAGGATCTCGTGGAAGGCCTTGCGGTCGCCCGCGCCGAGCGCCGCCAGCGCGGCCGAGGCCGCCGGCGCGATCGCATCGAAGATGCCGAGCAGCGCGTCCGAGTAGCCCTCGCGGTCACCCTCGATCAGCTCCGCGTAGTTGAAGTCGTCGCCGGTGTACATGCGCACGCCCGCCGGCAGCCGGCGGCGCATGTCGATCTCCTTCTGCTTGTCGAGCAGCGACACCTTCACGCCGTCCACCTTGGCGGCGTGCTCGCGGATGATGGCGAGCGCCACCTCCATCGCGCGGCCATGGTCGGCGTGTCCCCAATAGCCCGCGAGCGCCGGGTCGAACATCTCGCCGAGCCAGTGGATGATCACGGGCTCGCGCACCTGCGCGAGGATGCGGCCGTACACCTGCGCGTAGTCCTCGGGGCCGCGCGCGCAAGCGGCGAGCGCCCGGCTCGCCATGAGGATGATCGGGCTCCCCGCGGCTTCGATCGCGGCGCACTGCTCCTCGTAGGCCGCGATCACGTCGGCGAGCGACAGGTCCGGCCGCGGCGCGAGATGGTCGGTGCCGGCGCCGCTCGCGAGGAACGCGCCGGGCACCTCGCGGGACGCCGCGACCGAGCGGCGGACGAGCTCGAGCGCGCTCGGCCAGTCGAGGCCCATGCCGCGCTGCGCCGTGTCCATGGCCTCGGCGACACCGAACCCGAGGCCCCAGAGATGCCGGCGGAACGCGATGGTCGCGTCCCAGTCGATCGCCGGCTCGACCCACGGGTCGCGCGCCGAGAGCGGGTCGGCGACGACGTGCGCCGCGGCGAAGGCGATGCGGTTGAACGCGCGCGCCGCGCGCGCCGGGAAGGCGCGTGGCGCCGAGAGTGTGAACGGCTCGAGGCTGCGCGCTTCGGTGGGCAGCCGGATGGTGAGGGAGAGCTTGTCGGGGGCGTCCATCTTCGCCTCCTCAGGCGGCGCGACACGACGCGGCGCGGTTCGGCGCGGAAGGGATTAGAGGGCCGCTGAGCCGCCTCTGGATCCGCCTGCGGCGTTGGCAAGGGGCCCCGCACCGGCGGTTGCCTCCGTGCCTCCTTATCCGGAGCGTGCGCCGGCCCACCGCGGTTCGGCCTCTCACCATTGCAGGCTCTGCGGCCCTCCGCGTCCTCTGCGCCCTCTGCGTTGAAGCTGCGCCCGCGCTCACGCCACGAGCTCCGGCACGTCCACCCACCGCCGCTCGGCCCAGCTCCGCAGGGCGCAGTCGACGAGCTGCACGCCCTTCGCGCCCTCGAGCAGGTTCCACTTGAAGGGCGCGTCCTCGCACACGTGCCGGATGAAGAGCTCCCACTGCGCCTTGAAGGCGTTGTCGTAGGCGACGTTGTCCGGCACCTCCTGCCAGGTCGAGAAGAAATCGATCGTCTGCGGGACGTCGGGGTTCCACACCGGCTTGGGCGTGTTCACGCGCGCCTGCGTCCAGCACCGGGTGAGCCCCGCCACCGCCGACCCGTGCGTGCCGTCCACCTGGAAAGTCACGAGGTCGTCGCGCCGCACGCGCACTTCCCACGAGCTGTTGATGTGCGCGATCACGCCGCCGGCGAGCTCGAACGTCGCGTACGCCGCGTCGTCGGCGGTGGCCTTGTAGTGCCGGCCGCGCTCGTCCCAGCGGTCGGGGATGTGGGTCGCCGCGAGGCAGGTGACGCTCTTCACGTCGCCGAACAGGTTGTCGAGCACGTAGCGCCAGTGGCAGAGCATGTCGAGGACGATGCCGCCGCCGTCCTCCTTGCGGTAGTTCCACGACGGCCGCTGCGCCGGCTGCCAGTCGCCCTCGAACACCCAGTAGCCGAACTCCCCGCGCACCGCGAAGATGCGCCCGAAGAACCCGGCGTCGATGAGCATCCTGAGCTTCAGCAGCCCCGGCAGCCAGAGCTTGTCCTGCACGACGCCGTGCTTCACGCCGGCTTCCTTCGCCGCCCGGTAGAGGTCGAGCGCCTCGGCGAGGCTGGTCGCGACCGGCTTCTCGCAGTAGACGTGCTTGCCGGCCGCGATCGCCTTCTTGACGAGCGCCGGCCTGAGCTGCGTCGAGGCCGCGTCGAAGAACACGGCGTCGTCGCGGTCGGCGAGCGCGCCGTCGAGGTCGGTGGTCCAGCGCGCCACCCCGTAGGTCTTCGCGAGCTCCGTGAGCTTCTCGGCGTTGCGCCCGACGAGGATCGGGTCGGGCATCACGCGCGAGCCGTCGGCGAGCGTCACGCCGCCCTGCTTCATGATCGCCGCGACCGAGCGGGCGAGATGCTGGTTCATGCCCATGCGGCCGGTGACGCCGTGCATGATGATGCCGAGGCGCTTTTCAGGCATGGGCGGTCTCCTCCGCGATGCGCGCACGGCGGCACCGGCCGGGCGATGCGCAGCGGCGCCGCGGCCGCGCTTCTCCGTCCACGTGGCCGTGCATGATGATGCCGAGGCGTTTTTCAGGCATTCGCGCTCCTCCAAGGCAAGGGTTCACCACGAGGGCACGAAGAGAGAGGGAGCGCTGCGCAGCGATGCCTCCGCGCGGCCAGTCCCGTGGTCTTCCGAGAGAGCTTGCGACCCTTCGTGCCTTCGTGACGTCGTGGTTGGCTTCCATCGTCGTGCCTTCGTCGTGAGCCTCGTGTCCGCGCCCGCTTCGGTCACGCCAGCCGCGTCATCGCCGACCACTCCGGCTCGGCGCCGCTCGCGAATCCGGGACCGGCGAGCGAGCCGACGCGCACGCTGCCGTCTGCGATGCGCAGCCGGACCGCGCCGGCGCGGTCCTCGTAGAGGTCGGGATGCGCGGCGAGGAAACGCTGCTGCTCGGCGCGGGGCAGGCCCGCCATGCCGTTCACGTAGTGGTGGCCGTTGCGCTCCACGTGCCCCAGCCCGAGCAGCGAGACGATGGCGAGGTCCTGCTGCACCGAGAGGCCGGCCTGGCAGGTGAGATCCTCGCCGGACATGAAGCAGGCGCCCCGCCCCTCGGCCGTCCAGAGCGCGCAGCGCGCGGCGTTGAGGAGCGACTTGTAGAACCCCTTGCACGCCTTCGAGGACACCCCCGCGTAGCCGAGCGCGCGCGCGCGCGGGAACGCGTCGAGGTCGCCGTCGGATTCGTCGATGATCACCGGCTTGAGCCGCGCGAGCGCGCGCACGTCGCGCTCGAGGGCGTGCGCGCGCGCGATCGGCTGCTCGATGAAGAGCGTGCTCTCGGCGAGCCGCGCCAGGCGCGGCGTGGCGAGGATGCGCTGCCACAGCGCGGCGATCCCCTCGACGTCGTGGTACTGCTCGTTGCCGTCGAGCGTCGCCTGGTACACGCCCGGACGCGCGTCGATGACGGCGGCGATCCGCGCGAGGCGCTCGACGTCGGCGTCGACGTCGCCCGCGACCTTGAGCTTGAAGTAGCGGTGCCCGTAGGCCGCGACCACCTCCTCGAGCGTCTCGGGCAGCCCGTCGTCCACGCGCCGGACGGCGTCGGCGGCCGTGAGCGGATCGATGAGGCCCACGGTGTGCCGGACGGCGAGCGTCGCCGAGGGCGCGAGGGAGCGCAGGAATTTCGCGAGGTCGAAGCGCGCGAGCTCGGGCGTGAGGGAGGCGTCGATGCCCGCGAGGTTCGCACGCACGGCGTCGTAGAAGGACACGCCCGCGAGCCGGCCCGCCGCGTCGAGCACCGCGCGGTCGAGGAGCGCCGGGCCGAACGAGACGACGAGCGGGTTGAGCCCGCGCGCCGCGCCGGCGGCGAGGAGCGCCCGGTAGTGCGCCGCGAACAGCCCGAAGGGCGTGCGCAGCGCCGCGTCGCCCGCGTACGCCGCGGCGGCGAGGGCGAGCGCCTCGCGGAGCTGCGCGAAGTTGTCCTCGTTCGAGAGCGCGAGGTCCTTGTCGAACCACTTGGGCGCGAGCAGCTCCGCAGCCGCGCCCCAGGCCTCGCGGCCGTCGGCGAGCCGCACGCGCGCGCGGACGAAGGCCTGCGGCGCTTCGGTGAGTGTGACCACGCCGAAGCGGAAGGGCAGCCGCAGGCGCACCGGGCGCTCGTAGCGCTCGACCGCGGCCACGCGCAGGCGCAGAGGCTCAGCCATGGCGATGCCGCCGCGACGCAGAGCTCACGCCGCCTCCAGTCCGACCGGGCGCGGCGCGCGCCGTGCCGCCGCCGGCGCCGCGAGGTAGCCGAGCACGACGTCCACCATGTGGGCGAGCCGCTCGACGTGCGCCGCTTCCGTCCCGAGGTCGCGGCCGAACACGGCCGAGAGGGTGTGGTTGTTGGAGAGGTAGAAGTACGCGAGCGCGGCGATCGAGACGTAGAGCTGCAGTGCGTCCACGCCGGCGCGGAACTCGCCGGACGCAGCGCCGCGCCGCAGGATCTCCGCGAGCGTCGCGATCAGCGGCGAATTCATCGCGCCGATGTGCGGCGAGCGCTTGAGATGCCGCGCGCGGTGCAGGTTCTCGCTGTTGAGCAGCGTGATGAACTCCGGGTGCGCGAGGTAGTAGCGCCACGTGAACTCGACCAGCCGGCGCACGCCCTCGGCGGGGGGCACGTCGAGCAGGCGCAGCGCCTCCTCGGCTGCGCGGATGCGGGCGTACGCGTGCTCCAGCACCGCACCGAAGAGCGTCTCCTTGTCGCCGAAGTAGTAGTAGAGCATCCGCTTGTTGGCGCCGGCGCGCGCCGCGATGCGGTCCACGCGCGCGCCGCCGAGACCGTGGCGCGCGAATTCGCGGGTCGCCGCCTCGAGGATGCGCGTGCGCGTGCGCTCGGGGTCGCGGCTGCGCCGCTCGGCGGGTTTCCGCGCCGCCGCCATGCCTCAGCCCGCCTGCGCCTCGAGGATGCCGCGCACGTAGCCGATGGCGCGCGCCGCGCACGCGCGCCCGTCGGGCACGTACCTGAAGGGCTCGACGGCGACCGTGCCCGGATAGCGGTGCCGTGCGAGCGCCGCGAACACCGGCGCGAAGCGGTCCTCGCCCTCGCCGGGCCCGCGGCGG
>JAOAEA010000006.1:74379-98816 GCA_026417035.1 Burkholderiales bacterium
TGCGGTCGTTCACCTGGATGTGCGCGACGCGCCCGGTGGGAAGCCACTGGTCGACGAGCGCCGCCACCGGCACCGCCTCGGCCTGGCTCGCCGCCGACGCGTCGATCATCGTCGCGAGCGCCGGGTTGCCGACGGCGTCGACGATCGCGGCGGCCTCGGCGACGGTGTTGATGAGCGGAGTCTCGCCGGGCGCGAGCGGCTCGATGCAATAGGTGACGCCGGCCGCGCGCGCCGCTTCCGCGGCCGCCGCGAAGCATTCGGTCGCGCGCGCGAGCGCCGCCTCGCGGGTGTCGCCCGGAGCGATCTGGCGCTGCGCCGGCGAGCCGTGCACGAGCACCGTCGCGCCGAGATCCGCGGCGAGCCCGACGAGGCCGCGCATCACCTCGAGCGTGCGCGCGCGCAGCCCGTCGTCGGGCGTCGTGATGGAGAGCCCCCTGGGCGTGACGAGCAGCCAGTGCAGGCTGGTGATCGCGACGCCGGCGTCGGACGCCGCGCGCCGGAGCTCGGCGCGATGCCAGTCCGGCATGCGGTGCGGCTCGGCAGACACCGTGAACGGCGCGAGCTCGAGCCCGTCGTAGCCGAGCGCCGCGGCGTAGTCGCACTGCGCGGCGAACGGCATCGGCTCGAGCACCTCGTTGCAGAGCGCGACGCGCATCACGCGGCCCTCCGCCAGGGCAGCAACGCGGCGAGGCGCGCCATGGCCGCCCGGAACCAGCGGAAGCGCGCGAGCACGACGATCGCGATCACCGCCACCATGAACGCGGAGATCGGCCGGGTGAAGAACGGCTCGAGGCTGCCGTCGGAGAGGATGAGGCCGCGGCGCAGGTTCTTCTCGAGGAGGTCGCCGAGGACGATGCCCAGCACGAGCGGCGCCATCGGGTAGCCGTAGGTGCGCAGCGCGAAGCCGATCAGGCCGAACGCGAGCATGGTCCAGACGTCGAAGAGACGCGCCGCGATCGCGAACGCGCCCACGACCGTCAGCACGAAGATGATCGGCACGATCACCTGGTAGGGCACGCGCAGGATCTGCACGAGGAGCTTGGTCAGGGTGAGTCCGTAGAAGAGGATCCCGAGGGTCGCGAAGAGCATCATCGCGACCACCTCGTAGACGAACTGCGGGTTCTCGACCATGATCATCGGGCCGGGGCGCACGCCGTGGATCAGCATCGCGGCGAGCAGGACCGCGGCAGGCGCCGAGCCGGGGACGGCGAGCGTCAGCACCGGGATCACGGCGCCCGGCACGCACGCGTTGTCGCCGGTCTCGGCCGCCATCAGGCCGTCCACCGAGCCCTTGCCGAACGCCTCCTTTTCCTTGCTCGCGCGCTTCGCCGCCGCATAGGACGTCCACGCGGCGGTGTCCTCGCCGACGCCCGGGACGACGCCCATGAAGGTGCCGATCACGCCCGAGCGCAGGATGGTGCGCCAGTGCGCCACCACGTCGGCGATCCGGGGGATCACGCTGTCGAAGGGGTTGACCTTCACGGTGCCGCGCCGCTCCTTCATCACGACCAGCAGCTCGGCGAAGCCGAAGGCGCCGACGAGCGCCGGCACGAGCGAGATGCCGCCGGCGAGGTCACGGTTGCCGAACGTGAACCGCTCGAACGCGTGCACGCTCTCCTGCCCGATCCCGGCGATGAAGAGGCCGGCGAAGCCGGCGATCCAGCCCTTCAGCGGGTCCTTGCCGGTGAGGTTCCCCGAGATCACCACCCCGAACACCGCCAGCCAGAAGAACTCGTAGGCGCCGAAGCGCAGCGCGAAATTGCCGAGCACCGGGGTGAAGAGCGCGAGGAAGAACATGCCGATCAGCGTGCCGAGCACCGAGCCCGAGGTGGCGATGCCCATGGCGCGCCCGGCGAGGCCCTTGCGCGCGAGCGCGTAGCCGTCGAGGCAGGCGGCCGCGGGGGCCGGCGTGCCGGGGATGTTGAGCAGGATCGCCGAGCGCGAGCCGCCGTAGATCGCGCCGACGTAGGTGCAGACGAGGACGAGCAGCGCCTGCGAGGAGGGCATCTTGATCGTGAGCGTCGTCATGAGCGCGAGGCCCATCGTCGCCGTGAGCCCGGGCAGCGCGCCGATCACCACCCCGACGAAGCACGAGCCGAACGCCCAGAGCAGGTTCACCGGCGAGGCGAACGCCGCGATCGCATGGCCGAACGAAAGGAGGCCCTCGAACATGGCCGGGTCAGGCGCTCACCGCGGGGACGCGGGGCATTGCGTTCCCGGGCGGCCTTTGCGCGTTGGCGGTCCGGTTCCGCCTCACGGGAGCCGCACGTAGAAGACCTGCTCGAACACGACCGTCACGAGGAACGTCGTCGCGGCGCCGTAGAGCACCGCCATGAAGAGCCCCCGCGCGACCTGGCCGCGTTCCTTGCGCATCGGATATTCGAAGACGGCGACGAACACCGCGACGAAGGCGAACGTCGCGAGCCAGAAGGGGACGCCGTGGCCGAGCATCCCGGCCGCATAGACGAGCATCAGCGCGAGCGCGAGCCCCATGCGCCGGCGGCCCGCCGTGTCCGCCGCCACCGCGGACACGCCGGCGGGCGTGAGCGCCCCCTGGCGCACCGCGCGCACGCCGAGCAGCGCGCCGAGCGCGAAGATCACCGCGCCGAGCGCGCCGGGCACGAGCCCGGGCGCCGTGTAGACGGTCGCGCCGAGGTGCTCGAGCCGGTCCATCGTCCACGAGCCGTAGACGATGGCGCCGCCGAGCGCCATCCAGACGACCGCCGACACCAGGTCGGCGCGCGGCGAGGGCCTGTCGTCGGGGGACGATTCGATGCTCATCTGCGCCCGGCCCTCCGCCGTCGGCGAGCGGCTCTCAGCGCCCGGCCAAGTGCGGGCCCGGCGTCCGCCAAGCCACCGGCCGGTGCCGAACGCCGGGCGCCGGAAGCCGGTTCAGGGCTTCGGGATGCCCACCGTGTCCGGCGAGACCTTGGCCTTGCCGCTCTCGAACATGAGCCAGGCGTTCGCCTGCACCGCCGGGAACGCGGCCTTCTGCGCCGCCTCGCCGGCGACCGGGCCGAAGAACGCGCCGCGGCTCGCCGCGTACTTCTTGATCGCCTCGTTGTTGGCGATCTCGCTCGTCCACAGCCGCTCGAGCGTCGCGATCACCTCCGGCGGCGTGCCCTTCGGGACGAAGATGCCGAAATAGTTCGTCGGCACCCGGAAGTTCGGGATCCACTTGGTGATCGGCTCGATGGTGCCGTAGCCCTCGATCACGATCGGCTTGTCGCTCACCGTCGCGAGCGGGCGGATCTTCTTGGCGCGGATCATCTCGGCCTGCTCCACCGCGAGCTGGGTCGTCACCTGCGTCTCGCCGCCGGCGGTCGCGACCGCCGCCGGGTTGCCGCCGTCGTAGGTCACGTGGCGGTACTTCACCCCGGTCGCCTTCGCGATCGCCTCCATCGCGTTGTGGCCGCCCGAGGTCACGCCCGCGGTCGCCACCGAGATCTGCCCCGGTTTCTGCTTCATCGCCTCGAGGAGCTGGCCCATGTCCTTGTAGGGCGTGTCCGCGTTGACCCCCACCACGGGCACGTTCGCCACCGTGAGGAAGAGCGCCCAGTCGCCGAGGTTGGTGTCGAGCATGCCCAGGGTGCGGTAGGCGCCGAGGTCCTGCGCGGCGCCGGCGGTCCAGGTGTAGCCGTCCTTGGGCGCCTCGAGGGCGTTCTTGGTCCCGATCGAGCCGGACGCGCCCGGCTGGTTGACGATGACGATCTTCTGCCCGAGCGACTTCTCGAGCTCGGCCGCGGTGACGCGCGTGATCTGGTCGGTCGACCCGCCGGCGGCCCACGGCACGATGATCGTGATCGGCCGCGTGGGCTTCCACTGCTGCGCCTGTGCGGCGAACGGGACGAGCGCGGCGGCGGCGGCGAGCGCGGCGGCGGCGCGGACGAAGTGCGAGCGTTTCATGCGTTGCCTCCTCCGGAAGCGGCCGGGGCCGGCCGAGGCCGCGTTTTAACCGATCCGTTACTTGTTTGCAACCGCGGGCGCACCGCGGAAACGCCGGGCGCGGCGCCCGGCCCGGCGCACGGGCGGCCGAAGCGCGCGCCCGCGTCGAGGGTCGGCGGCGCCGCCGCGTGAAGCCCTGCCCGCACAAACGCTGGCGGTCGGCGGCACGAGCAGGTATGCTCGGCCCGGACACGCTGGAGGAGAAGTCGATGTCCTTCCTGGACATCTATCTCATCGTTCTCGCGATCGCCCTGGTCGCCCTGCTGGTCGTCAAGTTCCGCGGCTAGCCGCCGCGGGGCGGCGGCACGGATCGCGCGGGCCCGCCGCCGGCGATCGCCGCGCGGCCCGTGCGTTTTGCAAAGTTTCACAATCGGGGCTGGGCCGCCCGGCGGATCACGCGAGCCAGCGCGCCAGGTTCGCCCGGACGAAATCGTCGTCGGCGAGCTCGGGATAGTCGCCGATGACCCGGTGGATCTCCTCGGCCTGCCCCGGCGAGAGCCCCTCCTGCGGGTCGAGGCACCAGATCCCCTCGAGCAGTCCCTGCCGCCGCAATACCTCGTGGCAGCCGGCGATGCAGCCGGCGAAGCCGTTCGCCGCGTCGAAGAACGCCGCGTTGGCATCGGTCACTTTCGAGTCGAGCGCGAGCAGGTCGGCGTCCGCGCGGCCGGCGGCGACCGCCGCGTGGATGCGCTCGAGATGGCGCACCGCGGTGCGCGTCCACACGCTCCAATGGCCGAGCAGGCCGCCGCGGATGCGCACCGTGATGTCGGCGCCGTCGCGTTTCACCGCGAACGGCACGAGCAGGTCGAGCACGATGTGGTCGTCGTTGCCCGTGTAGAGCGTCACCCGCTCCTCGGCGCGGGCGGCGACGACGCCGCGCACGACGTCGAGGGTCCGGTAGCGGCTGAAGGGCGCGATCTTGATGGCGACGACGTTCTCGATCTCCGCGAACCGCCGCCAGAACCGCGCCGGCAGGTCGATCCCGCCCACGGCCGGCTGCAGGTAGAAACCGACGAGCGGCATCACCGCGGCGACGGCCTGGCAGTGCTCGATGAGCTCGTCCTCGCCCGCGCCGTGCATCGCGGCGAGGCTCAGCATCCCGGCGTGGTAGCCGAGCCCGCGCGCGAGCTCGGCCTCCCGGCGCGCCTGCGCCGTGCGCCCGGCGAGGCCGGCGATCATCACGAGGGGCCGCTCCGTCCAGTTCGCGGCCGTCTCCGCCGCGAGCCGCAGCACCGGCTCGTACAACCCGACGTCGCGGATCGCGAACTGGGTGGAATGCACGCCGACGGCGAGCCCGCCGGCGCCGGCGTCGATGTAGTAGCGCGTGAGCGCCCGCTGCCGGCGCACGTCGAGCTGGCGCGCCGCGTCGAGCGCGAGCGGGTGCGCCGGGATCACCGTGCCCGCGCGCAGGACCGCGAGCACCTCGGCGGGAACGTCGGTCCAGTGGCGGATCACGGCGCGCGCGGTTTCAGTAGTTCCCGTCGCGCACGTCGTAGTGCGTGTCCTTGCCGAGGCTCGGCTTGCCGCCCGCGATCCACTCGGCCGTCCAGTCGATCATCGTCTCGAGCGGGACGGCGGGCGGGCCGAAGAGCCGCTGCGCCGCGGACGTGTCGACGAGCCAGGCGGTCTCGGCCTCGTGCGCGGTGAAGCGCGGCGCGATCCCGAAGCGCTCGCCGAAGGCGAGCGCGAGCGCGCGGATCGACACGGCCCGCGGGCCGCTCACGTTGAGCCCGGTCGCCGGCACGGTGCAGTGCGCGAGGGCCCGCAGCGCCTGCTCGTTCGCGTCGCCCTGCCAGATCACGTTCACGTGCCCCATCGTGAGGTCGATCGGCTCGCGCGCGAGCACCTTGCGCGCGACGTCGTGCAGCACGCCGTAGCGCATGTCGATCGCGTAGGAGAGCCGGACGAGCCGCCCCGGCGTCGCGGTGAGGCGCGAGAAGTACTGGAACATCCGCTCGCGCCCGACGCAGGAGTTGGCGTATTCGCCCGGCGGCGGCGTGGTCGGCGTGTCCTCTTTCGCGCCGCCGCTCGCGACCGGCACGAACGGATAGACGCACGCGGTCGAGAACGCGACGATGCGCGACCCGGCGAAGGTTTCGGCTACCAGCGCGGGCACGAGAACGTTCATCGCCCAGGTGAGGTCCTCGCGGCCGGTCGAGCCGAACTTGCGCCCGGCCATGAACACGACGTTCGCCGCGCGCGGCAGGCCCGCGAGCGCGCTCCGGTCGAGGAGGTCGGCCCGGATGCACTCGACGCCGTGCCGCCCGAGCGCTTCGCGCAGGCCGGGCTCGGTGAAGCGCGCGACGCCGATCACGCGCTTGCCGGGCGCCGCGCGCTTCGCCAGGCGTGCGAGCGTCGGCCCCATCTTGCCGCCGACGCCGAGCACCAGGATGTCGCCGTCGAGGGCCGCGAGGTCGGCGGCGAGCGCCGGCGAGGGCGCCGTCATCACGTCCTCGAGGTGCGCGACGTCGTCGAACCGGCGCGGGAGGCTCACTTCACGCCCGCCGATGCTCGCCGACGCGCACGATCTTGAGCGTGTTGGTGCCGCCGGGCGTGCCGATCGGCTCGCCGAAGGAGACCACGATCAGGTCGCCGGGCTGCACCGCGCCGTGGCGCACGAGCACGTCCTCGGCCTCGTCGAGCAGCGCGTCCCGGTCGTGGCCCTGGTAGGTGACCATCAGCGGATAGACGCCGCGGAAGAGCGAGGCGCGGTAGCGCGTCGCCGTCTCCGAGGTGAGCGCGAAGATCGGCACGCGGAAGGAGAAGCGCGACATCCACAGGGCGGTCGAGCCCGACTGCGTGAGCGCCGCGATCGCCTTGACGTCGAGGTGGTAGGCGGTGAAGAGCGCCGCCATCGCGATCGACTGGTCCACGCGGGTGAAGGCGCGGTCGAGGAACTCGCGCTCGGGGGCGACCGGCGCCGACTTCTCGGCCTCGAGCGCGATGCGCGCCATCGCCGCGACGGTCTCGACCGGGTACTTGCCGCTCGCGGTCTCGGCCGAGAGCATCACCGCGTCGGTGCCGTCGAGCACGGCGTTGGCGACGTCGCTCACCTCGGCGCGCGTCGGCACCGGGCTCGCGATCATCGACTCCATCATCTGCGTCGCGGTGATGGTGAGCCGGTTGCGGCTGCGCGCGAGCCGGATCATGCGCTTCTGCAGCGCGGGCACGGACGCCTCGCCGACCTCCACCGCGAGGTCGCCGCGCGCGACCATGATGCCGTCGGCGGCCGCCAGGATGTCCTCGAAGACCTCCGCCCCGACCGCCTCCGCCCGCTCGATCTTGGCGACGAGGAGGCCGCTGCCGCCGGCGGCGCGCAGGAGCTCGCGCGCGGTGTGCACGTCCTTGCCCGCCTTCGGGAACGACACCGCCAGGTAGTCGGCCTTGAGGCCGGCGGCGACCTTGATGTCCTCCATGTCCTTGGCCGTGAGCGCCGGCGCGCTCAGGCCACCGCCCTGCCGGTTGATACCCTTGTTGTTGGAGAGCACGCCCCCGTGGCGCACGCGGCTCACCACCTCGGTGCCGCGCACGGCGGTCACGTCGAAGACGATGCGGCCGTCGTCGAGGAGCAGCACGTCGCCGGGGCGCACGTCCCGCGGGAGCTCCTTGTAGTCGAGCCCCGCCCGGTCGCCGTCGCCGAGCTCGCAGGCCGCGTCGAGGATGAACGTCTGACCCGGCTCGAGCGTCACACGCCCTTCGCGGAACCTGCCGACGCGGATCTTGGGGCCCTGCAGGTCGGCCATGATGGCCACGGTGCGCCCCGTCCTGCGGCAGGTGTCGCGCACGAGCTCGGCGCGGCGCACGTGGTCCTCGGCCGTGCCGTGCGAGAAGTTGAGCCGCACGCAGTCGACCCCGGCGGCGAACATGCGCTCGAGCGTGGCCGCGTCGCTCGAGGCCGGGCCGAGGGTGGCGACGATCTTGGTCGCCCGCGGCAGGCTGCGATCGCGGTCCTTCGCGTGAGAGAGCATCCCGGTGGACCTCGTAGTGGTTGTCGCCCGATTCTAATGCCCACCGCGTAACCGGCGCGCGCGCGCAGGACGACGGCGCAACGCGGCGGGCGCCAAGATCGCAGAGGGCCGCAGAGAGCGATTCTTGGGCCCGTCGCGGCGCCGGCCGGGAACGCGCGGCGAGGCGGCCTCGGCGCGCCACCGACAGAAGAGCCGTCCTCTGCGGCCCTGTGCGTCCTCGGCGTTGGCGCTTCTCCCGCTACCCGGCCGCCCGCGACTCGAGCACTTCGATCGCGGGGAGCTTCTTGCCCTCGAGGAACTCGAGGAACGCGCCGCCGGCGGTGGAGATGTAGCCGATGCGGTCGGCGATGCCGAACTTGTTGATCGCGGCCACCGTGTCGCCGCCGCCCGCGATCGAGAACGCCTTCGAGGCGGCGATCGCCTCGGCGATCGCGCGCGTGCCCCCGGCGAACGCGTCGAACTCGAACACGCCGACCGGCCCGTTCCACACGATCGTCCCGGCGGCGGCGAGCTTGCCGGCGAGGACGGCGGCGCTCTTCGGCCCGATGTCGAGGATCATGTCGTCGGCCGCGACGTCCTTCGCCGCCTTCACTTCGGCCTGCGCGGTGGCGCTGAACGCCTTGGCGGTGACGACGTCCACCGGGATCGGCACCTCGCCGCCCTTCGCCCGCAGGATGCCCATGATGCGCTGCGCCTCGCCGACCAGGTCCGGCTCGGCCAGCGACTTGCCGATCGGCAGGCCGGCGGCGAGCATGAACGTGTTGGCGATGCCGCCGCCCACGACGAGCTGGTCCACCTTCCCGGCGAGCGCGGCGAGGATGGTGAGCTTGGTGGAGACCTTCGACCCGGCGACGATCGCGACCAGCGGCCGCGCCGGGCTGCCGAGCGCTTTCGTGAGCGCCTCGAGCTCCGCCGCCATGAGCGGCCCGGCGCACGCGACCTTCGCGTACTTCGCGATGCCGTGGGTGGTCGCCTCGGCGCGGTGGGCGGTCCCGAACGCGTCGTTCACGTAGACGTCGCAGAGCGCCGCCATCTTCCTCGCGAGGTCGTCCGCGTTCTTCTTCTCGCCCTTGTTGACGCGGCAGTTCTCGAGCAGCACCACCTCGCCGGGCCGGACGTCCACGCCGTCGACCCAGTTCTGCTTGAGCGGCACCGGCCGGCCGAGCAGCTCGGCGAGCCGCTTCGCCACCGGCGCGAGCGAATCCTCCGGCTTGAGCTCCCCTTCGGTGGGACGGCCGAGGTGCGAGGTGACCATCACGGCCGCGCCCGCCCCGAGCGCGTGCTCGATGGCGGGCACCGAGGCGCGGATGCGCGTGTCGTCGGTGATGTTGCCGGCGTCGTCCTGCGGCACGTTGAGGTCCGCGCGGATGAAGACCCGCTTACCGGCGAGGTCGAGGTCGGTCATGCGGAGGATGGGCATTGGCGCTCCCGAATGGTTGACGCGGGTCGCCCGCCCCGCAGGCGCCCCGCCCCCCCGGCGGTGGCCGGGACTAGAAGAGTAGTAGGGCCGCGGTCACGAGCAGCCCCGCGGCGAAGAGAAATCCGACGATCGGTCTGGCCATCGCCCGCCTCACTTCGCGTTCATGAACGCGACCCCTGCGTCAGGCACCGCTCGGAAGGCCGGGGCGTCGTGGCTCCGGCCCGCCTGCGCCGCAACGAGTGCCCGCGCTCGCATCGCCCGCCTCACCTCGCGTTCATGAACGCGACGGTGGTGTCGAGCATCCGGTTGGAAAAGCCCCACTCGTTGTCATACCACGAGCAGACCTTGACGAGCGTGCCCTCGGACACCTTGGTGAGCGTCGCGTCGAAGATCGACGAGGCCGGGTTGTGGTTGAAGTCGACCGACACGAGCGGCTCCTTCGTGTACTCGAGGATGCCCTTCAGGTCGCCCTCGGAGGCCTCCTTCACCGCCTTGTTGACCTCCTCGACCGTGGTCGCGCGCCTGGCGACGAAGGAGAGGTCCACCACCGACACGTTGATCGTCGGCACGCGGATCGCGAAGCCGTCGAGCTTGCCGTTGAGCTCCGGCAGCACCAGGCCGACCGCCGCGGCGGCGCCGGTCTTGGTCGGGATCATCGACATCGTCGCCGAACGGGCGCGCCGCAGGTCCTTGTGGAAGACGTCGGTGAGCACCTGGTCGTTGGTGTAGGCGTGGATGGTGGTCATGAGGCCGTTCACCACGCCGATGCGGTCGTGCAGCGCCTTGACGAGCGGCGCGAGGCAGTTCGTCGTGCAGGAGGCGTTCGAGATCACCGTGTGCGCGGCCTTGAGCGTCCCGTGGTTCACCCCGTAGACGACGGTCGCGTCGACGTCCTTGTCGCCGGGCGCGGAGACGATCACCTTCTTCGCGCCGGCCGCGAGGTGCGCGCTGCACTTCGCCTTGGAGGTGAAGAGGCCCGTGCACTCCAGCACAACGTCCACGCCGAGCTCCTTCCACGGCAGCTTCGCCGGGTCGCGCTCGGCGCACACGCGGATGCGGTCGCCGTTCACGACGAGGTGGTCGCCGTCCACCGCGACCGTGCCCGGAAACTTGCCGTGCGCCGTGTCGTACTTGGTGAGGTGGGCGTTGGTGTTGGCGTCGCCGAGGTCGTTGACGGCGACGATCTGGATCGGGTGCTTCTTGCCGCCCTCGTAGTGGGCCCGCAGGATGTTGCGGCCGATGCGGCCGTAGCCGTTGATTGCGACTTTGATGGTCATGTCGGCGTTCCCGTTGACGAAAAATCATGACCGCGGAGGACGCTGCGGGCGCCGGGGAGGCCCGCATTCGTGCGCCCCCGCGTCCCCTGCGGTGAAATCCTCACAACACGGCCTTCACCGCCTTCGCCACGTTCTCGGGCGTGAAGCCGAAGTGCTTGAAGAGCTCGCCCGCCGGCGCCGACTCGCCGAAGCGGTCCAGGCCGACGACGCCGCCCTCGAGCCCGACGTACTTGCGCCAGTAGTCGGAAACGCCCGCCTCCACGGCCACGCGCGGTAGCCCCGCCGGCAGCACGGAGGCGCGGTAGGCGGCGTCCTGGCGGTCGAACGCCTCCGTCGAGGGCATCGAGACGACGCGCACCGGGACGCCCTCCGCGGCGAGCTGCTTCTGCGCCGCGAGCGCGAGCGCCACCTCCGAGCCCGTCGCGATGATCACCGCGCGCGCCCCGGGAGCGTCGGCGAGCACGTAGCCGCCGCGGCGGATCGCCGCGAGCGTCGCGGCGTCGCGCGGCGTGTGCGGCAGGTTCTGGCGCGAGAGGACGAGCGAGGTGGGGCCGTCGCGGCGCTCGACCGCCGCGATCCAGGCGACCATCGTCTCCACCGCGTCGGCGGGCCGCCACACGTCCATGTTCGGCATCAGCCGCAGCGACGCGACCTGCTCCACCGGCTGGTGGGTCGGCCCGTCCTCGCCCAGGCCGATCGAGTCGTGGGTGAAGACGAGGATCGAGCGGATCTTCATCAGCGCCGCGACCCGCAAGGCGTTGCGCGCGTAGTCGGAGAAGACGAGGAACGTGCCCCCGTAGGGCAGCACGCCGCCGTGCAGCGCGAGCCCGTTCATGATCGCGGCCATGCCGAACTCGCGCACACCGTAGTGCACGTAGTTGCCGCCGTCGGAGCGGCCGATCGCGCGCGAGCCCGACCACAGCGTCAGGTTCGACCCGGCGAGGTCGGCCGAGCCGCCGACGAACTCGGGCAGCAGCTTGCCGAGGAGCTCGATGGCGTTCTGCGAGGCCTTGCGGGTGGCGACCGTCTCGGCCTTCGCGTCCACCTTCGCGACGAGCTCGCGCGTGGCGCGGGCCCAGTCCGCGGGCAGCTCGCCCGCCATGCGCCGACGGAACTCGGCGGCGAGCTCGGGATATTTCTCGGCGTAGCGCGCGAACTTCTCGTTCCACGCGGCTTCCGCGGCGGCGCCCTGTTGGGTCGCGTCCCAGGCGGCGTACACCGCGTCCGGGACGACGAACGGCGGATGCGTCCAGCCGATCGCCTCGCGCGTGGCGGCCACTTCCTTCTCGCCGAGCGGCGCGCCGTGCGAATCGTGGCTGCCGGCCTTGTTGGGCGCCCCCTTGCCGATCACCGTCTTGCAGCAGATGAGCGAGGGCCGGTCGGCGACCGCCTTCGCCGCGCGGATCGCCGCGTCCACCGCGGCGACGTCGTGCCCGTCGACGCCGGGGACGACGTGCCAGCCGTAGGCCTCGAAGCGCCTGGGCGTGTCGTCGGTGAACCAGCCCTCGACGTGGCCGTCGATGGAGATGCCGTTGTCGTCGTAGAAGACGATGAGCTTGCCGAGCCCGAGCGTGCCGGCGAGCGAGCAGGCCTCGTGCGAGATGCCCTCCATGAGGCAGCCGTCGCCCGCGAAGGCGTAGGTGTGGTGGTTGACAATCTCGAACCAGGGCCGGTTGAACTCGGCGGCGAGGACGCGCTCGGCGAGCGCCATGCCCACGGCGTTGGCGAGCCCCTGCCCGAGCGGGCCGGTGGTCGTCTCCACCCCGGGCGCGCAGCCGTACTCCGGGTGGCCGGGCGTCTTCGAATGCAGCTGGCGGAAGCGCTTGAGCTCCGCGAGCGGCATGTCGTAGCCGGTGAGGTGCAGGAGCGAGTAGAGGAGCATCGAGCCGTGCCCGTTGGAGAGCACGAAGCGGTCGCGGTCGGCCCACGCGGGATTGGCCGGGTTGTGCCTGAGATGCCCGCCCCAGAGCGCCACGGCGATCTCGGCCATCCCCATCGGCATGCCGGGGTGGCCCGAGTTCGCGGCCTGCACCGCGTCCATCGCGAGGGCGCGCAGCGCGTTCGCCATGTCACGCGTGCTGGCGGCGTCGCGCGGCGCCGGCGATTGGGGGGACGCCGCGCGTGCGGCGACGGGCTCGGTGGGATGGCTCATGGGTTGCTCCGCAGGGGAGCCGCGTCCGCGAGGCAGGGGCCGATTATCGTGGATCGCGGCGTTTTTTTCCACGGCGCGCCGCGCCGTCGTCGTGTCGCCTCAGGCCGGGACCGGGCGCGCCGCGGGGGCCGCGCCGATCGCCTTGCGCCGCGTGTCCATGAGCTTGAGGATGAGCGGCGTGAGGATGAGCTGCATCGCGAGCTCCATCTTCCCGCCGGGCACGACGATGATGTTCGGCCGCGACATGAACGAGTCGTGGATCATCGAGAGCAGATAGGGGAAGTCGATGCCCTTCGGGTTCGCGAAGCGGATCACCACGAAGCTCTCGTCCGCCGTCGGGATGTAGCGCGCGATGAAGGGGTTCGACGTGTCCACCGTCGGCACCCGCTGGAAGTTGATGTGGGTCTGCGCGAACTGCGGGACGATGTAGTTCACGTAGTCGGGCATGCGGCGCAGGATCGTGTCGACGACCGCCTCGGTGGAGTAGCCGCGTTTCGCCTTGTCGCGGTGCAGCTTCTGGATCCACTCGAGGTTGATGATGGGCACCACGCCGATGCAGAGGTCCACGTGCCGCGCGACGTTCACCTTGTCGGTGACCACCGCGCCGTGCAGCCCCTCGTAGAAGAGGAGGTCGGTGCCCTCGGGGATGTCCTCCCAGGGCGTGAACGTCCCCGGCGGCTGCTTGTACGGGGCCGCCTCCTCGTCGTCGTGCAGGTACTTGCGCACCTTGCCCTGGCCGCTCTCGCCGTAGGTGCGGAAGAGGCCCTCGAGCTCCTCGAAGAGGTTCGAGTCGGGCCCGAAGTGGCTGAAGTGGTTGTTGCCGCGCTTCGCGGCCTCGGCCATGGCGACCTTCATGCCGGCGCGGTCGTAGCGGTGGAACGAGTCGCCCTCGACGATCGCGGCGTTCACCTTCTCGCGCCGGAAGATCCACTGGAACGTGCGCGTCACGGACGTGGTGCCCGCGCCGGACGATCCGGTCACGGCGATGATCGGATGCCTCGCTGACATGAGATGCTCCCTCCCTCGGGGTTGCCGCGGGCCGCCTCCCGGCCCGTCCCTCACTGCGTGAAGAGCGATCGCTCCCTGAAGAGCGGCGACGTATACGGCTGGTCCAGGCCCTGGTCGCTCTCCCGGTGGTAGCGCTCGATGCGTTCCACCTCGTTGCGCGAGCCGAGGATCACCGGCACGCGCTGGTGCAGGTCGGTCGGCACGACGTCCATGATCCGCTCGCGGCCGGTCGAGGCCGCGCCGCCCGCCTGCTCGACGATCATCGCCATCGGGTTCGCCTCGTACATGAGGCGCAGACGCCCGGGCTTGGACGGGTCTTTCGTGTCCTTCGGGTACATGAAGAGCCCGCCGCGGATCAGGATGCGGTGCACCTCCGCGACCATCGACGCGATCCAGCGCATGTTGAAGTCGGCGCCGCGCGGGCCGTTGCGCCCCGCCACGCATTCCTCGACGTAGCGCTTCACCGGCGGCTCCCAGAAGCGCTCGTTCGACGTGTTGATCGCGAACTCGCGCGTGTCCACGGGGATGCGCATGTTCTCGTGCGTGAGGATGAACTCGCCGAAGCCGCGGTCGAGCGTGAAGCCGTGCACGCCGTTGCCGAGCGTGAGCACCAGCATCGTCGTCGGGCCGTAGATCGCGTAGCCCGCGCAGAGCTGCCGGCTGCCCGGCTGCAGGAAGTCGGCGGCGGTCGGCTGCGTGACGCCCTCGGGGCACTTCAGCACCGAGAAGATCGAGCCCACCGAGACGTTGACGTCGATGTTCGACGAGCCGTCGAGCGGGTCGAAGACCAGGAGATAGCGGCCGCGCAGCTCCGGGTCGGGGATGACGTAGGGCGCGTCCATCTCCTCGGACGCCATGGCCGCGAGATGGCCGCCGTACTCGTTGGTGCGCACGAAGATCTCGTTCGCCAGGACGTCGAGCTTCATCTGCGTCTCGCCCTGGACGTTGGCGGTGCCCGCCGTGCCCGTGGCGCCGCCGAGCGCGCCGCGGCCGACGACGAAGCTGATCCGCTTGCAGGCGAGCCGGATGTAATTGAGCAGCCCGGTGAATCCCCCCGTGGCCTGCGGAAAGCGCCGCTGCTCGCGGATGATGAATTCGGTGAGGGTGGTCTCGCGCTGGGACATGGCGAAGCTCCGGTCAGGACGCCGGCTGCGCGGCGCGCGCCGCGACGAGCCGCTCGAGCTCGGCGAGCCCCAGGTACGGGGCGCCGATGGCCGCGGCCGCCCCGGGGTCGAGCGGCGCTTCCGGGTCACCCAGGCTCGGCAGCAGCAGGTCCGCGGCCGCGAGGTCGTCGGTCTGCGTCCAGAACGTCGGCGTGACGACCGTGAAGAGGCCCGCCGCCTTCGCCGCCGCCAGCCCCTTGCCGGAGTCCTCGAACGCGACGCAGGCGGCCGGCGGCAGGCCGAGGACCGCGAGGGCGAGGTGGTAGATGTCGGGCGCCGGCTTCTTCACCGCGACCTGGTCGCCGGCGGCGATCACCGAGAACCAGCGCAGCGCCCCCTCGCCGAGCGACCGCTCGATGAGCGCCTCCACGTTCGCGGGGCTCGTCGTCGATGCGATCGCGAGCTTGAGGCCCGCCGCGTGCGCCTCGCGCACCAGCCGCGCGACGCCCGGCCGCAGCGGCGCGCGCCCGCCCGCGATGAGGCCGGTGAAGATGCGCGTCTTCGCGGCGTGCAGGGCGGGAATGCGCGCCTTGAGCTCCCGCCGCGCCGCCTCCGACTCGGCGAGCGAGTCGACGTAGGCGGCGATGCGCTCCTTGCCGCCGGAGGTCGCGAGCAGCCCGGCGTACTGGTGCGCGCTCCAGTTCCACCACAGGCGCGCCTCCTGGAAGGCGGCGTTGAACGCCTGGCGGTGGATCTCCTCGGTGTCGGCGAGCGTGCCGTCGACGTCGAAGATGAGGGCCTCGATGCTCACGGGTCGGCGCGGGCGGCAGGTGCTTCAGTGCACGACCGGGTCGAGCGCGCCCTTGGCGTAGCGCTCGGCCATGTCGTCAAGCGAAATCGGCTTGATCTTCGCGGCCATGCCGGCGCAGCCGAACTGCTGGTAGCGCTGTTTGCAGACCTCGCGCGCCGCCGCCACCGCTTCCTTGAGCGGCTTGCGCGGATCGAAGTCGTCGGGGTTCCTGGCCATGTAGCGGCGGATCGCGCCAGTCATCGCGAGGCGGATGTCGGTGTCGATGTTCACCTTGCGCACGCCGTTGCGGATGCCTTCCTGGATCTCCTCGACGGGCACGCCGTAGGTTTCTTTCATCTTACCCCCGTACTCGCGGATCACGTCGAGCCACTCCTGCGGCACCGACGAGGAGCCGTGCATCACGAGATGCGTGCTCGGGATGCGGGCATGAATTTCCTTGATGCGCGCGATCGCGAGGATGTCGCCGGTGGGCTTGCGCGAGAACTTGTAGGCACCGTGCGAGGTGCCGATCGCGATGGCGAGCGCGTCGACCTTGGTCCGCTTCACGAAGTCCGCGGCCTGGTCCGGATCGGTGAGGAGCTGGTCGTGCGAGAGCTTGCCCTCGGCGCCCGACCCGTCCTCCTCGCCCGCCATGCCGGACTCGAGCGACCCGAGGCAGCCGAGCTCGCCCTCGACGGAGACGCCGACGGCGTGCGCCATCTCCACCACCTTGCGCGTGACCTCGACGTTGTAGTCGTAGGACGAGGGGGTCTTCATGTCCTCGCGGAGCGAGCCGTCCATCATCACGCTGGTGAAACCCGAGCGGATCGACTTCTGGCAGACCGCCGGGCTCGCGCCGTGGTCCTGGTGCAGCACCACCGGAATGTCCGGGTGCGTCTCCACGGCCGCCAGCACCATGTGGCGCAGATAGGCTTCGCCGGCGTACTTGCGCGCGCCAGCCGAGGCCTGAAGGATGACCGGGCTGTCGCTGGCCTGCGCCGCCTCCATGATGGCCTGGATCTGCTCCAGGTTGTTGATGTTGAACGCAGGAATACCGTAGCCGTGCTCGGCGGCGTGGTCGAGCAGCTGGCGCATCGAAACCAGAGCCATACGTCGGAATCTCCCCCTCGGACGAAGCGAACGAAGCGCGCTGCCTGCCCGCAGCCCCGGGACGCACCCCGACGGCGGCACGTGAGTCGGCCCTGGGGGAAGGCGCGGCGACAGCCCCGGCGCGCAGCGCACCGGCCGGGGCAGTCTAGCGGCGCGGCTGGATCACAACTATTCAAATGTTCTGATCCTTTTCATAAGCGCGGCTGCGGTACGGCGAGGTCGGCGGCGAGCGCGTGGAGCCTGCGCACCATGGCCGGCTCCTCGAGCTCGCGGTGCGGGCAGAACGCGAGCAGCGCCCCGCGCCGGGACTCGAGGTAGAGCGGGCCCGCGGCGGCGATCGCCGCGGCGAGCGCGGGGCTGAACGCCGGCACCGCGCCGCCCGGGGGCGTGTACAGCCGATAGCCCTCCGGGAGCGGCGCGCCCTCGGCCTCGCGCAGCCCGACGAGGTAGCGCTCCAGGTAGTGCCCCGGCGTCAGGACGAACTCCGGCCACGCGGATGGATCGGCGGGCTCGTACACGAGCAGCGTGTGCCGGTGCGTGACGTGGTAATCCGGCGGCGAGGTGTGGCCGTAGTCGAAGATCGCCACGCGCCCCCCGGGACGCACACCGGTGATCAGGTTGGACTCCTCGCGCTGGTCGCCGCGCCGGAGATAGATGAAGCCGTGCCGGTTCACCGTCGCGCGGGTGCCGGCCGAGAACTCCAGCCCGAGCTCCGCCGCGAGCGCCGCCATCTGTTGCGCGCGCCGGTCGCGCTGTGCCTGCTCGCGCGCGAGGTGCGGCTCCTGCATCCGCGCCGCGAGCGGGTGCGCGGAGAACGGATAGAAGTTGGCCAGCCCCTCGACCGCGAACGGCCGTCCGGCGGCGGCGAATTCCTCCTCGACATGCTGCAGGAATTCCGCCGCGGTGTGGTCGATGATGCGCGCCGACTCGGTGAAGCGCAGCGCGAGCCCGTGGCGCGCCGGCAGACGTTCGACGAGCTTCTCGAGCGCGAGCAGGTTGAAGCCCACCAGCGACCCCATGGTGAGCACGTGCACCGTCACCCCGGCGCGCTCCTCGGTGCGGTGCTTGATCACCGGGCTGCGGAACATCCCGGAGAAGTTCTTCCAGAGCAGCGCCGCCGCATCGCGCGGCCCGAGCCGCCCGGTGAGCACGAAGCGCAGCGAAGGCGTGAGCAGGTAGATGAGCAGCACGAGCTCGAGCGCGATGCCGATCAGCATGCCGACGAGCAGGTCGGTGGCGAGGATCGCCGCGACCGTGGCGACGAAGACCAGGAAGCGGTCGCGCCCGACGGCGAGCATGCGCGCGAAAAGGGCGGGCTCGCAGAGCCGCCAGCCGATGTACACCAGCACGCCGGCGATCGCCGCGAGCGGGATGCGCCCGAGCAGGCCCGGCAGGGCGAAGACGAACAGGAGCAGGAACAGGCCACTGTAGAGGTTGGACCACAGCGTGCGTGCGCCGGCATCGATGTTGGCGCGGCTCGGCACCGCATTCGGGATGACGGTGAGCCCGCCGATCAGGCCGGAGGCGAGGTTGCACACGCCCATCGCGCGCAGCGTGCGGTTCGCGTCCGACTTGCGCCGCCAGGGGTCGATCTTGTCCACCGCCTTGACGCTCGCGACCGACTCGACCCCGTCGATCATGGTGAAGGTGACGACCACCACCGCGAGCGAGAGCCACAGATCGGGACGCGCCGCGACCTCGGCGAAGGCGGGGAAAGTGAGGCTGTCGGCGAGCGCCGTCGGCAGGCGGACCAGCTGCCCGGGCGGCAGGCCGACGAGCCAGCCCCCCGCCACGCCGAAGGCCGCCACCACGATCGCCGAGGGCAGCCAGCGCAGCGGGCCGGACCGGCCCCAGCGGCGCAGCGCGAACATGAGGGCGAGACTCGCGAGCCCGATCGGCGCCACCGTCCACTCGACCGCCGCCGCGAGGTGCGGCCAGGCGGCGACCGACTGGACGACCGAAGGCGAAGGCGGCGCCGCGACGCCGAAGAGCGCCGGCACCTGCCGCACGACGATCATGATGCCGATCGCCGCCAGCATCGCCTCGACCACGGTGGCCGGGAGCATCGCGGCGTACTGCCCCACGCGCGCCGCGGCGAGCGCGAGCTGCACGAGCCCGGTGAGCACGATCGCCACCAGCACCAGCGGGTAGCCCGCGGCGAGATCGCCGCCGCCCAGGGTGAGCATCCCCCAGAGGACCACCGGTGCGAGCGCCGCCGCCGGCCCGCTCACCGTGACGTGCGAGCCGCCGAGGAGCGGATACAGCAGCCCGGCCACCACCGCCGAGATGAGCCCGGCGATCGGCGGCGCCCCCGAAGCGACCGCGACACCCAGGGAGAACGGCGTCCACAGCAGCGCGACCTGCAGCCCGGCGACGAGATCGTGCCGCCAGTGTCGCAGCCCGGCGAGCCCGGCAGCCGGTAGGGCTGTGCCCAGCTCGGTGGCCATGATCTTCGCGGGACGACCCTGCCGCCGCGAGCTCAGCCCTGGGAGCCGGCCTTGCGCGGCAGGATCATGATGTCCGAGACGAGCGCCTTGACCCGGTAACCGGCGGTCATGAGCGCATCGATCTCGGCGAGCAGGGTCTTCAGGCGCGGCTCCGACAGGATGATGTAGATCACCACGTTGGAATCGCCGTCGAGGATCCCGGTCTGCACCCCGCTTGTGCCGGCGCCGCTCGCGGGAACGATGGTGTAGCCGCCGACCCCACAGCGGCGCGCCGTGTCGAGCACCAGCCGCTGCAGGTCGCGCGAGGTGATCAGCGTGAGCAGTTTCTTGGGTTCGAGGGTGCGCATGCTCGGTTCTCCGTCTTTCGGCGCCGGGCGTCGAGCCCCGGCTCAGCTCCACAGCCAGCCGCTCGCCGCGTGATACAGGGGAATGCCCGCCAGGATGTTGAAGGGGAAAGTGCAGGCGAGCGACATCGTGAAGTAGACGCCCGGGCGCGCCTCCGGGATCGCGTAGCGCACGATCGCCGGCACGACGATGTAAGAAGCGCTCGCCGAGAGCACCGCGAGCAGCACCGCATCGCCCCGGGCCAGGCCGAGCCCCGCCGCGAGCGCCAGCGCGACGGCGGCGTTCGCCACCGGCATCAGCAGCGCGAAAGCCAGCAGGTGGCGCTCGAGCCGCACCTGCGACTCGCGCAGCTGACGCGCCACGAGCAGCCCCATCTCGAGCAGGAAGAAGGCGAGGATGCCCTTGAAGATGTCCACCGCGAACGGCGCCATGATCTGCTTGCCGCGGTCACCGGTGACGAAGCCGATCACCAGGCTGCCGATCAGCAGCAGGTGCGCCCCGTCGGTGAACGCCTCGTGCAGCACCTTGCGCATCGACAGCGCCGCCGACGGTGCCGGCTCGCCCGGTGCCGCGCTGCGCCGGCGCACGTAGCTCGCCAGCAGCACCGCCATCACGATCGCCGGTGATTCCATCAGGACCATGGCCACCGTCATGTAGCCGCCGAAGGCCACGCCCTGCTGGGTCAGATACTGCTGTGCGGCGATGAAGGTCACCGCGCTCACCGACCCGTAGGTCGCGGCGATGGCCGCGGCGTCGAAGGGGTTGGTGCGCCGTCGCAGGATCAGGAACCCGTAGGTCGGCACCAGCGCGGCCATCAGCAGTGCCGCCCCGAGTGCCAGCGCGCCGGCGGCCGGTAGTCCGCTCGCCGCCAGGTTGGCGCCGCCCTTCAGCCCGAGCGAGACCAGTAGGTAGAGGGAGAAGAACTTCGCCAGCGCCGGCGGCACTTCGAGGTTGGAACGCACCGCCCCGGCGAGCACGCCGAATACGAAGAAGAGGATCGCCGGGTCGATCAGGTTCTGCAACATGCCGCTGCTCATGCGCCCTCCTGGCTTGACCCCGAAGACGGTTACTCAGATTCGCCTCGCCGCGGCGGCCGGCGCCGGCAGCGCGCGCAGCGCCGCTTCCGCGGTCGGGTAAATGTGGCCCTCGCCGACCAGCCCGAGCAGGCCGGTGGCGCGCATCACCGCGAGCACCTGCTCCTTCAGCCCGCAGAAGGCGATCCCGATCCCGGCCTCGCGCAGGCGCGAGACGAGGCGGCGTAGGGTCTCGTCGCCCGAGGCGTCGAGCTCGTTGATCCCGTCGCCGATCACCAGCAGGTGGCGCGTCGCCGGGTCGCGCGCGATCGCCTCGAGCACCGCATCCTCGAAGAAGGAGACGTTGGCGAAATAGAGCCGCCCGTCGAAGCGCACGGCGGTGACGCTGGCGCCCGGGCGCGTTTGGTCCGGTGCGAGCTCGGCGAGCGCGCCGTCGGGGCGCAGGGCGAGCACGACCACCCGCGGCTTCATCGTGCGCAGCAGGAAGAGGGCGATCGCGAGGCCGACGCCGACGAGGATGCCCCCGTCGAGATGGGGCGCGAGCACCAAGGTCGCCACGAAGGTCGCGGCGGCGGCCACGCCGTCGTGGCGGTTCGCCTGCCAGGCGTGGCGCATCGCCGCGAAGTCCGGAAGGCCCGCCACCGCCACCATGATCACCGCGGCGAGGACCGCCTGCGGCAGGTGATGGAGCAGCGGGGTGAGCAGCAGCAGGGTGACCAGCACCACCGCGGCGGCGAAGACCGACGACATCCCGGTGACCGCGCCGGCGTTGGCGTTCACCGCGGTGCGCGAGAAGGAGCCCGAGACCGGGAACGCCTGGCTCAGCGCGGCGGCGACGTTGGCGAGCCCCTGGCCGAGCAGCTCCTGGTTGGGGTCGATGCGCTGGCGCGAGCGCGCGGCCATCGCCTTCGCAATCGAGATCGCCTCCATGAAGCCCACCATCGCGATCACCAGCGCCGCCCCGAGCAGCGACAGGGCGAGGTCCCACGAGAATGTCGGCAGCGCGAGCGGCGGCAGGCCCGCCGGGATCGCGCCGACCACCTCGCCGCCGCCGCTCAGCCGCAGCCGGCCGTCGGGCTGCACCCGCGCGATGCGCCAGCGCACGCCGTCGCTCTCGGCGCCGGAGGGGAGCTGGCCCGCGAAGTACAGCGTCGCGGTCCCTCCCTCGGCCGCTGGCACCCGCTCGAACACCAGCCGGCGCAGCAGGCGGTTGCGCTCGCGGTTCTCGCGCTGCAGGTCCTCGACCTGGATGCGCAGCAGCTCGGCGCGATAGCCGAGCGTCGCCACCTCCGGGTCGAGCGGCCCGCGCGCGCGCCGCGCCGCCGTGCGCTCGGCGTTGACCGCCGCGAGCTCGGCCTGCCGCTCGGCGATCGCGGCGTCGGTGCGCACCAGGTCGGCGGCCGTGCGGCGCGCCTCGGGATCGGCGAGATCGTCGATGCGGGCGCTCCCCGACTTCTCGTAGCCCAGCCAGGCGCTCGCGGCGGTGGTGACCGCCACGGCGATCAGCACCCCCGGCAGGCGCGGCGCCCACCGCCTGAGCGCGAAGATGAGCGCGATCGCGGCAAGGCCCATCGCGAGCGTCGGCAGGTGCGTGTCGCCCACCTGCGCCAGCACGCCGAGGACGTCACGCGCGAACGAATCGGTGCGGTCCATCGGCACGCCGAGCAGCTTGTTGAGCTGCGACAGGCCGATGATCAGCGCCGCGGCGCTGGTGAAGCCCACCACCACAGGATGGGATAGGAAGTTCACCAGCAGGCCGAGGCGGAACGCCCCGAGCGCGAGCTGGATCAGCCCGACGAGCAGCGCGAGCGAGGCGGCCAGGGCGACGAAAGTCTCCGACCCGGGCGCCGCGAAGCCGGTGAGCGCGCTCGCCGTGAGCAGCGACACCACCGCGACCGGGCCGGAGGCGAGCTGGTTCGACGAACCCCACATCGCCGCCACCACCACCGGCACCAGCGCGGCGTAGAGGCCGTGATAGGCGGGCACCCCCGCGAGCTGCGCGTACGCCATCGACTGGGGCACGAGCACGAGCGCGACGGTGACGCCCGCGACCAGGTCTGCGCGCAGCTTCTCCCCGGTGTAAGGGAGCCAGCGGAGGAAGGGAAAGCCGCGCGCGAGCGCCGTCCGGCTCATGCGGCGGCCGTGTCGCCGAAGCCTGCGAGCTCGGCGAGCGTGTTGAGCGCGACGGCCACGCCGATGGCGCCGGCGGCGCGCGCCTGCGCCTCGTGCGAGGGCCGCACCCCGCCCTGCGCGTAGACCGGCATCGGCGCAGCCGCAGCCAGGCGGGCGAGGCCGGTGAAGCCGAGCGCCGGCAGCCCGCGGTGCGCGGAGGTCGGGAGCACCGGCGAGACGAACGCGAGGTCGGCGCCGAGCCGGGCGGCCCGGCCGAGTGCGCCGGCGTCGTGGCAGGACACCGCCCAGAGCGCGGCGTCGGGACGCGCGAGCCGGCGCCCCAGCTCGGCGCTCGCCGTGTGCACCCCCGACGCGGCGGCGCGGCGCGCCAGCGTCGGCGCGCCGGCGATGAGAACGGGCGCCCGGTAGCGCCGCGCCACGCCGCACACGCGCTGCGCGAAGATCGCGAGCTGGCCCGGGGCGAGACCGGCCTCCCGGACGACCACCAGCGCGCGCCGCGCCGTCAGCAGTCGCTCGAGGCGATCGAGCGCGGCCTGCGGGCCACCGGCGCGCGCGCTGTCGGTGAACACCGCGAGCGGGGGCAGCGCGAGCAGGCCGAGCGCTCGTTCATTCGAGGGCAGCAGCGGCCCGACCGCCGGCGCCGCGGGATCGACCCACGCGACCCGCTGCCCTTCGCGGCCGTGCGGCTCGCCACGCCAGCGCTCCACGTGGAAGAGGTGCAGCCGCACGCGACGCGTGCGGAACGCGTGCTCGTGCACCGCCCATGGGCGGAGCGCCTCGGCGCGCAGCCCCACCTCCTCGTGGACCTCGCGGGCGGCGGCCTGCGCCGGCGTCTCGCCGGCATCGACCTTTCCCCCGGGAAGCTCCCAGAAGCCGGGCGCCACCTGGCGCGCCGTGCGCTGGGCGAGCAGGATCCGCCCGTCGGCGCGGCGCACGACACCCACCCCCACGTCGATCGCCGGCAACGGCATCGCATCCCCATCCCGCAGCCGATTCAGTCGGGCCAGACGCGCGCCGGGTGCGGATCCGGCGCGCGCTTCGCGTCGCGCGGCCGCTCGGCAGGGGCGTCGCCGCCCTCCGCGGTCGCCGGCGTCTCGGCCACGGCCGGCGGCGCAGGTTGCTTGCTCCGCCCGCTCGCGGATCCGGCGCGGCGGCGCTTGGGCGGCCTCATGGGTGGGCCGACGGCAAGCCCTCGACCTCGCGCACGAACGCGACCTGCGCCTCGGTGGGCGGCCCGCCCGTGGCGCCGTGCACGGTCACGTTGACGTAGCGGGTGCCGAAGCCGAGGTCCGGATAGAGCCCGGTGCGCTCGGACAGCGCGGCGAGCGCGTCGAGGAAAGCGCGGGTCTCGGCATAGGACCCGAACTCGAAACGCTTGAAGAGCGACGGCGGCCGCTCGATATGCTTCCAGCCCGTCGGCAGTGCGGCGTCCATCGGCGCTCCCGCAACCACCGTCTAGGCGCGCGCCGCGACGTCCGCGTCCCGCCCGGACTCGCCGGGTGACCCCGGCAGGATCGGCTCCACCTCCGCGTGCGGGCGCGCGATGATGTGCGCCGCCGCGAGCCCGTCGCCGACGCGCTCGCAGGCGTCCGCGCCGGCGCGCACCGCGGCGTTCACCGCCCCGGTCTCGCCGCGCACCATCACCGTCACGTAGCCGCCGCCGACGAACTGCCGCCCGATCAGCCGCACCTCGGAGGCCTTGGTC
>JAOAEA010000071.1 GCA_026417035.1 Burkholderiales bacterium
CGGCAGGATCATGCAGATCGAGTTCATGCCGGCGAGGAGCGCGCATGCCTCCGAGACGCGGGAGATCTCCTCGCGCGCGAGGCCCACCGCCGTCAGGTTTCCGCCCGGCCCGCCGAACGCCTCTGGTACCCAGAGCTGCAGCAGCCCCATGTCGCCGAAGAGGTGCAGGATGCGCTCGGGGATGCGGTCCGTGGCGTCGATCTCGGCGGCGATCGGCCGGATCTCCTTGTCGACCATGCGGCGGATGGCGTCGCGCAGGGCGAGGTGCTCCTCGGTGAAATGGGGCATGAGGCCTCTCTTGATTTCAATGGTTGAACCATTTAAAGTCCGGGCGCCCGCTCCTGTCAAGTGCTTGCCATGCCCGCCAACCCCGACTACGCCCGCTACCGGTGCCTCAGGATCGAGAAGCAGGACGGTCTCGCCACCGTCACCCTCGACCGTGCCGAGACGCGCAACCAGATCGACCGCGCGTTCCACCACGAGCTGCAGGACGTCTGGCGCGACCTTGCGGAGGACCGGCAGATCAACGCCGTCCTGCTGACGGGTGCCGGCCGGTACTTCAGCGTCGGCGGCAACGTCAAAGGCATGCTGGAGAGGCCGGGCGGGGACGTGTTCGAGGAGGGCGAAATGATCGAGCCGCGCAGCGCCCGAAAGATCGTGCAGAACATCCTGGACTGCGAGGTCCCGGTCGTGTGCGCGATCAACGGCGACTGCATCGGGCTAGCGGCCACGGTCGCGCTCTTCTGCGACATCACCGTCTGCGCCGACGACGCCCGGATCGGCGACCCGCACGTGCGCATCGGGCTCGTCGCTGGTGACGGCGGTGCGGTCATCTGGCCCATGCTGGTCGGGCCGAACCGCGCCAAGGAGCTCTTGATGCGCGGGAGCCTGGTGAGCGGCGCCGACGCGGCCCGGATCGGGCTGGTGAACCATGCGGTGCCGCGGGACGAGGTGCTCACGAAGGCGCGCGAGATCGCGCGCGAGCTCGCCGACGGGCCCCGGTGGGCGATCCGTTGGACCAAGCTCGCCGTGAACAAGGCGATCAAGGACCAGGTCAACCTGATCCTCGACGCCTCGTTCGCGCTGGAGATGGCCACCTTCCGGACCGAGGACCACCGCGAGGCGGTCCGCGCGTTCGCCGAAAAGCGCAAGCCCCGGTTCACCGGCCGCTGATGCGGCACGCGGTCAGCCGGGCGAGCGGGCGCCGTCCCGGGCCGGCAACGCGAGTCCGGCAGGTCGTGGTCGAGAGTGGCGCCGTGCCGAGGCGGCCGCGCTAACCGAGCGCGGCCAGCCGCCGCGCCCGCTCGAGCAGCCGCTGCGCGTTGCGGTAGGTCGGCACCTCGACCCACAGGCCCTCGACCTCGACCCGGTCTTCGCCGCGGGCGCGGCCGGCCTCGAAGGCGGTCACGATGGCGGCGGCGCGGCGCACGTCATCCTCGCTCGGCGTGAGCGCCGCGTTCAACGCCCGGGCGTGCCCCGGCAGCACGAGCGACTTGCAGCGGTAGCCGAGGCGCCGCGCGTATCGGGCCTCGCGCACGGCGCCTTCGACGTCGCCGAACGTGTAGGGCGCGTCGATCGGCTCGATGCGCGCCGCCCGGCATTCGAGCAGGAAGCGGCGGCGCGCGTGGTCGAGCTCCACGGCGTCGGGCTGGCGCTCCGCGCCGAGGTCCGCCGCGAGGTCCTCCACCCCGAGGAGCGCGGCGCGGATCCGCCGGCTCGCGCGAGCAAGGGCGCGCACCTCGACGACGCCGAGGGCGGTTTCGCAGACGGGCAGGATCGCCGTCGCGCCGGCGGCGATCCCGAGCGTCGCCTCCCAGTGCGTGATGGCCGCGTCGAGCGCGTGGATCTGCGCGGCGGTCGCGGCCATCGGCAGGGCCACGACGTCGGGCCGCGCGGGCATCGCGGCCGCGAGGTCGAGGGGGCCGTCGGCGTCCATCGGGTTGACCCGGACCGCCGCGACCCGCCCCGCGGCATGGCAGCGTTCGAGCAGTCCCGCGAGGGCGCGCCGGGCATCCGCGCGCCGCGGCGGCGGCGTGAAGTCCTCGAGGTCGACGATCAGCGCGTCGGCGCCGCTCGCGAGCATCGCCTCGTGCGCGCGCGCATCCGCGCCGGGGCCGAAGAGCCAGGTGCGCGTCAGGTCGGGATCACGTCGCATCGCCGTTTTCCCCTGCCGCTCACCCGGGAACCTCGGCCTCGACGAGCAGGGCGAGCAGCGCGAGCGACTCCTGCCAGCCGAGGTGGCAGGCCTCGACCGGGATGGCCGCGGGGATGCCTTCCTGGACCACCGAGAGCTCGGTGCCGCAGGACACCGGTTGCAGCGAGACGGTGGTCAGCATCTCGCCGGGAAGGTCGGGGTCGTCGAACACGTCCGTGTAGCGCAGGCGCTCGTTCGGCGACAACTCGAGATACCTGCCGCCGAACGCATGGACCTGGCCAGTCGCGAAATTCGTGAAGGACATGCGGAAGGTGCCCCCGGCCCGCACGTCGGCGTGATCCACTCTCCCCGTGAAGCCGTGCGGCGGCAGCCACTTCGCCATCGCGTCGGGATCGAGGAAGGCACGATAGACGCGCTCGGGCGGTGCGCGCAGGACGCGGTGGAGTCGGACGGTGCCGGCAGGCATGGGGTTCCTCCTTTCGGGCGGGGGGCGTGCACCGGGCGCGGCCGATCGCGCGGTGAGGGCGTCGCCGGCCGGCGCGCGTCACGACGGCGCGGTCCAGACGAGCGGGAAGCGTTCGCAGTCGAGGCGCGCGCCGTGCGCGAGGCCCGGATCCTCGGTCGGGATCGCCACCTCCCCGGCGCGCCGGCGGTAGCGCGCGTCGTCGCCCGCCCAGCGCGTGGCGAGCGCGCGCCGGCGGTGCCGTCCGCGGTTGCCCGGCGCCCCATGCACGATCATCGCCTGGAAGACCAGGCAGTCGCCCGGCTCGAGGGCGAAGCGGCGGATGTCGTAGCGGGCGCGGTCCGCCTCGATGTCGGGCAGCGGCGGCAGGCCGGTTCCGGCGTAAGGGCTACCGTCGGCGAAGTGATAGGGGCTGAACTCGGGCCAGCGATGGCTGCCGCAGACGTATTCGACGCCCACGTCCTCGGGCACCGGGTCGAGCGGGATCCACAGCGAACAGACCTGGTAGCCGCTCACCGCCCAGTAGGGCTGGTCCTGGTGCCAGGGGGTGCGCGCCGAGGTGCCGGGCTCTTTCACGAGCAGCTGGTCGTAGAAGAAGTTGACGCGGCTCGCGCCCATGATGCGGCCCGCGATCTCCGCGGCGGGCGACGCGAGTGCGAAGCGGCGGAACTTCGGCAAGCGCTGCGCGAGCTCGATGTCGCCGAAGAACCGGCCCGCGCCGCCCGCCGGCTCGTATTCCTCCGCGTGCGGCCCGGGCGACGCCATCGCCTCCTCGACGGCGTCGGCGAGGAACGCGAGCCAATCGGCCCCGATCGCGTGCCGCAGGCAGACGACGCCGTCGCGCTCGTAGGTCGCGCGGTCGTCGTCGCTCACGACGACGGGCGCGTGCAGCCTCATGGGCCCGCCTTTCCGCCCGACGCCGCGCCGGACCGGTCGTCCCGGTCGCGCATGAGCCAGTACACGACGCCGAGCACCAGGGTGGCGCCGGCGAGCGCCGCGATCGTCGCCGCGCTGGTCGCGGCAGCGTCGAGGATGATGAACTTGCGGCTGAGGGCGAGCAGCGCGATGAGGACCACGGTCTTCACCTGGACGATGCTCTCCTGGCGCGCCGCGACGCGGATGATCGAGTGCTTGAACTCCATGGCGATCAGCAGCGTCATGATCATGCCGAAGAGCGTCTGGAAGACGGCGTGGTCGAGGATGTCCAGCGTCCCGGCGAGGAGCGTCGGGACCACCCGCAGCACGAGCTGGACCAGGGCGATCACCACGACCGCGGCGATGACGAAACTCAGGACGATCGCCACGAGCTGCTCGAAGCGCTCGTAGGCGTTCATGAGCGGCCAGCGGTCGCGGGTCTCGCGGAAGAAACCGCCGCCGGGGCTGCGCGGGGTCTGCATGGTGCCTCCTGCTCGGAATGTGCGCCGCCGGCGCTCGCCTCCGCGAGGCCGTCCGGGCGCGCCCCCGGGACGATAGCACCGCGCGCGCCGTGCGTTGGCCGGGTGGGTGTCCGTGCGCCCAGCCGCGCGCGGATCCCGCTTCAGCCCTTCGGCGCGATGCCGTTCTCGATCGCCCACACGGCCGCCTGCACGCGGCTCGCGAGGTTGAGCTTGCGCAGGATGTGCTGGACGTGGATCTTCACGGTGCTCTCCGCGACCGCGAGCGCGCGCGCGATCTCCTTGTTGCTCGCGCCGCGGGCGAGATGCACGAGGATCTCGCGCTCGCGCGGCGAGAGCGACGGCTTCTCCGCGCCGCCGCGCAGCTCCTGCACGAGCTTGCCCGCCATCTCGCCGGAGATCACCGACTCGCCGCGCGCCGCCTTCCGCACCGAGGCGACCAGGAAGTCGCTGTCGATGTTCTTGAGGAGGTAGCCGAGCGCGCCGGCCTTGAGCGCGGCCATCAGGTCCTCGGCCTGCTCCGAGACCGTGAGCATCACGACGTGCGTGCCCGGCGCCTCCTCGAGGATCGACTTCATGGCATCGAGCCCGCTCACGCCGGGCATGTGCAGGTCGAGGAGCACGACGTCGGGCCGCAGCTCCGCGACGCGCCGCACGCCCTCGATCCCGTCCGCCGCCTCCCCGACGACCTCGAAGCCCGGCTCGCGCTGCAGGAGCGCGACGATCCCGCGGCGGAAGAGCGTGTGGTCGTCGACGACGACGATGCGGACCGGCTGCGCCGCCTCGCCGGCGGGGGCGGGTGCGCTCATTCGCGCCACCCCCGGACCGCGGTCATGGGTCGCAGCGCGGGTGGGGCGGCGGCAGGCCGCGATTCGCCTTGCCGTCGATCCCCGCAGGCGGGGCCCCTCGCCGGGTGGCTCACGCGCGCCGCCTCCGAACCGTGGTGGTGCAGGACGGCGCGGTGGTGTCGGCGGCTGGCCGCGATTCGCCTTGCTCGCATCCCCGCAAGCGGGGCCCCTGCTCGGTGGCTCACGCGGCCTCCCGCTGCGCGACCGGGAGGGCGATCGCGACCTCGGTGCCGGCGCCGGGGCTCGACTTCACCGAGAGCGAGGCGCCGATGCGGCTCGCGCGCTCGCGCATGATGCGCAGGCCGACGTGGTCTTCCTTCGCGGCCTCGTCGCGGGCGCCCGGGTCGAAGCCGCGGCCGTCGTCGCGCACGGCGAGGCGATAGGTCGCGCCGCGCTCGAGCGTGACGGTGACGCGGGCGCAGCCCGAGTGCTTGCGCGCGTTGGAGAGCGCCTCGTGCACCACGTGCGCGAGCTGCAGCTGCGCGTCGGGCGCGAGCCCCATGCCCGTCCCGGTCACGACGAGGTCGGTCTCGATGCCGGTCTGCTGCCGGAACTTTGCCAGCATCGCCGCGAGGCTGTGCTCGAGGTCGGCCTGTCCGACGCGGGTGCGGAAGTGCGTGAGCAGCTCGCGCACGTCGGCGTAGGACTCCTGCACGCCGGCCTCGATCTCGGAGACGATCACGCGGATCTCGTCGCGCTCGCCCTTGCGGATCGCGTCGCGCAGCATCTGCACCTGCAGGTTGAGGAACGCGAGCGCCTGCGCGATCGAGTCGTGCAGCTCTTGCGCGAGGAGCGTGCGCTCCTCGGCGACCGCGAGCTCGCGGTCGCGCGATGCGAGCCGCAGGCTCTCGATCGCCACGCCGAGGTGGGCGCCGAGCGTCTCGAGCATGTGCCGCTCCTCGACGCCGAGCTCGCGCGTCTCGGCGAAGAACAGGTTGAAGACGCCGCCCGCCTGCTGGTGCGCCGCTGTCTCTTATACACATCT
>JAOAEA010000072.1 GCA_026417035.1 Burkholderiales bacterium
GCGCATGCACGACGACGCGGCCGCGCTCGGCGGCGTCGCCACAGGCGCACTCGCCGCAGGCGAGCTGCTGCTCGGCGGCGAGGAACCGCTCCGGCAGGCCTTCGGCGACGAACATGTGCACGGGGCCCGCGTCGCCGTTCGAGAGGCGCACCGCCCCGGCCTGCGCCCCGGTGGCCTGGACGAGCCGCCGGACGAAGCCGCGGCAGAGCTCCTCGAGCGGGTGCGGCGCGTTCAGGAACGCGGTCATGTCGTAGAGCGTCGCGAGCCGCGCGTTCTGCTCGGCGAGGGAGCGAGTCTTCTCGGCGACGCGCGCCTCGAGGTTGGCGTACAGGCCGGTGAGCTCGGCCGCCATGGTGTTGAAGCCCTCGGCGAGGGCGCCGAACTCATCGCGCGACTCGACCGGGACGCGCACGCTGAAGTCGGCGCGCGCCATGCGCGCGAGGCCCTCCTGCAGCCGGTTCACCGGGCGCACGACGAAGAGAAACGAGAGGTACATGAGCGCGACCGCGCCGGCGATCGCGAGCGCGATGAGCCCGAACTGCGTCGCGCGCAGTAGGCTGGTCGAGCTCGCGACGTCGTCCTCGATCGTGCGCACCAGCGTGTTCACGAGGTTCACGAAGCCTTCCACCTGCGCGCGGTCGGGCCGCTCTTCGGCCACGAGCCGCGGCGCGAGCGCGCTCCAGGCCTCGTCGAGCGCGCGCATCTGGGCGTCGACGCTCGCGCTCTTCGGCAGGAAGAGCGGCCGCGCCGGGTCGCCCGCGCCCAGGGTGCCGAACACATCGCGGAACTCGCCGACGTCGCGCTCGATCGTCGCGCGCAGGCGAGGCTCGGGCCAGGCCGCCATCAGCTCGGCGAGGTAGGCGAGCCGGTAGGCGCGCATCCGGAGGGAGCCGGCGTCGTTGATCGCGGCGGCGGTCCCCTCGAGGCGCCACGCGATGAAGAGCGTCAGCCCGATGGCGGCCACCGCGACCGCGAGGAACACGATCTGCGTGACGACGAGCTTCGAGGAGAGTTTCTGTAACGCCATGCCCGGCAAGGGAAAAACGCGATGTCGCGAGGCGCGGCCAGCTTCGCGCAACCCGCGGTGCGAGCGTTGATCTACGTCAACCGCGCCGCGGGGTCCGCGCGACGGGAGGCCGCAGGTGCGCGGCTATAATCGAGCGCCTGCCCCATCGCCGCTCGGCGTGAGCTTACTCCCGTTGACCGCCCCGGACCTCGCGAAGCTCCAGATCGACCGCCTCGCCCCCCGCACGATCCGCCGCGGACGCCGGCGGTGGGCGTGGCTCGCCGGTCTCGCGCTCGCCCTCGCGGCGGGCGCGGCCGCAGTGGGCGCCTGGCTCGGCGCGCCGGTCGAGGTGCAGACGGTCACCGTCACGACCGCGTACCCGACGCAGGCGATCACCGCGCTCAACGCCACGGGCTACGTCGTCGCGCAGCGCAAGGCCGCGATCGCGTCGAAGGCGACCGGGCGGCTCGAGTGGCTCGGCGTGCTCGAGGGCAGCCGCGTGAGGGAGGGCGAGGTGATCGCACGCCTCGAGAACCGCGACGTCACCGCCGCGCGCGACCAGGCCGCGGCGAACGTCAAGGTCGCGGAGGCGAGCCTCGAGCAGGCGCGCGCCGAGCTCGCCGACGCCGAGCGCGCCTTCCGCCGCTCGCAGGAGCTGCTCGCCAAGAAGTTCATCAGCGACTCGGCGCACGACGCCGCGGCCGCGCGCTACGAGAAGGCGCAGGCCGGCGTGCGCGGCGCCGAGGCGGCGGTCGCGGTCGCGCGCGCGAACCTGCGCTCGGCGGAGGTCGCGCTCGACCAGACGCTGATCCGCGCGCCGTTCGACGGCGTGGTGCTCACGCGCGCGGCGAACGTGGGCGACAACATCACGCCGTTCTCGAACGCGCTCGACACCAAGGGCGCCGTCGTGACGATGGCCGACATGGCGACACTCGAGGTCGAGGCCGACGTCGCCGAGTCCTCGCTCGGGAAGATCCGCGTCGGCCAGCCGGCGGAGATCCAGCTCGACGCGGTGCCCGGCGAGCGCTTCGCGGGCGTCGTGAGCCGCATCGTGCCGACCGTGGACCGCTCGAAGGCCACGGTGCTGGCGAAGGTTCGCTTCGCGAGCCCGGACGCGCGCGTGCTGCCCGACATGAGCGCGAAGGTCGCGTTCCTCGAGCGCGCGCCGACGCCGCAGGAGCGAAAGCCGGTGGCGGCGGTGCAGAAGGCCGCCGTGCGCGGCGAGGGCGCGTCGCGCTACGTGTACGTCGTGGCCGACGGCGTGGCGGCGCGCCGCGCGGTCGAGGTCGGCCCCGAGCTCGGCGACCTCGTCGAGGTGCGCGGCGTCGCGCCCGGCGAGCGGGTCGTGGCGGGCGCGCCGGAGCGCGCGCTCGACGGCCGCAAGGTGAAGGTCGCGCAGAAGTGAGCCGCCGGCCCGCGGCCCCGACCGGATGAGCGGCGTCGCCGCGCCGCCGCTCGTCCGCGTGGCGGGCGTGAGCAAGAGCTACCGCCGCGGCGGGCAGGTCGTCCCGGTGCTCGCGGACATCACGCTCGACATTCCCGGAGGCGCGTTCCTCGGTCTGATGGGGCCCTCGGGGTCGGGAAAGTCGACGCTGCTCAACCTGATCGCCGGCATCGACAAGCCGGACGCCGGCTCGATCGCCGTCGCCGGCGTGGACATCACCCGGCTGCCGGAGGCCGAGCTCGCCGACTGGCGCGCCGCGAACGTCGGCTTCATCTTCCAGTTCTACAACCTGATGCCGGTGCTCTCGGCGCTCGAGAACGTGGAGCTGCCGCTCACGCTCGCGCGCATGGACCGGCGCGAGCGGCGCGAGCGCGCGCAGGCCACGCTCGAGCTCGTGGGCCTCGGCGACCGCATGGAGCACTTCCCGTCCGAGCTCTCCGGCGGCCAGCAGCAGCGCGTCGCGATCGCGCGCGCCATCGTCACCGACCCGCGCATCCTGGTCGCGGACGAGCCGACCGGCGACCTCGACCGGCACTCGGCGGAGGAGATCCTCGCGCTCATGGACCGGCTCAACGTCGACCTCGGCAAGACGATCGTGATGGTGACGCACGACCGCCGCGCCGCGGAGCGCGCCCACTCGATCATGCACCTCGAGAAGGGCGAGCTCTTCGCGCACGAAGAGCTGCCGCGCTGAGGGCGCCGTGCCCTTCCTCGTGCTCGTGCTGCGCAACGCGCTGCGCCACAAGCTGCGCACCGCGCTCACCGTCGTCGGGATCGTCGTCGCGATCCTGTCGTTCGGGCTGCTGCAGACGATCGTGGCCGCGTGGTATGCCGGGGCCGACAAGGCCGCGCCCGACCGGCTGGTCACGCGCAACGCGATCTCGCTCACCTTCCCGCTGCCGCTCGCCTACCGCGACAAGGTCCGCGCGGTGGCGGGGGTGAAGGCCGTGTCCTACGCCAACTGGTTCGGCGGGATCTACCAGAAGCCCGCGAACTTCTTCCCGCAGTTCGCGATCGAGCCCGAGAGCTACCTCGCGATGTACCCCGAATACCGCGTTCCCGAGGAGGAGCTGCGCGCGTTCGTGCGCGACCGCAAGGGCGCGCTGGTCGGGCGCAAGCTCGCCGACACCTACGGCTTCAGGGTCGGCGACACGGTGCCGCTGCGCGGCACGATCTACCCGGGCACGTGGGAGTTCACCGTCCGGGGGATCTACGACGGCGAGGACGCGAAGACGGACACCTCGCAGTTCTTCTTTCACTGGGACTACCTCAACGAGACCGTGAAGAAGCGCTCGCGCGGCCGCGCCGACCAGGTCGGCGTGCTGATCGTGCAGCTCGAGGACGCCGACCGGGCGGCGGCGGTGAGCGAGGCGATCGACGCGCAGTTCGCGAGCTCGCTCGCCGAGACGCTCACCGAGACCGAGCGCGCCTTCCAGATCGGCTTCGTGAAGCAGACCGAGGCGATCGTCGTCGCGATCCGCGTCGTCTCCTACGTGGTGATCGTCATCATCCTCGCGGTGATGGCGAACACGATGGCGATGACCGCGCGCGAGCGCCTGTCGGAGTACGCGACGCTGAAGGCGCTCGGTTTCCCCCCGGTGTTCGTCGCGGGCCTCGTCCTCGGCGAGTCGCTCGCGATCGCCGTCGCGGGCGGCGCGATCGGGATCGCGCTCACCTTCCCGGCGGCGGACGCCTTCGCCGCGCGGGTCGGGACGCTGTTCCCGGTGTTCCAGGTGGCCCAGGGCACGGTCGGCCTGCAGCTCGCCGCGGCCGCGCTCGTCGGCCTGGTCGCGGCGGCGCTGCCGATGCGCCGGGCGGCGCGGGTGAACATCGTGGAGGGGCTGCGTGCGATCGGGTAGCACGGCGGTTCCGGTGAGGCTCGCGTAGCCCATGCCCGTCCCGCTCGCCTACAGCCTGCGCAACCTGCGCGCGCGCAAGCTCACCACCGCGCTCACCGCCGGCGGGATGGCGCTGGTCGTGTTCGTGTTCGCCGCGGTGCTGATGCTCGACGCCGGGCTCAAGTCGGCGCTCGTCAAGACCGGGCAGCCGGACAACATCCTCGTGACGCGCCGCTCCGCCGGCACGGAGATCCAGAGCGCGGTGGACCGGCAGCAGGCGGCGGTGATCGAGAGCCAGCCGGAGGTCGCGCTCGGCCCCGGCGGCGTCCCGATCGTGTCGAAGGAGGTGGTGGTGCTGATCGCGCTGCCGAAGCGCGACTCCGGCGTGCCGACCAACGTCACGATCCGCGGGGTCGGCCCCGGCGGCCTCGCGCTCAGGCCGCAGCTCGCGATGGCGCAGGGGCGGATGTACCGTCCCGGCGCGTCGGAGGTCGTGGTCGGCAGGACGATCGCCGAGCGGTTCGACGGCGTGGGTGTCGGCGAGCGCCTGCGCTTCGGCGGCCGGGAGTGGACGATCGTCGGCACGTTCGACGCCGGCGGCAGTGCGTTCGACTCGGAGGTGTGGGGCGACGGCGAGCAGCTGATGCAGGCGTTCCGGCGCCCGGTGTTCTCGTCGGTGGTCGCGAAGCTCGCCGACCCCGGCTCGTTCGAGGCGCTGAAGGCGCGCCTGGAGTCCGATCCGCGCCTGACGGTGGAGGTGAAGCGCGAGCGCGCCTTCTACGAGGACCAGTCGGCGGCCCTCTCCAACTTCATCAGCATCCTCGGGGTCACGCTGTCGGTGATCTTCTCGATCGGGGCGACGATCGGCGCGATGATCACCATGTACGCGGCGGTCGCGAACCGCACCGCCGAGATCGGCACGCTGCGCGCCCTCGGGTTCCGGCGCGCCGGCATCCTCGGCGCGTTCCTCGCCGAGGCGGTGCTGCTCGCGCTCGTCGGCTGGGCCGCGGGGCTCGCGGCGGCCTCCCTGATGCAGCTCGTGCAGATCTCGACCCTCAACTGGCAGACCTTCGCCGAGCTCGCGTTCCGGTTCACGATGACGCCGAAGATCGTGGCCGAGTCGCTCCTCTTCGCCCTGGCGATGGGCGTGGCGGGCGGCTTCCTGCCGGCGGTGCGGGCGGCGCGGCTGGGCATCGTGGACGCGCTGCGCGCGGCGTGAGAGGCGCGGAACAACCCCGCCCGAGCCCCTGTCGAAACGCCTTTCCCCTTTCCCGCAACCGCCCGGCGCGGATCGAGGAGCAGCCGATGACACCGACCCGCAGGAGACTCGTCCACCGCGGGGCCGCCGTCGCAGCCGTCGCGACGCTGGCGGCCGCTGCGCTCCTCGGCGCTGCGCCGACCGGCGCGGCGGGCGACCGGTGCGTGCCGGCGGGCGCTTGGGTGGTGCCGCAGGCGGGCGGCGGCGAGCGCATCGACACCGCGGCGCTCGTGCGCGAGATCGCGAAGCGCCGGGTGGTGCTGCTCGGCGAGAGCCACGACAGCGCGGAGCACCACCGCTGGCAGGCGGCCACGCTCGCCGCCCTGCACGCGCAGCGGCCCGAGATGGTGATCGTGCTCGAGATGTTCCCGCGCCGTGTCCAGGGCGCGCTCGACCGCTGGGTCGCGGGCGAGCTCACCGAGGCCGAGTTCCTCCGTGATTCGGACTGGCGCGAAGTCTGGCGCTTCGACCCGGCGCTCTACATGCCGATCTTCCACTTCGCGCGCATGCATCGCGTCCCGATGGTCGCGGGCAACGTCGAGCGCTCGCTCACGCGCGAGGTGAGCGCGAAGGGCTTCGACGCGGTGAGCGCCGACCGGCGCGAGGGCGTGACGCGCCCCGCGCCGCCGACCGACGCGTACCTCGACTTCCTGCTCGCGAGCTTCGGCCAGCACGACAACGGGCGCGGGGCGGCGGGCAAGCCGCCGGGTCGCGACGACCCGGCGTTCCGGCGCTTCGTCGAGAGCCAGCAGGTCTGGGACCGCGCGATCGCGCAGAAGATCGCCGAGGCGTCGCGTGCGCGCCCCGGCGCGCTCGTCGTGGGCATCCTCGGCGCGGGACACGCGATGAACGGCTTCGGCGTGCCGCACCAGCTCCGCGATCTCGGCGTGACCGACGTCGCGGTGCTGCTGCCCTGGGATGTCGGCAGCGACTGCGCCCGTCTCAAGCCGGGCCTGGCGGACGCGGTCTTCGGCGTCGCGGCGCCGGCGCGCGCGGCGAGCGAGCGCCCGAGGCTCGGCGTGTGGCTCGAGCCGGCCGAAGGCGGCGTGCGCATCCGGCAGGTGGAGAAGGGCTCGATCGCGGAGAGCGCCGGGCTTCGCGACGGCGACGTCATCGTCGCGATCGCGGGCGTCGCGCCGAAGGAGACCGCCGACGTGGCCGAGGCCGTGCAGCGCCAGGCGCCGGGCACCTGGCTGCCGCTCTCGGTGCGGCGCGAGGTGCAGACGCTGGAACTCGTTGCGAAGTTCCCGCCGGCCAAGTGAGGGATCGGCGCTCAGGAGTCGCGATCGGGTTGCGCATGCCCTCGCCCGTCTCCCGTCGCCAGACGTCTGTCCCCTGCCCTCTGTCCGCTGTCCTGCGGACCGCGTGGGCGCTCGCCGCGGCGCTCGCGCTCGCGGGCGCCGCACCGGCGGCCGGGCCGGTCGCGCCGGTCGCGCACGACATCGCGGTGCGCATCGACCCGGCGACGCGCGCGCTCTCGGCCGAGGACCGCATCGCGCTCGCGCCCGGCCCGGCGCGCGTCGTCACCCTCGACGACCGTTACCGCGACGCTGCGCTCGTGGTGGACGGCAAGCCCGCGCCGGCGCCCGCGCGCGAGCGGGGGTTGCTCGTCTGGCGGCTGCCGGCGAGCGAGCGCGCGCGCGTGATCGAGGCGCGATGGTCGGGCACGCTCGATCCGCTCGATGTGAAGCTCGACCACCGGCAGGCGCTGACGGCCGCCGCGCCGGTCGCCGGCGACGCGGGGACGTTCCTGCCGGCGGCGGCGCGCTGGTATCCGAACGTCGAGGGCGAGCTCGCGAGCTTCCGCGTGGCGCTCGATCTGCCGCACGGGCAGAAAGGGGTCGCGCCGGGCCGTCTCGTCGAGGAACGCGAAACGGCGGAGGGCTACCGCGCCAGGTTCGAGTTCGCGGCGCCGGTGGACGGCATCGACCTGATGGCGGGCCCGTACGCGGTCGCCGAGCGCGTCGTGAAGGGCGTGGGCGGGAAGCCGATCCGGCTGCGCACGTACTTCCACGCGGAGGTGGCGACCCTCGCCGCCGGCTATCTCGACGCGGTGGCGAGGTATCTCTCGCTCTACGAGGGCTGGATCGGCGATTACCCGTTCTCCGAGTTCAGCGTCGTCACGAGCCCCACGCCCACCGGCTTCGGCATGCCGACGCTCACCTACCTCGGCATCGATGTCGTGCGGCTGCCCTTCATCCGCGACACCTCCCTCGGCCACGAGGTCCTGCACAGCTGGTGGGGCAACGGCGTGTATCCCGACTACGCCGGCGGCAACTGGTCGGAGGGGCTCACGACCTTCATGGCCGACTACGCCTACAGGGAGCGCGAGGGCGCCGAGGCGGCGCGCGAGATGCGCCTCGCTTGGCTGCGCGATCTCGCGGCGGTGCCGCCGGGGCAGGACCGGCCGCTCGGCGAGTTCCGTTCCCGCACACACGGCACGTCGCAGATCGTCGGCTACAACAAGGCGGCGATGATGTTCCACGCGCTGCGCGATGCGATCGGCGCGCAGGCGTTCGACGAGGGGCTGCGGCGCTTCTGGCACGGGCACCGGTTTCGCGTCGCGTCGTGGCGCGACCTCGAGCGGTCGTTCTCCGAGGCCGCGGGGCGCGACCTCGCGCCCTTCTTCGCGCAGTGGCTCGGCCGCAGCGGGCTGCCCGCGGTGCGCCTCGCCGAAGCGAGCGCCGCGCCCGCGGGCTCGGGCTTCCGCGTCGCCGTCACCCTGGAGCAGGCCTCGCCGCCATGGTCGGTGCGCGTCCCGCTCGCCATCCGCACCGAGAAGGACGAGGAGACACGCGTGGTCGAGCTCGACCGCGCCCGCGCGACGTTCGCCTTCGAGACCGCCGGGCGGCCGGTGAGCGTCGCGCTCGATCCCGGGCTCGCAGTGCCGCGGCGTCTCGGCGCGGACGAAGCGCCGCCGATCCTGCGCCAGGCGATGGTGGATGCCACGACCGCGACGGTGCTGCTCGCCACCTCCGGGCCGTCCCTCGATGCCGCACGCGCCCTCGCCGCGAAGCTGCAGGACCACGCGCTCCGGCCCGTCGCCGCGAACGCCCCCCTGCCCGCGTCGCCGGTCCTCGCGATCGGCGTCGAGACGGACGTCGATGCCTGGCTCGCGCGTCACCGCCTGCCCCCGCGTCCGGCCGCGCTCTCCGGCAGGGGCACGGCGCAGGTCTGGACCGCGGCCCGCGCCGGCGCGGGGCCGGTCGCGGTCGTTTCGGCGCGCGATGCCGAGGCCCTCGCCGCGCTCCTGCGGCCGCTGCCGCACTACGGCCGCCAGAGCTTCCTCGTCTTCGACGGCGCGAAAGCGATCGAGCGCGGCGTGTGGCCGAGCCGGCCGCAGACGGTCGTCTTCCGCTAGCGCTCCCGGCCCGACGGCGGTATCGGGCATACTACGCGCCTCGCCGCAGCCGCGAATCCCCCTCGTGACGTCCTGGATCACGGTGAAATACCGCGTGCGTGCGCGGCCCAAGGAGGTCGAGGCCATCGCCGCCGCGCTCGCGCTCGAGCAAAGCGTCGAGGTGCCGCTCGCGGCGGTGCGCGAGCCGTTCGTGAGGGAGAACATCGTCGGGCGCGTCGAGTCGATCGAAACGGCGGGCGAGGGGCGCTTCGAGGTCGCCGTCCGCCTCGCGGCAGTCACCTTCGGGGGCGACGTCGCGCAGAGTGTCAACATGCTCTTCGGGAACAGCTCGCTCCACGACCACGTCGAGCTCGCCGACGTCGAGCCCCCCGAGGGCTGGGCAGCGCGCTTCGGCGGCCCGCGCTTCGGCATCGAGGGCCTGCGGCGCCTCGTCGGCGCGCCGGAGCGTCCCCTGACGAGCGCCGCGATCAAGCCGCAGGGGCTGCCGGTCGAGAAGCTCGCGGCGATCTGCCACGCCTTCGCCCTGGGCGGCATCGACGTCGTCAAGGACGACCACGGGCTCGCCGACCAGCCCTACTCGCCTTTCGCCGAGCGGGTGCGCGCCTGCCAGCGCGCCGTCGAGCGGGCGCGGCGCGAGACCGGCCGCCGCACCCTCTATGCGCCGAGCCTCGTCGGTTCGCCGAAGGCGCTCGCGACGCAGGCGCGAATCCTCCGCGACGAGGGCGTCGGCATGGCGCTCGTCGCGCCGGCGCTCGTCGGCATGCCCGCGTTCCACGAGCTGGTGGCAGATGGGATCGGCGTCCCGGTGCTCGCGCACCCGGCCTACTCGGGGGCGGCGCGGGTCGCGCCGCCGTTCCTGCTCGGCAAGCTCTTCCGGATGCTCGGCGCCGACGCGGTGATCTTCCCCCATCACGGCGGGCGCTTCGCCTGGCCGAAGGCACTCTGCGGCGAGGTCGCGCGCGCGAGCCGCGCCGACTGGCAAGGCCTGCGCCCGGTGATGCCGGTGCCGGCAGGCGGGATGAGCGTCGAGCGCGTGCCCGAGATGGTGCGCTTCTACGGCCCCGACGTGATGCTGCTCATCGGCGGCTCGCTCCTCGTCGCGGGCGACGCGCTGGTGGCGCGCACGCGCGAGTTCGTCGCCGCCGTCGAAGCCGCCGGCGCGCCCGAGCGGCAGCGCGAGCTCGCATGACCGCCGGGCCGGTGCGCGCGGAGGCGGGCCACGGCGCCTGGGAGGGCGTCGAGGTGCTGCGCTACAAGGCCGAGGGCACCGCGCCCTTCAAGGACATCACGCGGCAGGTGCTCTTCCGCGATCCGACGCTCGCGTGCGAGCTCCGGTACTTCGAGGTCGGCGCCGACGGCTACTCGACCCTCGAGCGACACGAGCACACGCACGCCGTGATGATCCTGCACGGCCGGGGCCGGGTCCTCGTCCGTGACCGCGTCCACGCGGTGCGGGCGCACGACCTCGTCCACATCCCGCCGCGCACCTGGCACCAGTTCCGCGCCGAGGGTGGCGCGCCCCTCGGCTTCCTCTGCATGGTGAACGCCGAGCGCGACCGGCCCGAGCTGCCGACGGCCGAGGATCTCGCCGCGCTGCGCCGCGATCCCGAGGTCGCGTCCTTCATCCGCGCCTGAAGGGCGCGCCGGCCGTCGCCGAAAAAAAAGCGGCCGCCTCGCGGCGGCCCGAAGGCACTCCTCTCCCCAGAAGAGTTCTTTAGCGCGCGCGCAGCCGGTCGACGAAGGCCACGACGCGCGGCTCGGCGTTCTCGTGCGCTTGCACGAGCGCGAAATACACGCCCTCGTCCGCGGCGAGCGGACGGTGGTGGTGGATGACTTCCATGACCGCGTCGCCGACCGCCTGGCCGGCCTCGTGCAGGTCGGAAAGGATCGCGGCGATGGCGACCGGGAAGCGCTCGGCGGCGCCGCGGTACACCGAGAGGTCCTTGAGGCTCGCGGGCTCGATGCCGAAGCCCTTCACGAAGCCCGTCGAGGCGAGCCGCGGGCGCTCGGTGCCGGCGATGGTGAGCCGCGGCACGACGCGCACCGGGGCGGACGCCGCGGCCGGTCGCGCCGGGGCGATGCGCGCGGCGAGATCCTCGCGCGCCCTTTGCAGGCCGCGCGGCTGCAGCCGGGTGGCCACGAAGGCCATCACCGCGACGAGGCAGAGCCACTCCAGCATTTGTCCGATCTCCGCGTTGAGCGAGCCGTTAGCGCAAGGGGCTCTGCAACTCGCGGGCCAGCGGGCGGGACAGGCGCGCGGGAGCGTGACGGATTGCCGGGCAGGCTGGCCGGCGCGCCAACTACCGCACGGCCGCGCCGGCGGCGGCACGCGGTCGGGGACGGCGCGCGGCGGCCAGCCGATGCGCGGCGACGAAAAGCCGTCGGCCACGCGTCGCGGCCTGTCGGAGAACGGGCAGCGCCGCCGCGGGCCGGGTCAGCGCGTCACTTCGAGGTTGTCGATGAGGCGGGTGCCGCCCAGGCGCGCGGCCGCGAGCACCACGAGGTCGCGGTCGTCGCCCGCAGGGGCCAGAAGATCCGACTGCCGGCGCACCGCGACGTAGTCGGGCGCCCAGCCCCGCGCCGCGAGCGCGGCGACGGCCTCCCGCTCGAGGCCGGCGATGTCCCGCTCGCCGGCCGCGAGCCGCGCGGCGACGCCCGCGAGCGTGCGGTGGAGCCGGACCGCCTCGGCGCGCTCCTCCGGCGAGAGGTAGCTGTTGCGCGAGGAGAGCGCGAGCCCGTCGGCCGCACGCGCGGTCTCGCCGGGCACGACCTCGATGGGCAGGTTGAACTGCCGCACCATCGCCTGCACGACGCGCAGCTGCTGATAGTCCTTCTTGCCGAACACCGCGACCTGCGGCTGTACGATCGCGAAGAGCTTCAACACCACCGTCGCCACGCCGCGGAAGAACCCGGGGCGGAACTCGCCCTCGAGGATCCGGCCGATCTCCGGCGGCTCGACCGTGAACCCTTGCGGCTCGGGGTACATCTCGCGCTCGTCGGGCGCGAAGACGACGTCCGTGCCGGCGGCCGCGAGCTTCTCGCAGTCGGCGGCGAAGGTGCGCGGATAGCGGTCGAAGTCCTCGTTGGCGCCGAACTGCAGGGGGTTGACGTAGACGGAAGCCACCACCAGGTCGCACTCCGCCCGCGCCCGCGCCACCAGCGCCAGGTGGCCGGCGTGGAG